>NZ_CP054839.1:4579942-4885272 GCF_018141105.1 Saccharopolyspora erythraea | reverse complement strand
AGAGTTGCTGGCATGTTGGTTGATAACGACAGGCTCAACTATGACGGCGACGAGCGCCGTGCGAGGAGGGTAGGAATGGCGACGTTCTTCGGACCGGGCGGATTCGGACAGGGCCCGTTCGACGAGTACCTCGCCCGTTTCTTCGGGCCTGGCGCCGGCGCAGGCGCCAGCCGTCGCGTCGACATCACCGAACTGATGACCCAGAAGACGCAGGAGCTGCTCGCCGGGGCCGCCGACTACGCCCGTGGTCTGGGGCACGACGATCTCGACGCCCTGCACGTGCTGTGGGCGGCTACCAAGGAGGGCACCACCCGCGAGATGCTCGAGGGCGTCCAGGTCGACCCGGACGCCTTCGCCGAGACCGTGCAGCGCCAGCTGCCCGCCGCACGCGAGGCGGGCGACCACGCGCCGACGCTGACGCCGGCGGGCCGAAAGGTACTGGTGGACGCCTACCAGGTGGCCCGTGCGCTGGGCTCGACCTACATCGGGCCAGAGCACGTGCTGCTGGCGATGTCGGCCAGCCCGGATTCGGAGGCCGGCAGGCTGCTGGCCTCGGCGGGAGCGACCCCGGAGGAGTTCCGGGTGTCTGCGGGCGGTACCCGGCGGCCGGAGGCCGGACAGGCGACCGCCGAGCGCGACAGCGGCACCCCGACGCTGGACAAGTACGGCCAGGACCTCACCGCTCGCGCCCTCGACGGCGAGCTCGACCCGGTCGTCGGCCGCGCCGACGAGATCGAGCAGACCATCGAGGTGCTGTCGCGGCGTACCAAGAACAACCCGGTGCTCGTCGGCGAGGCGGGTGTCGGCAAGACCGCCATCGTCGAGGGGATCGCCCAGCGCATCGCCGACGGGGAGGTCCCGCACGTGCTGACCGGCAAGCGCATCGTGCAGCTCGACCTGTCGAGCATGCTGGCGGGCACCCGCTACCGCGGTGACTTCGAGGAGCGGATGACCAAGGTCATCGACGAGATCAGCGCGAACAGCGGCGAGGTCGTCGTGTTCATCGACGAGCTGCACACGCTGGTCGGTGCGGGCGGCGCCGAGGGCGCGGTCGACGCGGGCAACATGCTCAAGCCCCGGCTGGCCCGCGGTGAGCTGCACGTGGTGGGCGCCACGACGCTCGACGAGTACCGCAAGAACATCGAGAAGGACGCGGCGCTGGAACGCCGCTTCCAGCCGGTGCAGGTGCCCGAGCCGAACGTCGAGGACACCATCGAGGTGCTCGACCGGCTGCGCGACCGCTACGCCGAGCACCACAGGGTCCGCTACACCGACGAGGCGGTCGCCGCGGCGGCCCGGCTGTCGGACCGCTACATCGCCGACCGCTTCCTGCCGGACAAGGCCATCGACCTGCTCGACCAGGCAGGCGCCCGCAAGCGGCTCAGCGTCGTGGGGCCGTCGGCCGACGAGCTGGAGCAGCGCATCCAGCGGCTCGAGCGGGAGAAGGACCGTTCGGTGGCCGACGAGGACTACGAGCGCGCGTCGGCGCTGCGCGACGAGATCGGCGTCGCGCAGGCCGAACTGGCCGCCAACCGCGACGCCGGTCTGCCGGAGGTGACCGAGAGCGACATCGCCGAGGTCGTCTCGCGGACGACGGGCGTGCCGGTCAGCCGCCTGACCGAGCAGGAGCGCACCAGGCTGCGCAACCTGGAGGGCGAACTGCACCGCCGCGTCATCGGCCAGGACGACGCGGTGCGGGCGCTGGCCCGCGCGGTGCGGCGTTCGCGCAGCGGCGTCGGCAACGCCAACCGCCCGGTGGGCAGCTTCCTGTTCCTGGGGCCGACCGGCGTCGGCAAGACGGAGCTGGCCAAGGCGCTGGCCGAGACGCTGTTCGGCGACGAGGACCGGATGATCCGGCTCGACATGAGCGAGTTCCAGGAGCGGCACAACGCCGCGCGCCTGATCGGTGCTCCTCCCGGCTACGTCGGCTACGGCGAGGCGGGCGAGCTGACCGAGGCGGTGCGGCGCAGGCCGTACTCGGTGGTGCTGCTCGACGAGGTCGAGAAGGCGCACCCCGACGTCTTCAACACGCTGCTGCAGGTGCTGGAGGACGGCAGGCTCACCGACGGCCAGGGCCGCACGGTCGACTTCACCAACACCGTGGTGATCATGACCAGCAACCTGGGCTCGGAGGTCATCTCCAGCAAGTCCGGCGGGCTGGGCTTCTCGGCCGCGCAGGACGAGGCCGACGACTCGCTGCACGACCGGCTGATGCCGCGGCTGAAGGAGGCGTTCCGGCCCGAGTTCCTGAACCGGATCGACGAGGTCGTGGTGTTCCGCAAGCTCACCGCGGAGCAGCTGCACGACATCGCCGACCAGCTGCTGGACGGCACCCGGCAGCGCCTGGCCGCGATGGAGATCGGCATCGGGTTCGACGACGACGCCGTCGGCCTGATCGCCGAGCGCGGCCACCAGCCGGAGTTCGGCGCCCGGCCGCTGCGCCGGACGATCGAACGCGACGTCGACGACCGGATCGCCGACCTGGTGCTCGACGGCGAGCTGGAGGCCGGCAGCACCGTCCACGTCGGCGTCCGGGACGGGGAGCTCACCTTCGAGGTGACCCAGCGGACGCCCGAGTCGGTCTGATCCGGCTCACCGGAAGCGAAGGGCGAGGCACGAACGTGCGCCTCGCCCTTCGCTTCCGCGTCCTCCGGCGCTTGCACGGCCGGTGAGCAGGCGCTACGTCGAAGCCAACGGGAATGTGCCCGCGGTCCCTGGATGTCCCGTCACCGCCGGGGTTCGCGGACGACCAGCACCGGGCACCTGGCGTGGTGGATGCAGTACTGGCTCACCGACCCGAGCAGCGCTCCGGTGAAGCCGCCGTGCCCGCGGTTGCCCAGCACCAGCATGTCGGCGTCCTCGGACTCCTCCAGCAGCGCCTTCGCGGGATGGCCGTTGGCGACCTGCTTCTCGATCTCGACGGTGGTGCCCTCGGGCGCCACCTCGCGCAGGGCGTCGCCCAGGGAAGTGGCGGCGCGGGCGTTGAGGTCCTGTGAGGCCGCGTCCTCCCAGCCGTAGATGGGCGGGCTGTCCCACGCCATCATCGCCACGAGCCGGCTGCCGGTCAGCTCCGCCTGGCGCAGCGCCCAGCGCAGCGCGGCCTTGGACTCGGGCGATCCGTCCACGCCCACCACGATCTTGTCCGCCATCCCCGCCTCCGGCGTCGGTGCCCCGTCGCAGCACACCCTGCTCCGGACTGCCGGGTTCCGCCGGCCGAGCCCGGCCGGTTCAGCCGGTGACGGGGCAGGGCGGGGAGATCACCGTCGGGACCGGGCGCGGACGCCCGCAGAACCAGATCACGTTCTCGTTCACCGCGCCGTTCTCGTCGACCTGCAGGATCGCCACCGGCTTGTCGACCGGCACGTTGCGGCCCAGGTTGCCACCGAAGTCGATCACGCCGGTCGCGCCCTCGACGGTGCCCGAACCGCCGCCGTGGATGTCGTTGAGCTCCCGCCACACCCCGCCGGGCGACAGCGGGACGCCCTTGCCGTGCAGGTGCTGGACCGCGGTGATCATGCTCAGCACGGCGTCGTGGGTCAGCGCGGCGTGGCCGTCCAGCGAACGGCCCTCGGCGGTCCGCTCGAACGGGAAGGTGTCGAAGAGGCGGTCGTAGAAGACCTGTTCGGCCTCCACGAGGCGGTCCTCGGTCAGCGGGTCGGCGCCCGCCGGACCGATCGCCGAGGTCTGGTAGAGGAACGGGATCTTGCGGTTGCGCTCGCGCATGCCCTGGTCGGCGACGTAGCGCGAGGTGCCGTGGCCGCCGACGATCGGCGGCGGCGCGCTGCGGCAGGTGTTGGCAACGCCGCCCAGGAACAGGTCGAACTCCGGAACACCGCGCCCCGCGTAGTAGACCAGCCCCGGGAACTCGCACGCCCGCTGTCCGGCGCCCCAGGCATCGCCGGGTGAGAAGGCGGCGGTCTCGACCGCGAAGCCCCTGGCCTCGGCAGCTCGTCTCATTTCGTCGCGCAGGTAGGAGCTGTAGATGTCGGCAGGGTCGCCGGCGTGGTAGATCCGGACCGCCCTGGCGAACGGCCGGAATCCGGCCGGCCGACCGCCGTTGCGTTGCAGGTGGTCGATGAGCTCGGCGGCGACCAGCGACTGCCGCTCGTTCTGCGGCGCCACCTGGTAGTACATCGGGAAGTCCGAGGCGTCCTTGTCCGCGGTCAGCGCCGCTGCGACCATCGGCAACCCGGCCCGGCTGAGCACCCGGATCGTCTCGTCGGTGGGTGTGCTGCTGCGGTCCAGGCCGACGACGCCGACCAGGCTCGGATCGTGCCGCGCCAGCTCGCCCAGCCGGCGCGCGATGGCAGGGCCGTGGCGCATGTCGCGACCGGCGTTGGCGAGCAGGATGCGGACCACGGGCGTGCCGACGCGTTCCAGCGCGTTGCGCTGCGCGACGGCGGCCCCGGCGAGTTCCTCGCGCTTGGCGACCAGGCCCCCGGCGTCACCGGAGGAGGAGCTGAGCGCGCCGCCGTAGGCGAGGGAACGAGCCGTCGGTGACGCCGATGCACTCGCCGTCGACACGGGTGAGCGTCGGTTGCGTCCCGGGCCATCCGAATCCGCCTTGGCAGTGCCGGAAGCTCCACGTGGAGTACCCGGCCAGTGCGCAGGCGACCAGCGCCGCGGTGACGCCCACCGCGGTGAGCCGCCGCGACCACCAGGGCGCGCGGGCCAGCGCGTAGTTGTGGACCGGCGGTTCACCGTCGTGGACGGCGGCCGGGATCAGGATCGGCAGGTACCAGGCGATTTCCTTGCGCTGCTTGCGCGCCGCGTCCAGTACGCCGGACCAGTCGCGGTAGCCGTTGCGGGGCCTCCACGGGGCTGTAGACGCGGAGGCGGGCGTCGCGGGAGTCCGGTTCGTCCCGGTAGGGCGGGACGAACCGGCTGCCGCTGACCAGCAGGAGGGGATCCAGCCTGCCGGTGTCGTTGCGGACGTCGTTGACCAGCCGCAGCAACCGGTATCCGCCGTTGTGGAGGGTGATGTGGTCGAGCAGCACGACGGCGTTGGTCGTCCGGCGGGCGCCCCGCAGCCGCAGCGGCGGCTTCGGGTAGGACTGGCGAAGGTCCTCCAGGAAGGCGTTGGTCAGGAACTTCAGCATCTGGTCCGGCGACTCGCGGCGCCAGCCCCTGGCGGTGAGCCGCTCGGCGAACCCGATGAAGGTGCCGGGAACCTCGGCGGCAAGGTAGGGCTGGCGCGGGAACCAGCGGTACTCGGCGCTGAGCCGGGGCAGGCGGCCGCTGGACTTGAGGCGGAACCAGAACGGCGGCAGCGCTCTGAGCACCCGGGGCGCCCAGCGCAGCCACCCCGGCAGGTCGGGCGCGCCCTGCTCGAGCGAGTCCAGCGAGTCGGTGACCCGGCGGTCGATGTGGCGGCGGTCGCGGAGTTCGGCGTGCAGGACCCGCGGCGTGCGCTCGCCGCCCAGGCGCACGTCCTGCTCCATCAGCCAGACGGCCAGGGCGAGACGCGGGAACCGCAGCCGCCCGGCCTTGGCGTTGCGCGACTCGGCCAGCTCGTGCGCGATCTCCACCAGCATGCCGCGGATCTGCTCGACGTCGGCCGGTGTCGGAGCCGGGAGGCGTTCGGGACTGATCGGGTGGGGCTCGCGGGGGCGGTGCCCGATCCCCTCCAGGCGGACCAGCGCGTGCGGCACGCGGTGCGGGCTGCCTTCGTGCAGGCGCTGGGAGATCGCGGGCAGCACGTCCTCGTACTCCTCCGGGCGCACGAGGCAGATCATCGGCAGCTCGGCACGACCGAGCGCCTCGCCGTCGCGGTCCCCGGAGGGCCGCCTGCGGTAGAGGGCGCCGATGAGGGCGAGCGTGTCCCGCGCTCCCTCGAACGGCGGTAACTCCACTGCGTCGTCTGCGCTGGACACGATCCCGCACCCCCTTGTGCGTGCACCCGAGTGGGCCGAAGACTAGCGGCTCCGGCCGGGGCGCGGTGCGGCTTCGGGGCGAGTGGCGCCCGAATCCACAGTGGAGGCTCGTGGCGGGGCGATCCGCTCGGTCAGGGAGTGGCCGGCCCGGCCGCGGGTCTCACCCGCCCGGCCAGTCGCGCCGCCCGGAGCTGCGACCGGCGGATCTTGCCGGCATCGTCGCGCAACGGGGTGGTGACGAACTCGAAGCTGCGCGGCATGCGGTAGGGCGCCAGCCGCGACCGCAGGTGCCGGACCAGGTCGGCCTTCGACACCGACCGGCGGGTGACGACGATGGCGTGCGGCACGTTGCCCAGGTCGTCGTCGGGCAGACCGACGACGCAGCTGTCCACCACCGCGTCGTGCTGGCCGAGTGCGGCCTCGATCTCCGCCGGGTACACGTTGGCCCCGCCGACAAGGATCATGTCCGCCTCGCGGTCGCCGAGGTAGAGGTAGCCGTCCTCGTCGAACCAGCCGATGTCGCCGAGCGACTCCCAGCCGTCGGCGTCGGCGTGCGCCTGTGCGCCGAGAAGACGGTAGGTCGGCTCGACGTCCGGTGCGCGCCGCATCCACACCTTGCCCTCCCGGCCTGGTGGCAGCACCCGGCCGTCGCTGTCGCGGATCTGCATCTCGCCGCGCAGGACGCGGCCGACCGAGCCCGGGTGGGCCAGCCACTCCGGTGCGGTGATCACGGTCGTGGCCTGCGCCTCGGTGCCCGCGTAGAGCTCGCGCACGATGGGGCCGACCCAGTCGATCCAGGCGCGCTTGAGCCACACCGGCACCGGCGCCGCGGTGTGGAAGACGGTGCGCAGGCTGGAGAGGTCTGCCGCGGCGCGCACGTCCTCGGGCAGCCGCATGATCCGTCCCATGGTCGTCGACACCACGTACAGCCAGCTCACGCGGTGCCGCTCGACCAGGTGTAACACCTGCCGGGCGTCGAAGCGGCGCATCAGCACGACGTGGTTGCCGCGCAGCAGCCCCATGGCGACGCTCATGTTCGGCGCGTTGTGCGACACCGGCGAGGGCACCAGCACCACGCCGCCGTGCTCGATGCCGAAGACGTCGGCCGACAGGTCGGTCTCCTCGACCAGCGCCGGGCGGCCGGCGACGATCACCTTGGGCCGTCCGGTGCTGCCGCCGGAGGTCGGCGCCTTCCACGCGGGCGAGACCACGACCGGCAGGGGGCCGTCGTCCAGTGCGGGATCGGGCTGGTGGTCGGCCGGGAGCCGCGCGCGTCCGCCCGCGACGTCGGCGGTGACGTCACCGATGACCAGTGCCGGTTCGGTGAGGTCGATGATCTCGCGCAGCTCGGAGGCGGGCAGCTTCGGGCTCAGCGGCTGCGGGACGGCACCGGCCTTCCACGCGGCCAGCTCGGCCACCACGAACGCGACGCTGTTGGGCACGACGATGCTCACGAAGTCGCCGTGGCGCACTCCGCGCGCGAGCAGGTCACGCGCCAGGCGGTTCGACGCCGACTCCAGGCCGCTCCTGGTGAGCGACACGTCGTCGCAGGTCAGGGCGAGCCGGTCGGGCTCGGCGGCGGCCAACTCGGCGAGCCGGACGACGAACGGCGTGTTCTGGGGGACCGACGTGTCCGGGTGGCCGGGCGTGCCCTGGTGAACGGGTGCGCCCGGCGGCTTCGGCTGATCCGCGTGCATCCGGCTCCTCCTCGAACCACAGTGGACGGTCCGCGCACCGCGGACCGCCACCGTCGAACCAACCATCCCTTCGCACACCCAGGCTAAGACGAAGCACGCAACGCTGCGATAGGTCGAACCTATGCCCGCGAACCGGTGACCGGCCATCCCGTGATCGTCTTGCGGCGGGGAGCCGGGTAGGCGCTGGGCGAGCTGCGCAAGCCGAGCCGCACCAGCGTCTCGGCGAGTCCCACCGCCGCGGTCACGCCGTCGACGACCGGTACCGAGGTCGCCTCCTCGACGTGCTCGGCGAGTCCGGCCATGCCCGCGCAGCCGAGGCAGATCACGTCGGCGCGGTCGAGGTCCACGGCCTGCACCGCCTGCTCGGCGATGCGCCTGGCCGCGAGGCCGGGATCGGCCTCGAGCTCCAGCACCGGCAGGTCGGTCGCGCGCAACGACACGCACCGCTCGGCCAGACCGGCCACGCGCAGCCGGTCCTCGATCTGGCCCAGCGTGCGCCGCAGCGAGGTGACCACCGCGTAGTTGCGGCCGAGCAGTCCGGCCACGTGGGCGGCGGCCTCGGTGATGTCCACGACCGGCACGCCGAACAGCTCGGCCAGCCCTTCCTTGCCGTGCTCGCCGAAACCGGCGAGCACGACCGCGTCGAAGGGTTCCCGGACCGCCGCGACGCGGTCCATGACCGCGACCGCGGCGAGGTAGCTCTCGAAGCTGCCCTCTACCGACTCGGGGCCGAACGAGGGCGTCACCGCGACGATCTCGGTGCCGGGTCCGGCGACCTTCATCGCCTGCTGCCGGACGGCTTCGGTGACGGCCTCGGTCGTGTTGACGTTGGCGATGACGATGCGCATTCGCTTCCTTCGTCGGGTTCAGTGGATGCCGGAGGCGGCGGTGGACCAGCTCAGGCGGTCACCGGGGGGCGCTGCGGCCGGTCGCGGAGCAGGGTTCACTCGGCGGGAACGGCGATGGCTTCGCCGTCCACGTCCCGGAAATCGGGCTTGCTGTCGCCGATGGCGGCGTAGATGACCGCGCCCAGGATCGCCCCGATGAACCAGGAGAACCCGGAGGCGGACTCGAAGGCGGGCACCAGCGCCACGACGACGGAGATGGCCGAGGCCGGGACGAACGCCCCGACGGCCTTGAGGTTGTAGCCGTTGCGGTAGTGGTAGTCGCTGTGCGGATCCTCGCTGTAGAGGTCCGGGACGTTGACGCGGCCCTTCCGCAGCAACCAGTAGTCCGCCATGATGACGCCGAAGACGGGGCCGAGCAGCGCACCGAGGCCGCTGAGGAAGTAGTTCACGACGACGGGGCTGTCGTAGAGGTTCCAGGGCAGGATGACCAGACCGATGACGGCGCTCACCAGTCCCGCCCGGCGGAAGTTCAGCTTCCGCGGGAAGAGGTTGACCAGCACGTAGATGGGCGCCACGAAGTTGGCCAGCAAGTTCACCGCGATCGTCAGGACGACCAGTGCGATCGACGCGCTCGCCAGCATCACCAGGTTGGGAATCGTCTGGACGATGTCGGTCGGACTGGTGATCACCCGTCCGTCCAGTTTGAACTGAGCGCCGCCGAGAACGACGACGATGGCGGCGAACAGCAGCATGTTCACCGGAATCCCGACGAGGTTGCCGCGCACGATCGACTGGCGGCTCTTGGCCGCGCGCGTGAAGTCGCAGAAGTTCAGCACGAACGTCCCGTAGATCACGACCCACAGCGCGGCACCCTGCAGGATCTGCAGCCACATCGCCCCGCCGGTGAGCGGCTGCGCGGTGGAGAAGGAGATGGAGCCGCCCGCCCGGACGAACATCCAGATCGCCAATGCGGACATCGTGATGAGGGTGGTCGGCGCGGCGATCGCCATGTACTTGCGGATCACGTGCATGCCGTAGCTGACGATGAGGACCTGGACCGCCCACAGCGCGAGGAAGGTGATCCAGCCGAGCACCGACAACCCCAGCGCGGATCGGTCCTGCAATGACTGCAAACCGGGGAACATGGCCACGAGGAGCGCGTTCAGCACCGAGGACGCGAGATAGGTCTGGATGCCGAACCAGGCGATGGCGACGATGCCGCGGACGGCAGCCGGAATCCGCGCGCCTTTGGTGCCGAACGCGATCCGGCTCATGACCGGGAAGGGCACGCCGGTCTTGTGCCCCATGTAGCCGGACAGCGTCAGGAGCAGGAACAGCAGCGCGGACGCCAGCAGGAAGGCCAGCAGGATGCCCCAGACGTTGAGCCCGAGCGCGAAGAGGCCGATGGCGAAGGCGTAGTTGCCGAGGCTGTGCACGTCGTTGGCCCAGAGCGTGAAGACGTTGTAGGCGCCCCAGCGGCGCCCGGCCTTCTTGGTCGGGGCGAGGTCGTAGCTGTACAGAGCCCGGCCGGTGCCGGCCGTGTCGGCCGATCGGTCGTCGGTGGCGGTCATGAGGCCACTCCAAGGTTTCGACGTTGAAACATTCGGTTGCCTTGATTCACAAGGATGTTGTGGTTGTTCGAGCGCGATGCGCCGTCCCACTCGGACGAGCCGCGTGCCAGCCGTGGCCGGTGGCCGGGGAAAGCCACGGTGCGATCGCGATGCAACGTCCTCGGCCTTTTGGGCCGGCGGAACTGGTCGGAGCGACGCCTCGTTCGGTCCACCGCTCGTGGTCCGCGATGGTAGTGCGCCGGGCATCGCCCACGACGCCGCGCGCGGTGCGTCAGACCTGCTCAGGGTCATGAGAGGCACCGTCGGTCACGCGTGCTCGTCAGACGCTGCAGGTCTTCCAGCGCCGTTGTTCCGGCGGCGCGAGGTCGGCGTTGTGGGGCCGCTCGCGGAGGGGCCGTCCGCGGATCGGGGTGGGGGAGCGCGGAGCCGGGGGCCGGGGCGTCGCGTCGGCGGCGCCGTCCGTGGGTTCGGTTGACATGTGCATCACCGCATTCCGCGATGTGGAAGTATATCGGAATGTATACGTAAGGTAGATGTCAGGTGAGACGCAGTCAATACTGCGGCTGTTCCGCGCTGGTTACGAGTGGACTTCGATGTCGGGGCGAGTGCGGCTCGGCCGCACCTGCGCGCTCGTGCAGCAGGACGTGATGCGGCGGGTCGTCCTGCGGGAGCGGGACGTGCCCGGCGGCGCCAACGTCGGCCTGATCTCCACGGTCGCCCGCTACGCCCTGGACCACGGCTACCACGCGATCGTCGAAGGCATCATGAGCGCCGAGCGGTACGGAGGGATGCTGCGGCGCCTCGCCGAGGACCATCGCGGGCGGACGTGGTTCTACTACTTGGACGTGTCCTTCGCCGAATCCCTGCGCAGGCACGCGACCCGGCCGCAGGCCGCCGAGTTCGGCCCGGGCGACATGCGCGGCTGGTACCGCCCGCGCGACCTGCTCGGCGTCGCCGGTGAACACCTGATCCCGCAGGAATCCGCGCTGCCGGACACCTGCACCCGCATCCTCGCGGAGGCGTTCGGTATGCGGCACTCGTCTGGCTGAGCGTCGGCCGGGTCAACCACCGCGACCGTAGCCAAGTCGCCTTCCACGGGACTGACCACGGAACCCCGGGCCGCGGCCTCAGAACAGGATGCGCTCCAGCACCATCTTGCGGCTGGAGTGCACGTGCCGCTTCGCGACATCGGCCGCGCGCTCGGCGTCACCGGCCGCTATGGCCGCGTGCAGCTCCTCGTGCTCGCCGCAGACCCGCTCCGGCTCCATGTTGAGCCGGAACATCCAGGCGAGCCTGCCGTGCAGCGGTTCCAGGATCGACGCGAGCAGATCGTTGCCCGCCAGCGTGACGAGCTGGTCGTGGAAGGCGGCGTTGGCGGTGGACATGGCCTCGATGTCGCCGGCCTCGTGGGCTTTGCGGGCCTGGTCGGCCAGCTCGGCCATCCGCCGCACGCCCGCGCTCTCGCCGCGCTGGGCGGCCAGCCGCGCGGCGAAGACCTCCAGAGCCTCCCGGACCTCGAACAGCTCCTCGGCCTGGTGGCGGTCCAGGCCGCGCACGAACACGCCCCGCCTGCGGGGCATGACCTCCACGAACCCCTCGCTCTGCAGCATCCGGATCGCCTCCCGGACCGGCACCCGGGAGATGCCGAACTCGGCGGCGATGTCCTGTTCGAAGAGGCGGTCGCCGGGGCGCAGCCTGCCGTCGGCGATCCTCGCCTGCAGTGCGTCCCGAACCTGGTCGCGCAGGGGTACGCGCGCTTCGGCGCTGGTCTCTCCGGTGACGGGCACGGTCCCTCCTCGATCCGATGATCCCAGCCTAGTGAGAACCGGGGAACGCGGTCTCACGAACGTGGTTGTGAACCTGAGGTTTACACGCTATTGTGAACCGCGGGTTTACAGTAGGGGAGAGTGGGCGAATGGATACCGCGAACGCGACGGGCCGAGCCGACGAACTGGTCCAGGACCTCACCGCGGTCGTGCGCAGCGGGGTGGAGGTCGACGACCCCGCTGCGATGATCGAGGACCGCGGGGACGACCAGCGGCTTCGCCGCGATGCGCTGGCCGACGTGCGTGCCGCGCTCACCGTGGAGGGGCTGGTGTCGGAGGCGGCGCTGCGCGGAGTGGAGGTGGCGGTCGCCGACGCGGTGTGGCTCGGCGCGAGCCTGGCCGACCTCAGCGCGGTCACCGGCCGCTCCAGGCAGGCCGCGCGCAAGCGCTGGCCCGCCCTGGGTGGCATCTACCGCAGGCGCAAGTGGCTGGCCAACCACGTGGACGACACGTTCTACATGGTCCGGCTGCTGCTCGACCGGTCCGACGGGTTCGCGCCGGGCGAGCCCGAGCGGTTCCGGTACGCCGTGCGGGAGCTCCGCGAGGCGCTCAGCCGGTCCGAGGCCGACTTCGGTGACAACGCCGCCGCGTCCGCCGGCCGGCCGCCCGCCGCGCGCTGGCGCGCGCTGGACGAGCTGGTCGACGTCCGCCTCCGGCACGTCCTCGCGCTCGCGGGTGAACCCGCGAACCCGGAAGCGGGCTTCGCGCTGCATGGTGCTGGTGGCGTCCTCGGCTACTACGATCACGCCACCGCCGCGACCGGCGAGCAGGAGTGATCAGAGGTCCAGGTCGATCACCAGGGGTGCGTGGTCGGAGGCGCCCTTGCCCTTGCGGGCCTCCCGGTCGACGTAGGAGTCCGACACGGCGCCGGTGAAGCGGGGGTCGCCGTAGGCCAGGTCGATCCGCATGCCCATGTTCTTCGGGAACGCGCCGGCGCGGTAGTCCCAGTAGGTGAACGGGACGTCGTACTTCAGGGCGCGCGGGTAGACGTCGGCGAGCCCCGCCGCGCGCAGGGCCGCCAGCGCCGACCGCTCGGGCTCGGTGACGTGCGTGCTGTCGGTGAACGCGCTGATGTCCCAGACGTCGTCGTCCGCAGGCGCGATGTTGAAGTCCCCGAGTACGGCGAACGCCCGGCCGTGATCGCGTTCCGCGGCGACGGTGTCGCGCAGCGCTTCCAGGAAGCGGAGCTTGTAGTCGTAGTGCGCGTGGCCGACGTAGCGCCCGTTGGGCACGTACACCGACCACAGCCGCACCCCGGCGCAGCTCACGCCGATGGCGCGAGGTTCGTTCACCTCGAACATCGCGCCTTCGGGCAGGTAGCCGGGTTCGCCGGGCAGACCGCGCCGGACCTCGTCGAGGCCGACCCGCGACAGCACGCCGACCCCGTTCCACCGCCCGGTGCCGTGGGCGGCGACCTCGTAGCCGAGCGCGGCGACCTCGGCCACCGGGAACATGTCCGAGGCGCATTTGAGCTCCTGCACGCACAACACGTCCGGCGAAGCCGCCGACAGCCACTCCAGCAGCCTGGGCAGCCGGGCCGTGACGGAGTTGAGGTTCCAGGTGGCGATCCGCATGCCGGAAGGGTGGCACAGGCCACCCGTGCGGCGCCGTCGTGGTTGGGCCGCTGGGGGTTCGGGTACGTGGTTGAGGTGACCAGGAAGAGCGGACCGACCGATGCGCCCGTGCCCAGGTGCGACGGCCGGTCCGCGCGATCGGCTCCGGAGGGGCCGCGCGGACGAGGCTGAGGGGTGTTCGGATGGCCGCGGACTCCGAGACGCTCGACATCGGCGGCAGGTCGGTGGAGCTGTCCAAAGGGGACAAGGTCATGTACCCCGACGACGGTTTCACCAAGCGCGATGTCGTCGGCTACTACCGCGCGGTGGCGTCGGCGATGCTGCCGCACGTGCGCGGGAAACCGTTGACGCTGCGGCGGTTCCCGGACGGCATCGGCTCCGGCGGGTTCTTCCAGAAGGAGGCCTCGGAGCACTTCCCGGACTGGGTCCGCGTCGTGTCGGTACCGCAGCGCGGCGCGGACGACTCGGTGCACCACGTCGTCGCCGGCGACGCGGCCACGTTGGTGTACCTGGCGAACCAGGCGTGCCTGGAGTTCCACGTCGCGCTGTCCACTGCGGACGACCTGGAGCGCCCGGTGCTGGCCGTGGTAGACCTGGATCCGCCCGAGTCGATCGGCATCGCCGATCTGCGCTCGATCACCAAGGACATGTGCGACCGGCTCCGAGACGCCGGAATGGAGCCGTTCGTCCAGGCCACCGGGGGCAAGGGCTTCCACGTGGTGGCGCCGCTGGACGCGCGGCGGGACTTCGACGAGGTCCGCGCTCACATGGCCGAGATCGCCGACCGGGCGGAACAGGAGGACGAGCGGCTGACCACCCAGCAGCGCAAGGACAAGCGCGGCGACCGCGTTTTCCTGGACATCAACCGCAACGCCTACGGGCAGACGATGATCGCGCCCTACTCGCTGCGAGCACGACCGGGGGCCCCGGCCGCAACCCCGATCGACCTCGCCGAGCTCAGCCGCGCGACACCGCGCCGCCACGGCCTGGCCAACATGACGCGCCGGCTGGCCAGGAAGGCGGACCCGTGGGCGGAGATCGACCGCCGCGCGGCGGTGTGAAGGAAGGAGCGAGCATGTCGGACCCACTCGACGCCACCACGCCCTCGCCGGACGAGGCCCCGCCGCAGGAGCCGACCGACCCGGCCAACCTGCAGTCCGCGCCCGACCTGGACGAGGACGAGCTCGGCGTCGACCCGCTGGAGAGCGGCGTGGAACCGGCCGAGGGCTGGTCGCCGGTCGCGGAGGGCAGGCCGACGCCGAGGGACCAGCGCGAGGGCGACTCGATCGACGAGCGGCTGCGCTCGGAGGTACCGGAAGGCCCGGGATCGGTGGAGCCGCCGCTGGCCGAGAGCCGGATGCACGAGCTCGACGAGAGCATCGACCAGCGCGCTGAGCAGGAGGTCTCCGACGGCGCGACCGAGGAGTAGCCGCCCACCGGGCCGGCACGCCGCGCGTGCGGCGCCTCGTAAGCTGTCCGGAATGGCGGGCGGTGGGGCGCCGCCGCGCACGACCGCCGGGAGCGCCGTGCCGGAAAGGGTGGGAATGG
The DNA here is from genome assembly GCF_018141105.1 of Saccharopolyspora erythraea. Classification (NCBI taxonomy): domain Bacteria; kingdom Bacillati; phylum Actinomycetota; class Actinomycetes; order Pseudonocardiales; family Pseudonocardiaceae; genus Saccharopolyspora; species Saccharopolyspora erythraea. Next base: position 4,870,335 of record NZ_CP054839.1, on the reverse strand, counting down.
CCGCAGCAGGCAGCAAGGGGGCCGCGGGCGCGGTACGCAACACCCGGCCGCGCAACCGCAGGACGCTGATCGTGGCCGCCGCGTCGGAGCTGTTCCACGCCAGGGGCTACCCGCGGGTCGGCATGAGCGACATCGCCGAGGCGGTCGGCGTCGGGCCCTCCGCGCTATACCGGCACTTCGCCAGCAAGCAGCGGCTGCTCACCGAGGTGGTGCTGGAGGAGCTGCGCCCGTTCGGCGAGATCCTCGACCGCGTCGCGACCGACGACCTCGACGCGCTGGTGGCCGAGCTGGCGACCGCCGCGCTCGACCACCGCAGGCTGGGCGTGCTGTGGCAGCGCGAGGCGCGGCACCTGCCGGCCACCGATCGTGACCAGCTCAAGGGCGAGCTGCGCGCGGTGGCGGGCGGGCTGGCAGACCTGGCGCGGGCGCGCAAACCCGGACTGGCCGAGGAAGACGCCCGGTTCCGGGGCTGGTGCCTGTTCAGCGCGCTGACCAGCCCGTCCTACCACCAGGTCGAGCTGCCCAGGGCGGAGTTCGAGGGACTGCTGCGCAACATGGTCGCGGTGGTCACCGACCAGCAGCCCATGGCCCTGGCATCGCGGCGCACCGCCGAGTCCGCGCCGTCACCGCTGCTGGCCAGGCGCGCGTCCCGGCGGGCCGTGCTGCTGTCGGCGGCGACCCGGCTCTTCGCCGACAACGGGTTCACCGCGGTGACCACCGACGACATCGGTGCCGCGGCGGGCATCTCGGGCCCCAGCGTCTACAGCCACTTCGCCAGCAAGCAGGAGCTGCTGGGGGCGGTGATCGCCCGCGGCTGCGCCTGGCTGGAGATCGAGCTCGAACGCACGCTGACCGCCACCCACGACGCCGAGGAGGCGTTGCGGGAGCTCCTGCACTCCTACATCACCTTCGCCTACGACCACGGCCGGTTCATCGACATCCTGGTCACCGAGGTCGGGCACCTGCCCGACGCCGAGCGGCACCGGGCCCGCCAGACCCAGCACGACTACGTCGCGGAATGGGTGGCACTGCTGTGCCGGGTGCGCCCCGAGCTCGACCGCGTCCCGGCGCGCGTGCTGGTGCAGGCGGCGCTGACCGCCGCCAACGACATGGCGCGCACCGGGACGGTGCGCGACCCCGACGCGGTCGCGCGTGTCGGCACCGCCCTGATGTTTCGCACCGATGCCTATCGGGCATTCACTTATGGGTAGCAACTGCGTGGGGGCGCGGCTTTAACTGCGTATCGAATGGCTACCACGGCGTCACATCCCAGTTGACGCTGCCGAGGGCGTGCGCTAGCGTCCGCCTGCAGGCCCTCCGGTCCGCCCGCTGCTGGCGGGGCGCGCCGCCGGTGCGGCTCGCCGATCATCCGCAACGAGCCAGGAGAAACCGCAGCGATGAGCAGTGCGACCGAACCTGTCGGAGTGCCGCCGGCGGAGACACCGGACATCCACACCACCGCGGGCAAGCTGGCCGACCTCTACCGGCGCAACCACGAGGCCGTGCACGCGGGTTCGGAGCGCGCGGTCGCCAAACAGCACGCCAAGGGCAAGCGGACCGCCCGGGAGCGCATCGACATGCTGCTCGACGAGGGCTCCTTCGTGGAGCTCGACGAGCACGCCCGCCACCGGTCGACGAACTTCGGCATGGACGCCGACCGCCCCTACGGCGACGGGGTGGTGACCGGCTGGGGGACCGTCGACGGCCGCCGGGTCTGCGTGTTCTCCCAGGACTTCACCGTGTTCGGCGGGTCGCTCGGCGAGGTGTTCGGCGAGAAGATCGTCAAGGTCATGGACCTGGCGATGAAGACAGGCTGCCCGCTGGTGGGCATCAACGACTCGGGAGGCGCGCGCATCCAGGAGGGTGTGGCCGCGCTCGGGCTCTACGCCGAGATCTTCAAGCGCAACACCCACGCCTCGGGCGTCATCCCGCAGATCTCGCTGATCATGGGGCCGTGCGCGGGCGGAGCGGTGTACTCGCCCGCGATCACCGACTTCACCGTGATGGTCGACCAGACCTCGCACATGTTCATCACCGGCCCGGACGTCATCAAGACGGTCACCGGCGAGGACGTCTCGTTCGAGGACCTGGGCGGGGCGCGCACGCACAACGAGCGGTCCGGCAACGCCCACTACCTGGCCACCGACGAGGACGACGCGATCTCCTACGTCAAGGAGCTGCTGTCGTTCCTGCCGTCGAACAACCTGTCCTCCTCGCCGGTCCTCCCCGGCGCCGAGGTGGAGGCGGGTTCGGTCGCCGACGGTGTCGGCGAGGCCGACCTGGAGCTGGACGCGCTGGTCCCGGACTCGCCGAACCAGCCCTACGACATGCGCGAGGTGATCACCAGGCTCGTCGACGAGGGCGAGTTCCTGGAGGTCTCGGCGCTGTTCGCGCCGAACATGCTGTGCGGGTTCGGGCGGATCGAGGGCGCCGGCGTGGGCGTGGTGGCCAACCAGCCCATGCAGCTCGCGGGCACGCTGGACATCGACGCCAGCGAGAAGGCCGCGCGGTTCGTGCGGTTCTGCGACGCCTTCAACATCCCCGTCCTGACGCTGGTGGACGTGCCGGGCTTCCTGCCCGGCACCGGGCAGGAGTGGAACGGCATCATCCGGCGGGGCGCCAAGCTGCTCTACGCCTACGCCGAGGCCACCGTGCCGCTGGTCACCGTCATCACGCGCAAGGCCTACGGCGGTGCCTACGACGTGATGGGCTCCAAGCACCTCGGAGCCGACATCAACCTGGCGTGGCCGACCGCGCAGATCGCGGTGATGGGCGCGCAGGGCGCCGCCAACATCCTCTACCGGCGCCAGCTCGCCGAGGCCGCCGAGAGCGGTGAGGACGTGGAGGCGCTGCGGGCGCGGTTGCAGCAGGAGTACGAGGACGCCCTGTGCAACCCGTACGTCGCCGCCGAGCGCGGGTACGTGGACTCGGTGATCCCGCCCTCCCACACCCGGGGCCACGTGGCGCGGGCGCTGCGGATGCTGGCCGACAAGCGCGAGGCGCTGCCTGCCAAGAAGCACGGCAACATCCCCCTCTGACACCACCGATCCGCGTGACGAACCGCGGTCTTGGAGGACACAGTGCACAGCGATGAGTCCGAGCGCCCGGTGCTGCGGATCGTGCGCGGCGAGCCCGACGACGTCGAGCTGGCGGCGCTGACCGCGGCGCTGGCCGCGGTCAGCGCCGCCGCGGCCGCAGCGCAGCCCGAGCCGGAGCCCACCGGTTGGTCGTTGTGGGCCGACCGGTCGGCGGCCCTGCGCCATCCCGCCGGCCGCAGGCCGCTGCGGCCCGGCCCGGCGGCCTGGCGCACCTCCGTCCTTCCCCTGTAAAGCAATTCCCCGCGCGAGCTAGGAGCCCTGGTCGAGATGACCGCAGAACGCAATGCCGAGACCACTGTGGACAACACCGTCATCTCCGGTGCCATCAAGAAGGTGTTGGTGGCGAATCGGGGTGAGATCGCGGTGCGGGTGGTTCGGGCGTGCCGGGATGTGGGGGTGGGCAGTGTGGCGGTGTATGCGGAGCCGGATGTGGATGCGGTGTTCGTGCGGTTGGCCGATGAGGCGTTCGGGTTGGGTGGGTCGACGGCGGCGGAGTCGTATCTGGACATCGGCAAGGTGATCGATGCGGCGAAGCGGTCGGGGGCGGATGCGGTGCATCCGGGGTATGGGTTCTTGTCGGAGAACGCGGATTTCGCGCAGGCGGTGCTGGATGCGGGTCTGGTGTGGGTGGGTCCGTCGCCGGAGGCGATCCGGGTGTTGGGGGACAAGGTGACGGCGCGGCGGATCGCGTTGGAGGTGGGGGCGCCGTTGGTGCCGGGGACCGAGGAGCCGGCCTCGGGTGCTGGGGAGGTGGTGGCCTTCGCCGAGGAGCACGGGTTGCCGGTGGCGATCAAGGCGGCGTTCGGTGGTGGGGGCCGGGGGTTGAAGGTGGCGCGCAGTCTGGAGGAGATTCCGGGGTTGTTCGAGTCGGCGGTGCGGGAGGCCGAGGCGGCGTTCGGTCGGGGTGAGTGTTTCGTGGAGCGGTATCTGGACCGGCCGCGGCATGTGGAGGCCCAGGTGCTGGCTGATCGGCACGGCAACGTGGTGGTGGTGGGGACGCGGGATTGTTCGTTGCAGCGGCGGCATCAGAAGTTGGTGGAGGAGGCGCCGGCACCGTTTTTGTCCGGGGAGCAGCGGGAGCGGATTCATACCGCGGCGCGGGAGATCTGTGCGCGGGCGGGTTATGCGAGTGCGGGCACGGTGGAGTTTTTGGTGGGTGTGGACGGGACGATTTCGTTTTTGGAGGTCAACACGCGGTTGCAGGTGGAGCATCCGGTGTCGGAGGAGACCACGGGGTTGGATCTGGTGGTCGAGCAGTTGCGGATCGCGGCGGGTGAGCGGTTGTGGCTGGACGCCGATCCGGTGCCGGTGGGGCATGCGATCGAGTTCCGGATCAATGGGGAGGATCCGGGGCGGGATTTCCTGCCTGCGCCGGGGACGGTGGAGCGGTTCGTGGTGCCGTCGGGTCCGGGGGTGCGGGTGGATGCCGGGGTGGAGTCGGGCAGTGTGATCGGGGGGCAGTTCGACTCGTTGCTGGCGAAGGTGATCGTGTGGGGGCGGGATCGGGCGCAGGCGTTGGCGCGGTCGCGGCGGGTGCTGGCCGAGATGCGGGTGGAGGGGTTGGCCACGGTGTTGCCGTTTCACCGGGCGGTGGTGGCCGATCCGGCGTTCACCGCCGAGGGTGCCGGTGGGTTCGGGGTGCATACCCGGTGGATCGAGACCGAGTTCGACAACACGCTGCCGGCGTTCGATGGTGCGGCCGAGGCCGGTGAGGCGGCGCGGCGGCGGACGGTGGTGGTCGAGGTCGGTGGCCGCCGGTTGGAGGTGTCGCTGCCGGCGGATCTGACTCCGGCGGCGGCGCCGGCCGCGGGGGCGGGGCGTGCGCGCGGGCGCTCGGGCGGGGGTCGTGGTGGCGCGGCCTCGGGGGATGCGGTGACCGCGCCGATGCAGGGCACGCTGGTCAAGCTCGCGGTGGCCGAGGGCGACCGGGTCGGCGCGGGTGAGGAGATCGCGGTGCTGGAGGCGATGAAGATGGAGAACCCGGTACTGGCGCACAAGGACGGCACCGTCACCGGCCTGACCGCCCAGCCCGGCGACACCCTCACCCAGGGCACCACCCTCTGCGAACTCAAAGACTGAGGAGGCGGGCGCGAGCCGCGCGGCGCATCGGCGGCTCGCCCGGTTCCGTTTAGCGGAGTGTGGACCGCTCGTTCAGACGAACGGGCGGTTCACCTCGCTCACCAGCTCGCCGCGGTGCACCTCGTCGAAGACGGTCCGTGCCTTCTCGGCGATCTCCGGCGCGGCCCTGCGCAGCTCGGCCGCATCGGCGTCGCGGACGCCGTCGTCGGCGACCCCGGCCCGATCGAGCAGGGCGGCGAGGTCGGACAGCTCCTCGCGCAGCCACTCGAACGGGCTCGCGGTGAGCCTGTCGCTCCACTCCCGCCGCACGGGTTCGGTGCCCTCGAACCGCGAGTGGTAGTGGGCCCGGTCGAAGGACTCCGGCGGCGAGCCGACGGCCACGAAGATGTCGGCGCGCCACACCGGGCGGTCGATCACGACGCGCTGAGCGGCGAACTCGGTTCCCTGCCAGTCCTGGCGCTCGCGGATCCGCAGCTCCAGGCGGACACCGCGCTCCGAGCCTTCGTCCCGCGCGGCCGGCCTGGTGTTCCGGAAGTGCATGTCGCGGAGGAGGACGCCGACGCGTTCGAAGATGTAGGCGTACAGCATGCGGAGCTCCCGTTCTGCGCGAAGTGCGGTCGAGCACATGGTGGCCCCGCCGCGCAGCACCAACAGTGCGGCCACTCGATCGGGTTGCCCGGACCCACCGATCTCGATTGACAGCACGAGTCGGGCACTCGATGCACGCCGCCGGGACTCGATGCTTCGCAGCCGGCTTCCCGTCGACCCGGTACCGGCCGCAGGGTGAGGATGTCAAGGGACGGGATGTGCCGGTCCCGCCCGGTTCGGCGACACTGTGTCGCTGCCGCCGGCCGCGACGGGTGATCGACACTCGCACGAACGCCACCAGGGATGTGGAGGTCGCATGAACGAGCACAGTCGGCCCACCGAACTCGCCGATCTCCCCGCCGTCGACCTGGTCGCCGGTTACCGCGCACGCACGCTGTCACCCGTCGAGGTCGTCGAGTCGGTGCTCGACCGGGTGCAGACCTGCGAGCCGCTGCTGTGCGCGACCTACGCCCTGGACCCCGACGGCGCCCGCGCGGCCGCACGCGAGTCGGAGCGGCGGTGGGGCAGGGGCGAGCCGGACGGGCCGGTCGACGGCGTGCCGGTCACGATCAAGGAGAACATCGCCACCAAGGGCGTCCCCGTCCCGCTCGGCACCGCGGCGACCGAGCAGGTCCCGGCCGCCGAGGACGCACCCGCCGCGGCCCGGCTGCGCGAGAGCGGCGCGGTGCTCCTGGGCAAGACCACGATGCCCGACTACGGCATGCTCTCCTCCGGTGCCTCCAGCTTCCACCACCTCGCCCGGAACCCCTGGAACCCCGACCGCACCCCGGGTGGCTCCAGCGCCGGCGCGGGCGCGGCGGCCGCCGCCGGTTACGGGCCGCTGCACGTGGGCACCGACATCGGCGGTTCGATCCGGCTGCCCGCGGGCTGGTGCGGCATCGCCGGTCTCAAGCCGAGCTTCGGCCGCATCCCGGTCGACCCGCCCTACATCGGCCGGGTCGTGGGTCCGATGACCCGCACGGTCGCCGACACCGCGCTGCTGGCCTCCGTGCTGGCAGCGCCCGACGAGCGCGACCACACCGCGCTCCCTCCCGCCGACATCGACTGGACGGCGCTGGACGGCGACGCCCGCGGCCTGCGCATCGGCCTGCTGCTCGACGGCGGCGCCGGGCTCCCCGTCGAACCGGCCGTCACCGAGGCGGTGCGGGCGGCCGCCGAGCGGTTCGAGGCCGCGGGCGCGGTGGTCGAGCCGCTCGCACCGATCCTGACCCGGGAGATGCTCGACGGCCTCGACCTCTTCTGGCGCTACCGCGCGTGGAACGACATCACTGCCCTGCCGGAGCAGCGCCGCGCCCGCGTCCTGCCCGACATCGCGGCGTGGGCGGCGGGCGCGCGGGATGCCTCCGCGGCTCAGGTCTTCCACGGCTTCAGCCAGATGGACGCGATCTCGGCCTCGGCCAACCGGGCGGTGCGCGGCCTGGACTTCCTGCTCTCCCCAGTCGCCCCGATCCCGGCCTTCCCCGCCGAGCAGGCGTATCCGACCGGTGACTCGCGGCTTCCCATGGAGCACATCGCCTTCACCGTGCCGTTCAACATGTCGGGTCAGCCCGCGATCTCGGTCAACTGCGGATACACCCCCGACGGGCTGCCCATCGGCCTGCAGATCGCGGGACGCCGCTTCGACGACGTCGGGGTGCTGCGACTGGCGAGCTTGCACGAGCGGATCCGCCCGCCGCAGCGGCCCTGGCCGTCCCCGGTCAGCAGCAGGTCCGCGAGCTGACCGCCGCCTCGCCGCGCACCGCTGCGGCGACGTCGTCGAGCATCCGGGCACGCTCCCGTGCCGGCAACAGCCGGCCGCGAGCCACCACCGCGTGGATCCGGCGGGTGTTGGCGATGTCGCGCAGCGGGTCGTCGTCGAGCACCACCAGGTCGGCCAGACGGCCGGGTTCGACGGTGCCCAGCAGCTCACCCGCGCCGAGGAAGGCGGCCGGCTCGGCGGTCGCCGCACGCAGTGCCTGCATCGGGGTGAAACCGGCCCGCACGAGCAACTCCAGCTCGTCGTGCAGGCTGAAGCCGGGGAAGGTGAACGGCGTCCCCACGTCGGTTCCCGCCAGCACCGGCACGCCTGCCTCACGCAGCGCCGCCGTCATCCTCAGACGGCGTTCGAACAGCTCGCGCCGCTGCGCCGACTCCTCGCCGGTCCGGCCCGGCAGGTAGAGGCCGTCGACGATCTCCTTCCACTGCGCGGCGGTGCCGGGCGGGAGGTAGCGCAGCCGCTCGTCGGTGAGCGACCCGAGCTCGGGCATGTCGAGGATGCGGTGCATGACCAGGGTGGGCACCTGCGCGGACCCCGTCTCGGCGAGACGGCGGAAGACCAGCGCCGCCTTGCGCTCGTCGAAGGTCGTCGCGGCCCGCCATTCCAGCGCGTGGGTCTGCTGGAACCAGCTGTTGTAGCCGCCGTCGCGGGTGTCGATCCCGGCGGCCTGCCCGCGCAACGCGGGTTCCTGGTCCGAGGTGGACGACCAGATGCCGAAGAGGTGCTCGAAGCTGCGCTGGCCGAGCTCGGCCGCCTCGGTGATCGGGACGGTGTCGGGGCAGTGCCCGGCGAAGGCGATTCCGCGCCGCCCGGCCTCCTCGGCGAGCGCGAGGTAGTCCTCTGCCGAGATCCGGGAGTAGACCTTGACGAAGTCCGCGCCGTCGGACTGGGCCTGCTCGACCGCCCGCCGCGCGTCGGCCGCGCCGTCGACCTCGGCGAAGGGGGCGTCCAGGCCGAAACCCCGCCACAGGCTGGGCCTGCCGTCGACGATCCGGCTGCCGATCCACATCCTCGGTCCGGCCAGCTCACCGCTCTCGATGCCGCGGCGCCACTCGTGGTGGCAGGTGTCGCCCCACATGACGCGCACCGTCGTGACGCCGTTGGCCAGGTACAGGGGCAGCACGCTCGCGGGCGGTCCGTCTGCGTGGACGTGCATGTCGGCCAGGCCGGGGATGACGTACTTGCCCGTCACGTCGACGACCCGCGCGCCGTCCGGGACGGTGATACCGGCGCGGTGCCCGACCTCGGTGATCCGGTCTCCTCGCAGGACCACGGTCGTACCGGGCCGCGGGTCGGCTCCGGTGGCGTCGATGACCGTGGCTCCGGTCAGCACGATCGTCTCGTGGTCGGCTGTCATCGTTCGTCCCCCGTCGGTCAGGTGGTTCGGTGGTCTGCGTACAACGTACTCATGATGTGCTGTGACGGCAAAGAACTTCCTGCAATAGCGGGGAAATCGGCGGTAGTGCACTAGTTCACCGGATCGAAGTGCGGACGGCGAGCACTGCTGCGGATAGGATCGCGGAGGTCACCGCACTAGTGCACTGGAGGAGGGGCAGGTGGAGGCGTCGCGGGAACGGGCCGACCCGCCCTATGTCCGGATCGTCGACGAGATCCGGCGGCGGATCACCTCGGGCGAGCTGCGGGCAGGCGACCGCGTGCCCTCCACGCGGCGGATCGTGCAGGAGTGGGGGGTGGCGATGGCCACCGCCAGCAAGGTGCTTTCGGCGCTGCGGCAGGAAGGGCTCGTGCACGCCGTGCCGGGAGTCGGAACCGTGGTGAGCGCACCCGCCGGACGAGGGCGTCGGCCCGCGGTCGGTGCGGACCGCGGGCCTGAGCCCGGCCATGTCCTGAGCCGCGAACGCGTCGTCGGCGCGGCGGTGGCCATCGCCGACTCGGAAGGGCTCGACGCGCTGACGATGCGCCGGGTCGCCGCGCAGCTCGATGTCGGTGTGATGTCGCTGTACCGGCACGTGCCGAGCCGCGAAGAGCTGACGTTGCTGATGATGGGCGAGGTGTTCGAGCGCTACCGCCTGCCTGGGCAGGTCCCCTCCGACTGGCGCGCCGGCCTGGAGCTGATGGCGCGACGGCAGTGGGAGATCTACCGGCAGCACCCGTGGGTCGCGCGGATCGTCTCGTTCACCCGGCCCCGGGTCGTGCGCGCCGCGATGGCGCACACCGAGTGGGGGCTGCGGGTGCTCGACGGGAGCGGCCTGGACGTCGGCACGATGATCCACGCGGTGGTCACCCTGAGCGCGTTCGTACGTGGGATGGGGGCGAGCAGGTCGGCGGAGGTGGACGAGGAGAACGACACCGGCGTCACCGCGCGGGAGTGGATCGAGGCCAGGAACACCGAGACCGGCAGGATCCTGCGCTCGGGCGACTTTCCCATGCTCAGCAGGCTCGACGAGCTCGACGACGAGTCGATCGGGCTGGAGGAGTGGTTCGAGTTCGGTCTCCAGCGCCACCTGGACGGGCTGGAGGTCCACTTCGGACGGCTTGGCGTCAGCCGTCGAGCAGCTCGCTGAACCGCCGCAGGTCGACGTTGCCGCCGGAGAGCACGACACCCACCCGGCCGCGCGCCGATGCGCGCCCGGCGAGCAGCGCCGCCAGCGTGGTCGCGCCGCTGGGCTCGACGACGATCTTCAGGCGCTCGAACAGCAGCCGCATCGCCGCGCGGATCTCGTCGTCGGAGACCACCACGACCTCGTCGACCAGCCGCCGCACGACCTCGAACGTCAGCTCGCCGGGCGCGGTGAGCGCCTGTCCGTCGGCGATCGTGCGGGGCACCGGGATCTCGATCCGGTGGCCCGCGGCCAGCGACCGCCGCACGTCGTCACCCGCCTCGGGCTCGACCCCGATCACCCTCGTCGCAGGGCTCAGGGCGCGCACGGCGGTCGCGCAGCCGGAGATGAGGCCACCACCGCCCACCGGCACCACGAGCGCGTCGAGCTGTCCGGCCTCCTCGACCAGCTCCAGCGCGGTGGTGCCCTGGCCCGCCATCACGTCGTGGTGGTCGTAGGGCGGGACCACCGTCAGCCCGTGCTCGGCGGCGAGTTGCTCGGCGATCTGCCTGCGGTCCTGGGAGTAGCGGTCGTAGCCGACGATCCGGGCCCCGTACCCGGCGGTCGCCTCGGCCTTGGAAACCGGGGCGTCGTGGGGCATGACGATCGTCGCCGTCGTTCCTGCCAGCCGCGCGGCCAGCGCCACGGCCTGCGCGTGGTTGCCCGACGAGTACGCCGCGACTCCCCGTTCGAGCCGGGCGGAGTCGAGCCGGGAGATCGCGTTGTAGGCGCCGCGGAACTTGAACGCCCCCACCCGCTGGAAGTTCTCGGCCTTGAGCAGCACCTGCGCGCCGAGCCGTTCGTCGAGGGTCCTGGAGGTCAGCACCGGTGTCCGGTGCGCGACCCCGCGCAGCCGTCCCGCCGCGGCCTTGACGTCGTCGAAGGTCAGCACATCGCTCACCGAGCACCACCCGCCTGATCGCCGATGCACCACTGTATTCCGCGGGGCAAGCGGTGCGCGCCGAGCCGGGCGCGGGTCACCAGGTCCGGTGGTCCGGGCCCCAGCTCTCCGGCAGCCCGGCCGTGGCCAGGTCGATCGCGCGCTCGACCAGTTCGACCATGCGGTCCAGCTCCCGGCTCGGGTCGGCGCACATGGCCTCCATGCCGATCCGCAGCGCGGCGTAGACGACGCCGACGAGGATGCGCGGACGCATGTCCACGGCGGGGTCGACGCCTTCGCGGGCGGCGATCTCGCCCGTCAGCCGTTCCTCGGTGGCCGTGGTCCTGCGCAGGTTGCCCGCCAGCAGCGCGGGCGTCTTGTTGATCAGGTGCTGGATCCGCAGGAAGCGCCGGACGCCCTCGCTGGTCGCCGAGTCGCGCACCATCGAGAGCACCGCGTGCCGGAGCGCGACCAGCGGCGCCTCCCGGGCCGGGCGCGCCCGCAGCGCCTCGACCACCAGTTCGTCGAACGCGGCGGCCTTGGCCAGCGCGATGTCCTCCTTGCCCGCGAAGTAGCGGAAGCACGTCCGGGGCGAGATGTCGACCTGCGCGGCGATCTCGTCGATTGTGGTGTTGTCGTAGCCGTTCTCTAGGAAGAGGTCCACCCCGGCGTCGATCAGCGCTGACCTGGTGCGCTGCTTCTTGCGGGCGCGGAGGCCGACCTGCTCGGCGGGGACGCTCATGGCGTTCATTGTGCCGGACGGCAGTGGACGTCATTGGTCACTCGATGACGAGCGGCACACGATGACCTAAGACACTGCCCGCCATGTGTCAGTCGCTGACACTTTATGTATCGTCGGGGACGGCAACCGCAAAGCCGCGAAGGAGCGATCATGTCGTACAAGAGCCTGGAGGTCCGCCTGGCCGCCCGTCCCAAGGGCTGGCCGACCGACGAGACCTTCGAGTTCGCCGAGGTCGAGGTCGGCGAGCCCGCCGAGGGGCAGGTACTGGTCCGCAACCTGGTGATGAGCGTCGACCCGTCGATGCGGGGGCGGATGAACTCGGGCAAGTCCTACGTCGAGCCGTTCGAGGTCGGCGAGCCGATGAGCGGCGGCGCGCTCGGCGAGGTCGTGTCCTCCCGCGCCGACGGCGTCGAGGCGGGTGACCTCGTGGTGCACTGGCAGGGCTGGCGCGAGTACGCGGTCGTGGACGGCAAGCGCACGCTGAAGGTCGACCCCGACGCCGCCCCGCTCAACGCCTACCTCGGCGTGCTGGGCATGATCGGGATGACCGCCTACGTCGGCCTGGTCGAGATCGCCTCGGTCAAGGAGGGCGACGTCGTCTTCGTCTCCGGTGCCGCGGGCGCGGTCGGCGCGGTGGCGGGCCAGATCGCCAAGCTCAAGGGCGCCTCCCGGGTGATCGGCAGCGCGGGCAGCGCGGAGAAGGTCCGCTACATCACCGAGGAGCTCGGCTTCGACGCCGCGTTCAACTACAAGGACGGCCCGGTCTACGACCAGCTCAAGGCGGCCGCGCCCGACGGCATCGACGTCTACTTCGACAACGTCGGCGGCGAGCACCTGGAAGCCGCGATCTCGGTGCTCAACGACTTCGGCCGGGTCGCCGAGTGCGGGATGATCTCGCAGTACAACAACTCCGAGCCGCAGCCCGGCCCGCGCAACATGACGATGCTGGTGCAGAAGCGGCTCACGCTGCGCGGCTTCATCGTCATCGACCACGGGCACCTGCGGGACCAGTTCCTGGCCGAGGTCGGGCAGTGGCTGCGCGAGGGCAGGATCCACTACACCGAGACCGTCTACGAAGGACTGCGCAACGCGCCCGAGGCGCTGCTGGGCATGATGCGTGGTGAGAACACCGGCAAGACGCTGGTGAAGATCGCCGACCGGAGCTGAAAGCGCCGGTTCCCCGCCCCGGCGCGCGGGGCGGGGAACCTACTCGGCCCGCCTGGCGCGCACGAACGCGTCGATGCCGTCGAGGATGCGCTGCAACCCGAACTCGAAGGCGTGACCGGGGTCCTGCGCCGAACCGTGCGCCTCGCCCGCCGCGGAGCCGACCCTGGCCGCGGTGGGGAAGCGGGCCGGGTCCATGATCTGGTTCAGCAGGGGCGCGTGCGCGTGCCACCACTGCTCGTCGCTGACCCCGGTCCGCTGCTCGGTCTGCGCGGCCTCGACCGAACGCCGCGCCGCGCCCTCCACGTGTCCCAGCACGAGGCTGAGCATCGAGTCCATCTCGACCTCGGACAGCCCGAGCCCGGCCACCGCGCCCAGCTCGTAGTCGTACTTGGCGATGACGTTGGGTCCCAGCACCGCGCGACCGGTGGCGACCTGCAGCATCCACGGGTGCCGGTGGTAGAGCGCCCAGTTCTCGCGTGCGATCCGCTCCAGCCTGCCGCGCCAGCCGCCGTCGGCCTCGGAGAGCGCGGTCTCGCCGTAGACGGCGTCGAGCATGGCGTCGAGCAGCTCGGCCTTGCCGGGAACGTAGGTGTACAGCGACATGGTGCCGACGCCGAGCCGCTCGGCGACGCGCCGCATCGACAGCGCCGCGATGCCTTCGGCGTCGGCGAGCTCGATCGCGGTGGCCACGATCCGGTCGGCGTCCAGGTCCGACCGCCCCCGGCGTCCGCCTCGCTGCCGGCTCCGCCACAGCAGGGCCAGGCTGCGCGCGGGATCACCGCCGCCGCTGTACTCCGTCGCCATCGGTCCACCCATCGCCGAACAACGTCCGGTACATGCTACGGCGGGAGTGGTCGGCGCTCGCCGCGCGGCGCGGTGGTCACTCGGCGGGGTGGGTCCGCAGCCATTCCGCCCAGGTGGTCTTGCCCCGGCGCCCGTCCGGGCAGGTGATGTGGGTGGCGATCCGGGTCAGCCGCCGGGGAGCAGGCACGGTGACCACCTTCCGGGAGCGGTGCCGGGCGTGCTGCCACTGCTCGACGACCTCGGCGAAGGTCAGCACCTCGGGGCCGCCGAAGTCGGTGCGGTGCCCGCCCGGGCCGTCGGCGAGGCATTCGACGACGTACTCGGCGAAGTCGCGGGCGTCGACCGGCTGCGTCGGCAGCGAGGTCGGCAGCGGCAGCACCGGCAGCCGGGTCGCCTTGCCCAGCATCCGGTCGAGCAGCCAGTGGAACTGGGTGGAGCGCATGATCGACCACGGCAGGTCGGCGACGCTGACCAGTTCCTCGGCGGTGTGCTTGAGCCGCAGGTAGGGCCCGACCGGACGGTCCACGCCGACGATCGAGACGTAGGCGAAGTGCCCGACCCCGGCATCGGTGGCCTCCTCCAGCAACCGGGCCGTGCCGTCGACGTCGACGTCGGGCGGACTGCGCCAGAAGTCCGCTGGCAGCAGGTAACCCCGCTGCGCCGCGGGCGACATGGTCGCCGCGTGCAGCACGATCTGCGCGCCGGTGACCAGTTCGGTGATTCCCTCGCCGGTGGCCAGGTCGCCCTGCACCCACTGCACGTCGTCGTCGGCGCCCGGCCGGCGGGTCAGCACCCGCACCCGGTACTTCGGCGTGAGCAGCGCGATGAGCTCGCGCCCCAGATGTCCCGTGCCTCCGGTGACTGCGACGGTCTCCATGGCACCCCCGAAGCCGGTTCGGCGATTTGTCCTCACTGTCCCATTGAGCCCTGGGGGTGGCGACTCGGTTGCGGACCGCTCGCGGTCAGCCGAATGGTTGACTTCGCAACTTTGCTCACTAGTGTGGGTTCGCATCCGGGCCGTGGGCCGCCGAGGCCCCGCAGAGCGACGGAGAGCGGATGAGCGTCTACGACGAGCGCCCATGGCTGGCCCGATACGACGCGGGGCAGCCGCACGACATCGAGCCCGAGTTCGCCAACGCGCTGGAGATGTTCGCCGCCTCGGTGCGAGCGGCGCCGGACCGGCCGGCGGTGAAGTACTTCGACGGAGTGGTCTCCAGGTCCGAACTGGACGAGCTGTCGGATGCATTCGCCTGCGGCCTGCTGGACCGGGGCATCCGGCCGGGCGACCGGGTGGCGCTGTTCCTGCAGAACGTCCCGCAGTTCCTCGTCGCGCTGCTGGGCACCTGGAAGGCCGGCTGCGTCGCGGTCGCGGTCAACCCGATGAACAAGCAGCGCGAGCTTTCCCTGCTGCTGCGCGATTCCGGCGCGCGGGCGCTGGTCTGCCTGGAATCGCTGCACGGCCCGGTCGTCAGCCCGGTCCTCGGCGAGACCGACGTGGTGCTGGCGATCACGACCTCGGAGCTGGAGCACCAGTCCCGCGACGACCGACGGGTCCTCGGGGACGTGCGGCGCGTCCGCTGCGAGGGGGCGGAGGACATGTCCGCCCTCATCGAGGGGTTCCGGGGACGGCGTCCGCCGGCGGTCGAGCTCCGCCCCGACGACGTGGCGGTGCTGAGCTACACATCCGGCACCACCGGGCCGCCGAAGGGCGCGATGAACACCCACCGCAACCTCGTGTTCAACGCCCGCGCCGTGCGGGACTGGGTCGGCATCGGCGGCTCTGACGTGATCTTCGGCGTGGCGCCGCTGTTCCACATCACCGGGTTGGTCGCGCACGCGGCACTGGCGTTGCTGACCACCGCGCCGCTGGTGCTGTTCTGCCGCTTCGAGCCGAACGCGGCCGCCGACCTCATCCGGGAGCACCGGCCGACCTTCACCATCGGCTCCATCACCGTCTTCATCGCCCTGATGAACGCGCCCGAGGCGACGAGCGCGGACCTGAGCTCGCTCACCCGGGTCTACTCCGGCGGGGCGCCGATCCCGCCGAGCACCACGCGGGCGTTCCAGGAGCGCTTCGGGCACTACATCCACAACATCTACGGGCTCACCGAGACGACCGCGCCCACGCACGCCGTTCCGCTGCACGGCGAGGCACCGGTCGACCCCGAGTCGGGCGCGCTCTCGATCGGGGTGCCGATGTACAGCACCGTCGCCCGGATCGTCGACGACGACGGCGCCGACCTGCCCGCGGGGCGGATCGGTGAGGTCGTGCTGCGCGGGCCGCAGGTCGTCGCGGGCTACTGGAACAAGCCGGAGGAGACCGCGGGCGCCCTGCCCGGCGGCTGGCTGCACACCGGCGATGTCGGGTACATGGACCAGGACGGCTGGTTCTACCTGGTGGACCGCAAGAAGGACCAGATCAACACCGGCGGCTACAAGGTCTGGCCGCGCGAGGTCGAGGACGTGCTCTACGAGCACGAGGCGGTGCGGGAGGCGGCCGTGGTCGGCGTTCCCGACGAGTACCGGGGCGAGATGGTCAAGGGCTTCGTCAGCCTGCGGCCGGGGCTGACGGCGAGCCCGGAGGAACTCGTGGACTTCTGCAGGCGCCGGATGGCCGCCTACAAGTACCCGCGCCAGGTCGAGGTCCTGGAGGAGCTGCCCAAGACGGCGACCGGCAAGCTGCTGCGCAGGCACCTGCGTGGGCGCTGAACCGGCATCCCGGAAACTGTTCGACCCGCCGCCCGGCGTGGTAGAGATTAGTCGGACCGCCTACGGCCGGATCTCTGCGAGGTGAGCGGTGTCCCTGGTCAACAGCCCGTTCGACGTCCTTCCCGCCGACTGGCGGACCGCCCTGCTGGTGGGGCGGGTGCACGATCCCGAGGAGCAGGGGCCGAGCGTCGTCGTGGTCGCCGGTGACGAGCTGCTCGACATCTCCGGTGCCGCGCCGACCCTGTCGCGGCTGCTGGAGTCCGAAGACCCGGCGAAGCTGGCGCGCACCGCCCAGGCGCGCAAGAGCTGGCCGCTGGCCGAGGTCCTGGACAACACCCTCGGCGACCGCAGGGGCCCGCACCTGCTCGCACCCGCCGACCTGCAGGTGATCAAGGCGGCCGGGGTGACCTTCGTGCGCAGCATGCTGGAGCGGGTCATCGAGGAGCGCGCGGCGGGCGACCCCGAGCGGTCCGCGCTGATCCGGGCGCAGGTCGAGGCCGCGATCGGCGGCACGCTGGCCGTGGTCGACCCGGGCTCGCCCGAAGCGGCGGCGGTGAAGGAGTGGATGGTCCGCGACGGCCTTTGGTCGCAGTACCTCGAGGTCGGGCTCGGGCCGGACCCGGAGGTCTTCACCAAGGCACCGGTGCTGGCCGCGGTCGGGACCGGCGCCGAGGTCGGGGTGGCCGAGGACTCGCGGTGGAACAACCCCGAACCCGAGCTGGTGCTAGCGGTCCGCTCCGACGGGCGGATCACCGGGGCGACGCTGGGCAACGACGTGAACCTGCGCGACGTCGAGGGCCGCAGCGCGCTGCTGCTGCCCAAGGCCAAGGACAACAACGCCTCCGCCGCGATGGGGCCGTTCCTGCGGCTGTTCGACGACAGCTTCGGCCTCGACGAGGTGCGCCGCACCGACGTGCGCCTGGAGGTCGTCGGCGAGGACGGGTTCGTGCTGGACGCGCTGAGCTCGATGCGCGAGATCAGCCGCGACGTGCTCGAGCTGGTCGCCGCGACGATCGGGCGCCACCACCAGTACCCGGACGGCATCATGCTCTACACCGGCACGCTGTTCGCGCCGACCGAGGACCGCGACGCCGAGGGCGGGGGCTTCACCCACCACCTCGGCGACGTCGTGCGGATCTCCTCGCCCCGCCTGGGCACGCTGGCCAACCGGGTGAACCACGCCGAGAAGTGTCCGGAGTGGACGTTCGGCATCGGCTCGCTGATGACGAACCTGGCCGCGCGTGGACTGCTCGGCTGACCGGCGATTCCGTCGGCGGTGGGCGGCCAGGCACACAACCGGGCTGAACGCGGTCAGCCGCCCATGGGCAACCAGTTCCCCATGTAGTCGTAGGAGAACTCGCCGCCGCGCTGCTCGCCGTCGACGATCGCGCCGAACCGCGGCGCATCGGCGCTCACCGTCTCGAACGGTGCGCCGTTCGCCGTGCCGTCGCTGCGGACCACGACGTCTCCGCGCTGGCCCCGGTACTCGGTGGTGACCACGAGTTCCCACTTGCACCGGCATTCGCTGGTGAGAGCGGTCAGCTCGAAGCCTTCCTGCTCGTCCTTCGCCAGGGTGAGGTTGTGGGTGTGCAGGTATGGCGTGCTCGTCTGGGTCTCCTCGTAGAAGGTGCGCACGGCGCCGTCGGCGTCGAGGTCGACCATCACGCGCTCCAGCTCTTCACCGCCCTGGGTGCCGCCGTAGAGCATGGTGCCGTCGGGCACGGGCAGCCGTTCCAGCACACGGGCCCGCATCGCGACCACGGCACGGTTTCGCGGCGATGCCCGGTCAGCACCACCTTGTACCTGGTCGCGCTGCCGCAGGCCGGAAGGCACGCGGAGAGGAAGCGCTGACCACCCAGCGCGGCCATCTGCTCGGCGGCGGTCTCCTCCTGGCTGGTGGGGCCATTACCGAGGTCGGCGCTCTCCAACCGCGCCGAGATGCGTCCGGCCTCGGCGATGTCGGCGGGGGACAGGGCCTTCTCGAACACCCAGTTCCACCCGTCGCCGTTGACGTCCCACAGCTGCTCGACGCGCGCCACCACCGGTGGTTCGGTCTCCAGCTGGGCGTCCTCGTACCGCTTGACGGATTCCTGCGCGCGGACTTCCTGCGCCGGAGCCTGCTCCGAGGTCACCCACGCGCCGTACTGCGCACTCACAAGCGCGATCACCAGCGGTATCACGACCACGGTGGCGACCGTTCCGCCGATCGCCCACCACTTGCCGTGGTTCCGCGGCGGCGTCCGCCGACCGGCCCCCGCCACCCGAACTCTGCGCTCGCGCCTGCCCATGACCTCTCCAGGTGACCAGCCGGGCACAGATCGTAGCAATCCGTGATCAGGCCAGATCGCGATTCCGGGCAATCGCGACACCAGGAACGTGCGAGTGCGTCCGGTCCTAGTCCTGCGAGTCGCGGACCAGCAGTGCGACCTGCACCCGGTTGGTCACCCCCAGCTTGGTCAGCGACCGGCTGACGTGTGCCTTGACCGTGGCTTCGCTCATCACCAGCTCGCGGCCGATCTCGGCGTTGGAAAGACCGCGTGCGACGGCCTGGACCACCGCGCTCTCCCGATCGGTCAGGGCCGCCAGCCTCGCCAGGGCGGCTTGCGCCCTCGATGGCCCCATACCGGCGAACCTGCTGATCAAACGCTTGGTGACGGTGGGAGCCAGCATCGCGCTGCCCGCCGCGACGGTGCGGATCGCGGCGACCAGGTCGCGGGGCGGCGTGTCCTTGAGCAGGAAGCCGACCGCGCCCGCGCGCAGCGCGCTGTGCACGTACTCGTCGAGGTCGAAGGTGGTGAGCATGACCACCTTGGGGGCGTCGGCGCGGCGCGCGAGCTCGCCCGCGGCCGAAAGGCCGTCCACACCGGGCATCCGGACGTCCATCAGCACCACGTCGACACGGTGCCGCGCCACCGCGTCGAGCGCGTCGCGTCCGTCGGCGGCCTCGGCCACCACCTCGATGCCCTCGGCGGGTTCGAGGATCATCCGAAGGCCGGTGCGCACCAGCACCTCGTCGTCGGCGATGAGCACCCGGATCACAGCTGCTCCTCCCACAGCGGGAGCACCGCGGTCACGGTGAAACCGCCGTCGAGTCCGGTGCCCGCGTGGAACCGGCCGCCGAGCAGCCCGACCCGTTCGCGCAACCCGACCAGGCCGAGCCCGCTGCTGGGCAGCGACACGGTGCGGCGGGCCGGTCCGGCGTTGTGCACGGTCACCTCCAGAGTGGACGCCCCGTGGCGCAGCACGACGTCGGTGCGCACCTCGCCGGCGTGCTTGTGGACGTTGGTCAGCGCTTCCTGCACCACGCGGTAGGCGGTGTGCTCGACCATCGCGGGCAGCGCGGTGGTGTCGCCTTCGTCCCGGCGCACCACCGGGATCCCGGCGGCTCTCGACTTGTCGAGGAGCCGGTCCAGGTCGGCCAGGGAGGGCTGCGGTTCGAGGGCGGCATCCGCGCCGGGGGAGCGCAGGACCCCCAGCACTCCCCGCAGTTGGGAGAGTGCTTCGCGTCCGGTTTCACGGATGAACCCGGCTTCGGCGGCGGTGCCTTCCTCGGCTGTGTTGACCTCGATCGCCCCGGCATGCAGCACGATCAGCGACACACGGTGCGCGACGACGTCGTGCATCTCCCGCGCGATGCGGGCCCGCTCCTTCGCCCTGGTTTGCTCGGCGCGTGCGGCCTGCTCCCGTTCGAGCTGTTCGGCGCGCTCCTCCAGTCCCGCGAGGACCTGCTTGCGGGCGTTGGTCCACAGGCCGAGCACCACCGGCAGCACCACCACGAGCACCACACCGCCGAGCGCACTGGTGACCGCGTCCCCGTCCCCGCCCGGTACCGCGATCAGCGAGCGGACCGCGACCGGGACGACCACGGCGGCAGCCGCGGCGGTCGCGTAACCGGCCAGGCCGACCGGTCGCCGGATCGTCGTTGCGGCGTAGTACGAGGCGACGGCCAGCGCGGCGGAGGTCGACTGCACGACCACGGCCGCGAAGGCGACCGCGAACAGGGGCCAGTGCCAGCGCGGCGCCAGCAGAACCCCGGCGGCGGAGAGCACAGCGATGGTGGCGGTCACGGCGAACTCGGAAACCGGCGAGGCGTTGAGGAGCGCGGTCGTCGTGGGCGAGACCGGCGAGACGAGGGTGAGGAAGGTGAGACACAAGACCGCACAGGCCACCGCCCAGCGTCCGGCGTCGCGAAGCCACGGCCACTGCACGACCACCAACGGCTCCCCACGCGTCACCGGGCGAGCCTAGCCGCCCGGCGCGGGAGGGATCTTCCACCGGGAGTCGACGGCCGACCGCTACTAAAGTGACGGATCCCGCCGTCGTCCGGCCGACGTGCCACCGTTGTCCGGAACCCGATGCTTGCGGCCATGACACAGCAGATGCCCGCCGTGCGGACGCGTGGGCTGACCAAGACGTACGGAGACGACGACGCGAGGGTGGTCGCGCTCGACCACGTCGACGTCGACTTCGAGCAGCAGCGGTTCACCGCCATCATGGGCCCGTCCGGGTCCGGCAAGTCCACGCTCATGCACTGCGCCGCCGGACTCGACCGCCCTTCCGATGGGCAGGCCTGGATCGGCACGACCGAGGTGAGCGCGTTGTCCGACGACGAGCTGACCACGCTTCGCCGCGACCGGGTCGGGTTCGTCTTCCAGGCGTTCAACCTGATCCCGACCCTGACCGCCTGGGAGAACATCGTGCTGCCGCTGGAGCTCGCCGGGCGCGCCCCCGACCGCGCGGCTGTCGAGGCGATCATCGACGCGGTCGGACTGCGGGAGCGCCTGCACCACCGTCCGAGCCAGCTCTCCGGCGGGCAGCAACAGCGGGTCGCATGCGCGCGGGCCCTGGTGACCAGACCGGACGTGGTGTTCGCCGACGAGCCGACCGGCTCGCTGGACTCCCGCTCCTCGGCAGAGCTCCTTTCCTTGCTGCGACGCGGTGTCGACGAGCTGGGCCGCACGGTCGTCGTGGTCACCCACGATCCCGCCGCGGCGGCGCAGGCCGACCGGGTGCTGTTGCTCGCCGACGGGCGCATCGTCGACGAGATGGCCTCGCCCACCGCAGAAGGCGTGCTCGACCGGCTGAAGTCGCTGGAAGGGGTGGGGGCCTGATGCTCCGGGCGATGCTGCGCGACCTGCGCGCCCACCGCGGCCGGGTCGCGATGGCGCTGGTGGCCATCGCGCTCGGGACCGCTGCCGTGGTCGGGAGCTGGACCATGTCGGGCTCCATAGCCACGAACCTGGTCGGTGGTGCGGCCCGATCCGACGCCGGAGTCGTGGTGCGGGGTGACGGCAAACCGCTGACCACCGACGACCTCGACCGCCTGAGGGGTGTCGAGGGCGTCGCCGGTGCCGCCGGAGTGCCGGCCGGAAGCGCCGGTCTGATCGGGCGCGACGGAAAGCTCGTGCCGGGACCGGTGCAACGGGCCGGCACCGGGTGGGACGACACCGGGCGGTTCAGCCTCCTCGCCGGGCGTGCGCCCGCGACCGGCGGCGAGGTCGCCGTCGCGCGGGAGCAGGCCGAGTCAGCGGGACTGCGGATCGGCGACCGCGTGCGAGTGCTGCTCTCGGGGAAGTCCGAGACATCGGCGGTGGTCGGTGTGTTCGACTACCGGACCCTCGGCCCCCGGTCCTCGGAGTCACCGGACTCCGAGACCACCCCGGTGCTCGCCTACGACCGCACGACGGCGACGCGGCTGTTCGGCGACCGGCTCGACCGCGTCGAACTGGTGGGCGCTTCACCGGAGGCCATTGCGGAGTCGGTGCGAGCGCTGGACCCCGGCAGGTACCGGGCGGTGACGGGCGCGGAACTGTCCGACGCGGCCGTCCGCGAGGCGGCGTCGGACGTGTGGTCGTTGCGCCTCACCCTGATGCCGTTCGCCGGGGTCGCGCTTCTGGTCGGCATGTTCGTCATCGCCAACACCTTCTCGATGCTGGTCGCGCAGCGGACCAGGCAGGTCGCGCTGCTGCGGGCGATCGGTGCCCGGCGCAGGCAGGTCCTGCGCAGCGGCGTCGCCGAGGCGGCGGTGCTGGGGCTGGTGGGTGCGACGGCAGGAGCGGTGCTCGGCACCGCACTCGCCCCGCTGCTGATCCTCGTGCTGCGCCCGGGTGAGGACCTGGCGTTCGAGGTCTCGCCGCTGGGAATCCTGCTCGGCTACCTCGCCGGTGTCGTCGTGACGGTGCTCGCGGCACACGGATCGGCGCGCCGGGCGGCGGCGGTCCCGCCGATGGCGGCGCTGCGCGCGGACCCGGTCGTGCCCACCGCGCAACTGCGTGTGCGAACCGGACTCGGGCTGATCGCGTTCGGCTGCGGAGGGATCGCCGTGCTCGCCACGGCCGACCCCAGCTCCGACACGTTCCCCCGCCTGGTCGCCCTCGGCGGAGCGGCGGTGGGAGTGCTCGGTGTGGTGCTGGTGGCGCCTGCGCTCAGCGGCGCCGTGTTGCGGCCGTTGCGCGGGATCGCCGACCGGTTCGGCGGCCCGGCTCTGCGACTGGCCGTGCGGGGTGCGGTGCGCGATCCCCGGCGCACCGCCGGGACCGCGACCGCGCTGATGATCGGGCTGACGCTGGTGTGCGCGTTCGCCACCGTCAGCGCGACGTTCGCGACGCTGATCGGCTCCACGTTCCGGGTCAACGTGGCACCGACGACGACCGTGCTGCGGGCGGCGGCGGGAAGTTCGCTGCAACCGACCGCGGACACGACGCTGGCGGCCGCCGACGTCGCCGACGCAGCGCGGCTGCCAGGCGTCCGCACCGTGCTCGCCGAGCACAAGGCCCTCGCGGAGGTGCGCTACGAGGGTGGCAGCACCAGGCGCGTGGTCTCGGCGGTCGACCCGGCGCACCTGCGCGAGGTCCTGCCGCTGCGGATGACCGGCGGTGCCGCGGACCTGCGTGGCGGTGTGCTCGTCTCGCGCAACCAGGCAGACATGCTCGGGCTGACCACGGGGGAGGAGTTCTCCCTGGCGATGGGTCCCCGGTGGGAGCTGCGCACCCGCGTGGCGGGGATCTACGAGGCGACGGAGTTGCAGGCCAGCATCTTCTTCGACGCCGCGCTCGCGCCACCCGGCATGCGCGAGCGGGTCGCCGCGGCGTACGCCACCGGTCCGGATCCGGAAGCGGCCCGCGGCGCGCTCGAAGCCCACTTCCGCGACCGTCCCGACGTCGAGGTCCTCGACCGGGAGGCGCTCGTCGCCGACGGCGTGGCGAAGCAGGACGCCGGATTCCTCGTCATGTTCGCGATGTTCGGGCTGGCCATCGTGATCGCCGCCTCCGGCGTGGTCAACACACTGGCGCTGTCGGTGGTGGAACGCACGAGGGAGATCGGGATGCTGCGCGCGGTGGGTGCGGGCCGTGCGGTGGTCCGAAGGTCGGTCCTGCTCGAAAGCCTGGTCATCACGGCGTTCGGCGGCGTGCTCGGGATCGCCTCCGGACTCGGCGTCGGCGCGGTGATGCAGCACGTGATGCTCGGGCAGCCGCTGTGGCCGTTCACGGTCCCGTGGACGCCGATCGCGCTGTCGCTGGCCGGGATGGTCGCGGTCGGCGTGCTCGCGGCGGTCTGGCCGGCCCGACGGGCGGCCGGGACCAGCGTGCTCGCCGCGATCGCCATCGAGTGAGGATCAGTGCGCGTGCGCGGGCACGCCGGGGCGGGCCCACTCGCGGGTGTCGACCACCGTGCCGTCGGCCAGCAGCGCGTGGACGTCGTGGCCCGAGGTGAAGGTGGTCAGGGGCGCGAGCCCCAGCGCGGTGGCGGCGATGAACGACCCGCCGATCAGGTTCACGTCGCAAGCGGTGCCGATGCGGAACAGCGACTGCGACTCGGAGGTGACGTCGTCGTCGCCCCCGGCGCGCAGCACGATCCGCTGGTCGGGGGCGACCGCGCGGGCCGCCACCGCCACGGCGATGTTCTCCAGCACGTCCGAGGACACCGCCACGATCGCCCGGGCGCGGCGCAAGGACAGCCTGCGCAGCAGGAAGCGGTCGCCGCCCCGCCCGAACATGACCGGGATGTCGAAAGATCTGGCCAGCGGCACGCACGGCGCCGACCGGTCGCGCTCCACCGCCACCACGCCGATGCCCAGCCGCTGGAGCTCCATGCACAGCCGGGTGCCCACCTGGCCGAGCCCGACGACGATGACGTGGCCGCGGCGCGGAACGGCGCGGGCGCCGACGATGCCGGTGAAGCGCCCCGAGGTCATCCGGTCGACCAGGCCCGCGGTGAACAGCGCCGAGAAGCCCAGCACGCACAGCAGGGTCAGCGTCGACAGCGCGTGGTACCAGGCGGGGGCGTGCTGGGCGGCTTGGCTGGCCGAGACCGTCGTCAGAGTCTTGGCCGCGTTCCACGCGGCGGTCACCGCCGGCTCGTGCAGCACAAGCACGCCGAGCACGGTGTCGAGCAGGAACACCAGCAGCAGGCCCGCCAGGCCGGCGAGCAGGGACCGGGTCGTGCCCTCCAGCGGCCGGAGCTGGGCGTGGACCCAGTTGCGCACTGGGCGCCTGCCGTCGATCTCGTGCTTGCTCAGCGGCGCCGCGGACAGGCCCGCCGGCGTGCGCGCCACGCCGACGTAGCGGCCGGACGCGGTCGAGGTGAGGCTGACGAGCTCGTCGGCGATGCACGGGCCGAGCAGGGCGGGCACCAGCGCCTCGGTCATCCCGATCACCTTGCAGTTGGGCACCGACCGGACGACCTCGCCCGCCACGGTCCGGTCGAAGAGGGTGACCAGCAGGGCGACGCCGGGCCTGGCGTGCTCGACCATCAGCGCGTAGCGCAGCACGCGGATGTCGTCGCGCGACACGATCACCACGACGTCGACCTCGCCTGCGAGCGCGGCGGCGAGGTCCGCGGCGGCGGGCGAGCCGAGCCGGCTCAGCTCCGCGCCCCAGCGGACGGCGTGCTCGGCGACGGAGTCGGCGAGGTCGTCCTCACCGATCAGCAGCAGGCGCATCAGGCGACCCCGCCGGTCGGCCGGGCGGAGGCGGCGCGCCCGCGGCGGTGGCGGTCCGGGGACTCGGCGGCCATGGGCGATGTCCTCCTGGGTCGGTCGGCGTTGCGATGACCCTAGGCAGCGCTCAGGGCGGGCCGCATTGTGCGAACCGCTACCGTTGGCCGCTCCCGGTTGGGCGATCCGCCAAGCTGATCGGCGCCCGCCGCGGCCGCCGCCGCGCGGTGACGAGACGCGGCTCACTTTCCTGTTGTGTTGTAACGGCTTTCCGGTAACGCGCGATCAAGGGGGTGAAGGGGTGAGAAGATCGTGTTCGTCGTTGTCGTTGCTCTGTTCTTCGTGCTGATCATGGGTGCCATCATGTTCACCGACCTGGTCGAGGCCGGTGCCACCGAGTTCAAGGCGTCGCTGACCGGCCTGGTCCGGCGCGCCCGCTCGCACTGAGCAAAGTGGACACGCCGCACTGCGGCGTGTCCACTCCGCCCGCTCAGCTCTCCAGACGCTCCACCTTGTCCACCAGGAAGACGTAGCTGAGCGCGCCCATCAGCGCGACGCAGCTCATGAACACCAGCCCGCCCGCGAACGACCCGGTCGCGTCGACGATCACGCCGATGACGATCGGGGTGCTCGCGCCGCCGAGGTTGCCGACGAAGTTGAACACCCCGCCGGTGAGGCCCACCATCCGCGACGGTGCGATCTCCGGCGGCAGCAGCCAGGAGATGGCGGCCATGCCCTGGGCGAAGAACGCCACGGACATGATCGCCACGATCAGCCCGACGTCGTCGACGTAGTTGGCCGCGACGATCACCGTCGCCAGGAACAGCCCGGTGATGATCGGCGTCTTGCGCGCGACGTTGACCGAGACGCCGCGGCGCAGCATCGAGTCCGACCACCAGCCGCCGAGCAGCACGCCGGCCAGCGCCGCCAGGTAGGGGATCGAGGCGTAGAAGCCGGCCTCCATCAGCTCGAGCCCCCGCGACTGGGTGAGGTAGCTGGGGAACCAGGTCAGGAAGAAGAACATCGCGCTGTTGATCGCGAACTGGCCCAGGTAGATGCCCCACAGCCGCTTCTTGCTCAGCAGGTAGCGCAGGTCGCCCCAGTTGAGCTTGGCCGAGCTCGGCACCACGTTGGCCCGGCCCAGGTGCCGCTCCTCGATGTGGGCCAGTTCGGCTTCGTCGACCCTCGGGTCCTCCTGCGGGGTGTTGCGGATCTGGCGGAACCACACCACGGCCCAGACCAGGCCCGCCACGCCGGTGACCACGAAGACCGACTGCCAGCCGAACGCCACGACCAGCATCGACAGCACCGGCACGGCCAGCGCCAGCCCGACGTACTCGCCCGCGGTGTAGATCGCCGTGGCGCGACCGCGCTCGGAGCTGGGGAACCAGGACGCGGCGAGGCGTCCGTTGGCCGGGAAGGCGGGGGCCTCCAGGACGCCCAGGCTCGCGCGGAGCGCGAACAGCGAACCGAACCCGCGGGCCAGCGCGGTCGCCACCGTCGCGAGCGACCACAGCACCAGGGCCCAGCCGAAGGCCAGCCGCGGCCCGATCCGGTCCAGCAGCCAGCCGCCGGGGATCTGCAGGAACGCGTAGCCCCACGAGAACGCCGAGAGGATCACGCCCAGCTCCGTGGCGCTGAGTCCCAGGTCGTGCTGGATGTGCGGTGCCGCGACCGACAGGTTGGTCCGGTCCAGGTAGTTGATCGCCGTGCTGACGAACAGGACCGCGAGTACCACGTAGCGGATCCTGACGCGTCGTTTCCGGACCGCCGGGTGGTTCGTGCTGCCGTTCTGGGCCTGTACTGCCATGTCCGCTCCTGGGTAGCCGAGGACCCGATCACTTGTGTTCGCATTGCGCACACTTGTTCATATCGCGAATGTAGGGAATGTAAGGACGGGTTACAGGCGTGTCAATGGCCACGCCCGCGGAGAGGACCGGCCGACGCCCCGCGATGTGATGGCGAGGCCCGAACGGGCGGTCTCAACCAGGTTCGCGGCGACTAGCCTGGAGGGATGGCGAGCCGCCGACCCAATCCCGCGCAGTGGGTCTGGTACGCGTTCGGCGGCCGGCTGCCCGACCGGTATGCCGAGTGGGTGCTGCACGACGTCACCTGCCGGACGTGGCTGCTGCGCCACGTCGCCCGCGCGCTCACCCAGCTGCTGCCGTTCTGCGCGCTCGTGCTGCTGCTCCCCGGTCCGCTGTGGATCCGGCTCAGCTCGATCGCGCTGGGGCTGATGGTCGGGCTGTTCTACTCGCTGTGCTTCGCCGTGGAGATGGCCGAGCACCGGGTGATCAAGCACGGCTACCCGCCGGGCATCGGCCGGCAGACCCGGACGCTGAACCGGGACGTGCGCCGGGCCGAGCGCCACGGCGTCGGATACCAGCCGTGGTGGGAGTGAGCAGGTGGCCGGTCTCCGACGCCCGTCATCCCGTTCGTCCGGACGCGCCGTCGCCCGCTAGGCTCGCCGTACCGAGTTGATCGACCTGGAGGGCGCTTGCCGATGGGCCGTGCCGACGCGCGGGCACGTCGTGCGCTCGCCGATGCCGAGCCCAACGTCTACTGGACCTCCCGCACCGAACCGCCCGCGCCGGACGAACCGCTGACCTGCTCGTCGGCGGCTGACCTGGCCGTCGTCGGCGGCGGGCTCACCGGGCTGTGGACGGCGGTGCTGGCCAAGCTGCGCGATCCCGGGTGCGAGGTGGTGCTGCTGGAGAAGCACCGGATCGGCAGTGGCGGCAGCGCCCGCAGCGGTGGTTTCGTCTCCGAGTCGCTGACCCACGGTCTCGCCCACGGCGCCTGGCTGTGGCCGGAGGAGATCAGGACCCTGGTCGAGCTCGGAAGGCGGAACCTCGCCGCCGTCGAGGAGTTCGTCGCGGCGGAGGGCATCGACGCCGACCTGCGCATGTGCGGCAAGACCAGCGTCGCGACCGAACCGCACCAGGTCGGCGAGCTCAGCGACGAGCTCTCGCTCTACCGCGAGCACGGCTTCGAGGCGGTCTTCCAGGGTGCGGGCGGTGTGCGTGCCGACATCGCGTCCCCGGCCTACCGGGCGGGCCTGCGGGTGCCCGGCGCCGGAGGTCTGGTCGATCCCGCCCGCCTGACCTGGGGGTTGGCCCGCTCCGCCCGCCGACTGGGTGTCGTGGTGCACGAGGACACCCCGGTTCGCGCGCTGCGCTCTCGCGGCAGCGCGGTGGACGTCGTCACTCCACACGGGACGGTGCGAGCGGCGGGTGCCGTCGTCGCCACCAACGCGTTCCCGCCGCCGCTGCGCGGGATCCGGCGCCACGTCCTGCCGGTCTGGGACTACGTGCTGGTGACCGAACCGCTCACCGACGAGCAGTGGCGCTCGGTCGGCTGGCGCGACGGCCAGGGCATCACCGACAGCCACAACAACTTCCACTACTACCGGCCCACCCCGGACGGGCGGATCCTGTGGGGCGGTTCCGAGGCGCACTACTACTTCGGCGGACGGACCGGGGCCCGGCAGGCCCGGCGGCCCGGCCCGCACGAAGCGCTCGCGACGGACTTCTTCGGCACGTTCCCGCAGCTCGAGGGGATCGGTTTCACGCACCGCTGGGGCGGGCCGATCGACTCCACCGCACGGTTCACCCCGGTGTTCGGAACCCGCTGCTCCGGCAGGGTCGCCTACGCGGTCGGCTACACCGGCCTCGGGCTGGCGGCGTCGCGCTTCGGCGCCGGTGTCGCGCTCGACCTGCTGCGCGGCGAGGAGACCGAGCTGACGCGCCCGGCGATGGTCCGGCAGAAACCGGTGCGATTCCCGCCGGAGCCCCTGCGGTGGCCGCTGGTGCAGTACACGCGCCGGGCGCTGGCCAGGGCCGACGCGCGTGGCGGACGAAGAGGCCGGTGGCTGCGCCACCTCGACCGGCGGGGCATCGGGCTGGGGTCCTGAAGCGCCACGCGGCCCCACCTCGCGCTTCGGCGGCGTTCTTCGCCGTTCGGGCGGCTGACTGCCAGCGGCGTACGGATGCGGTCGAGCGCCACCGCTGGACACGGTGATCCGCGCGTGCTCCACAGTGGAGATCGCGGGCGACCGAGCCTCAGTGATGGTGTTGAGGTCCGCCGCCAGCAGCTTGAGGAAGGAACCCGCCTGGCCCCGCCAGGGGCATTGCAACAGGCTCGCCTGTCGCGCCCGGGCGGACCGGAATGCGTATTCGCCCGACACACCGGCGATTCGCCCGCTCGGGCGAATTGCGGGCGGTCGTCGGCGCGGCCGCTTCCAGCATCTGCGCTCGCCGGGACACGTCCGATGATCTGCCGCCGAGGTCGATGTCACCGTGAGTGACAGCGCGGTCATTGCACGTGTGTGGCGCTGGTCATATGTTCGGGGTGCGGGCGGCGACCGCCCGGCACCGCGCCCTCGGCGGACGTCCGAGCGGGCGGGCGACGAGGCGAAGGGGTGCCGAGCCGATGTCCAATCTCGTTCGTGCCGCGCTGGTCCAGGCGAAGTGGACCGGTGACACCGGCTCGATGATCGACGCGCACGAGAAGCACGCCAGGGCGGCGGCCGCCGACGGCGCGCGGGTCATCGGGTTCCAGGAGGTGTTCAACGCGCCGTACTTCTGCCAGGTGCAGGAGAGCGAGCACTACCGGTGGGCCGAGCAGATCCCCGACGGCCCCACCACGCAGCGGATGCGGGAGCTCGCGCGGGAGCTGGGCATGGTCGTGGTCGTGCCGGTCTTCGAGGTCGACGGGCCCGGCTTCTACTACAACAGCGCGGCGGTGATCGACGCCGACGGCACCTACCTGGGCAAGTACCGCAAGCACCACCTGCCGCACCTGCCCGGCTTCTGGGAGAAGTACTACTTCCGGCCCGGCAACCTCGGCTGGCCGGTGTTCGACACCGCAGTGGGCAAGGTCGGCGTCTACATCTGCTACGACCGGCACTTCCCGGAGGGCTGGCGCGCGCTGGGGCTAGCGGGCGCCCAGATCGTCTACAACCCGTCGGCGACCAGCCGGGGCCTGTCGGCCTACCTGTGGAAGCTCGAGCAGCCCGCCGCCGCGGTGGCCAACGAGTACTTCGTCGCGGCCATCAACCGCGTGGGCGTGGAGGAGTACGGCGACAACGACTTCTACGGCAGCAGCTACTTCGTCGACCCCTACGGGAGGTTCGTGGGCGAGGTCGCCAGCGACACCGACGAGGAGCTGGTGGTCCGCGACCTCGACCTCGACCTGATCGACGAGGTCCGCACGAAGTGGGCCTTCTACCGCGACCGCAGGCCCGACGCCTACGGACCGCTGACCACCCCCTGACCGCCACCGGCCTCGAAAGGAACCACGCATGGCCAGCACCGGCGTGCACACCGACCTGGTCAAGCGGCGCCGCGCGGTGCTGCCGGACTGGCTGTCGCTGTACTATGACGAGCCGATCGACCTCGAACGAGGCGAGGGCAGGCACGTCTGGGACGCGGAGGGCAACCGCTACCTGGACTTCTTCGGCGGGATCCTGACCACCATGACCGCGCACGCGCTGCCGGAGGTGACCGCCGCGGTCAGCGAACAGGCCGCGCGCATCCTGCACTCCTCGACGCTGTACCTGAACCGGCCGATGATCGAGCTGGCCGAGCGGGTCGCGGAGCTGTCCGGCATCGACGAACCGCGGGTGTTCTTCACCGCCAGCGGCACCGAGGCCAACGACACCGCGCTGCTGCTGGCCACCGGATACCGGGCCTCGAACCAGGTCCTCGCGTTGCGCAACAGCTACCACGGCCGGTCGTTCTCGGCGCTGGGCATCACCGGCAACCGGTCCTGGTCGCCGACCAGCCTGTCACCGGTGCAGACCTCCTACGTGCACGGCAGCCGCAGGCCGGGAACGCCGATGGCGGCCCTGCCCGACGAGGAGTTCACCGACGCGTGCGTGGCCGACCTGGAGGACGTGCTCGGACAGCTCAACGGCAACGTTGCCTGTCTGATCGCCGAGCCGGTCCAGGGAGTCGGCGGTTTCACCACCCCGCCCGACGGGTTGTTCGCGCGGTTCAAGGAGGTCCTCGACCGCCACGGCATCCTGTGGATCAGCGACGAGGTGCAGACCGGCTGGGGCCGCACCGGCGAGCACTTCTGGGGCTGGCAGGCGCACGCGGCAAGCGGCGGGCCCGACATCGTCACCTTCGCCAAGGGCATCGGCAACGGCCTGTCCCTCGGCGGGGTCGTGGCCAGGGCCGAGATCATGAACAGCGTCGCGGCCAACTCCATCTCCACCTTCGGCGGCAGCCCTGTGACCGCGGCGGGAGCGCTGGCCAACCTCGACCACCTCGTCGCCCACGACCTGCAGGGCAACGCCCGGCGGGTCGGTGCGGTGCTGCGCGAGCAGCTCGACGCCGCGCTGGGGCGGCTGCCCGCGCTGGGCGACGTCCGGGGGAAGGGGCTGATGATCGGCGTCGAGCTGGTCCACCCGGGCTCCGGCGCGCCCGCGCCGGAGCTGGCCACCTGGGCGCTGGAGGAGACCAGGCGGCAGGGGCTGCTCGTCGGCAAGGGCGGGATGCACGGCAACGTGCTGCGCATCGCGCCACCGCTGAGCCTGACAGCGGAGGAGGCGCGCGAGGGCGCTCGAATCCTCCTCGACGTGCTGGAGAAAGCGGGTCGCACATGAGCGGGCCCGCGCAGCGCCGAGGCGGCGCACGGGCGAGATCCACGACGGGGAAGGGCGGGCGGGCATGACCAGAACGGTGATCCGCGGTGGCCTGGTGATCACCGCGTCCGACGAGATGGCCGCCGACGTCCTGGTCGAGGGCGAGCAGATCGCCGCCGTCGCCGGTGCGCGGACCGGTCTCGGCGAGCGCTGGGCGGCCGAGGCCGACCACGTCGTCGACGCCGATGGCCACTACGTCATCCCCGGCGGCGTGGACGGGCACACCCACATGGAGATGCCCTTCGGCGGCACCTTCGCCTCGGACACCTTCGAGACCGGGACGCGGGCCGCGGCCTGGGGCGGCACGACCACGATCATCGACTTCGCGATCCAGACGGTCGGTCGCTCGCTGCGCGAGGGACTGGACACCTGGCACGCCAAGGCCGACGGCCGCTGCGCGATCGACTACGGCTTCCACATGATCCTCTCCGATGTCGGCGACCAGTCGCTCAAGGAGATGGACGCGCTGGTCGGGGAGGGCGTGACCAGCTTCAAGATGTTCATGGCCTACCCGGGCGTCTTCTACAGCGACGACGGCAGGATCCTGCGCGCGATGCAGCAGGCGGCCGGCAACGGCGCGCTGACGATGATGCACGCCGAGAACGGCATCGCCATCGACGTGCTGGTCCAGCAGGCGCTGGAGTCCGGCCGCACCGACCCGAAGTACCACGGCAAGGTGCGCCACCCGTTGCTGGAGGCCGAGGCCACCCACCGCGCGATCCAGCTCTCCAGGGTCGCGGGCGCTCCGCTGTACGTCGTGCACGTGTCGGCCACCGAGGCGGTGGCCGAGCTGACGCAGGCCCGCGACGCCGGGCTGAACGTGTTCGGCGAAACCTGCCCGCAGTACCTGTTCCTGACCGTCGACGAGCTCGCGCGCCCGGAGTTCGAAGGCGCCAAGTACGTCTGCTCCACACCGCTGCGACCCGAGGAGCACCAGGAGTCGCTGTGGCGGGCGCTGCGCACCAACGACCTGTCGGTGGTCTCCACCGACCACTGCCCGTTCTGCTTCGCCTCGCAGAAGGAGCTGGGGCTGGGCGACTTCTCGAAGATCCCCAACGGCATGCCGGGGGTGGAGAACCGGATCGACCTGCTGCACCAGGCGGTCGTGGAGGGCCGCATCGGCCGCCGCCGCTGGGTGGAGCTGGCCAGCACCACACCGGCGCGGATGTTCGGCCTGCACCCGCGCAAGGGGACCATCGCCCCCGGTGCGGACGCCGACATCGTCGTCTACGACCCCCACGCCGAGCAGGTGCTCTCGGCCGAGACCCACCACATGAACGTCGACTACAACCCCTACGAGGGCAAGCGCATCACCGGCAAGGTGCGCACGGTGCTCTCCCGGGGCGAGGTGGTCGTGGATTCCGGGGAGTACCTGGGACACGCCGGACACGGGCGGTTCCTGGAACGCAGCACCTGCCAGTACCTCATCTGAGCGAGCGGAGCACCCATGGACTTCGGACTGGTCCTGCAGACAGATCCACCGGCCTGGTCCGTGGTGGACCGCATGCGCAAGGCCGAACGGCTCGGCTTCACCCACGGCTGGACGTTCGACTCGTGCGTGCTGTGGCAGGAGCCCTTCGTCATCCACAGCCAGATCCTGTCGGCCACCGAGCGGATGCTCGTCGGGACCATGGTCACCAACCCGTCCACGAGGGACTGGACGGTCACCGCCTCGACCTTCGCCACCCTCAACGACATGTTCGGCAACCGGACGGTGTGCGGCATCGGCCGGGGCGACTCGGCCGTGCGGGTCACCGGCGGACGGCCGAACACGCTGGCCCGGCTGGAACAGGCCATGCACGTGATCAAGGAGCTCGCCGAGGGGAGGGAGGTCGACCTCGCCGGTACGGCAGTGCGGATGCCGTGGATCCGAGACGGCAGCCTTCCGGTCTGGATGGGCGCCTACGGTCCGAAGGCGCTGGAACTGGTGGGCAGGAAGGCCGACGGCTTCATCCTGCAACTGGCCGATCCCGTGCTCACTCGGTGGATGGTCGACCACGTCCGGGAGGCCGCGCGTGACGCCGGACGGGACCCCGACTCGATCACGGTGTGCGTCGCCGCGCCCGCCTACGTCTCCGACGACCTCGACCACGCCCGCGACCAGTGCCGCTGGTTCGGCGGCATGGTCGGCAACCACGTCGCCGACATCGTCGCGCGCTACGGCGACACCGCCCAGGCCGTGCCGACCGCGCTCACCGACTACATCAGGGGCCGCCACGGCTACGACTACTCCCACCACGGCCGCGCGGGCAACCCGAGCACCGACTTCGTCCCCGACGAGATCGTCGACCGGTTCTGCCTGCTCGGGCCGCAGGAAGCACACGTCGACAAGCTCCACGAACTCCGCGAGGCCGGCGTCGACCAGTTCGCCATCTACGCCATGCACGACTCGGTGGACGCGACGATCGAGACCTACGGGGACGCGGTGATCAGCGCGATGACGTGACCCCGAGACCCGCTGGACAGTCCATCGTGGACCTGATCCGGACGGGGGAACCGCCGCATGGACCAATTCCGCGCCGTGGGAAAACGGGAATGGTCCATTCGCAAGGAAGAATTCACCGCAACGGTGCTGCTCGCGGCTCAGCCGTGCTTCTACTGTGCGATCACAGTCCCGAACTGATCTCGCGTAGTAGGAGCCCCACCGTGCAACGACGTAACTTCCTGCGCGCCGCCGTGCTCGGCGTCGGCACTTCGGTCGCCTTCGGCTTCTCGGTCACCAGGGAGGCGATCGCGTTCCCGGCCCTTCCCGGCACCAGCCCCTACGGCGAACTGCTTCCGCCCGACGCCAACGGGCTCATGCTCCCGGAGGGGTTCACCAGCCGGGTCATCGCCCGCACGGGGCAGAAGGTAGCGGGAACCGGCCACGTCTGGCACGGTGCGCCGGACGGCGGCGCGTGCTTCGCCGACGGCGACGGCTGGATCTACGTGTCCAACTCCGAGCAGTACGACGGCCAGGGCGGCGTCAGCGCGGTGCGCTTCGACAGCGCCGGCGAGATCACCGCCGCCTACCCGATCCTGGCGGGCACCAGTGTGAACTGCAGCGGTGGTGCGACACCGTGGAACACCTGGCTGTCGTGCGAGGAGTTCGACCGCGGCCAGGTGTTCGAGACCGACCCGTGGGGACAGAAGGAGGCCGTCGCGCACCCGGCGATGGGACGCTTCACCCACGAGGCCGCGGCGGTCGACCCGGATCGCAAGGTCGTGTACCTGACCGAGGACGAGGGCGACGGCTGCTTCTACCGCTTCGTGCCGACGACCTGGGAGGACATGTCGGCAGGGACCCTGCAGGTGCTCGCCGACCGCGACGGCGGTCTGGCCTGGGTCGACGTCCCGGACCCCAGCGCCGCGGACACCGCGACCCGCCACCAGGTGGCAGAGGCGCTGCACATCTCCGGCGGCGAGGGCGCCTACTACCGCTCCGGCACCTGCTTCTTCACCGCCAAGGGCGAGAACCGGGTCTACGCCTACGACGCGGTGAACAACGTCCTCAACGTCGCCTACGACGACGATGACTCCGCCGACGCCCCGCTCACCGGCGTGGACAACATCACCGGCGCGGCCGTGGGCGACCTCTACGTCGCCGAGGACGGCGGCAACATGGAGGTTTGCATCATCACCCCGGACGACGTCGTCGCCCCGTTCCTGCGCGTGACCGGCCAGGACCAGTCGGAGCTGTGCGGTGTCGCGTTCGACCCGTCCGGCGACCGGCTCTACTTCTCCTCGCAGCGCGGGGCCACCGGCGAGAACAGCGGCGGCATCACCTACGAGGTCAGCGGGCCGTTCCGCAAGAGCTGAGCGGCGCCACGTGGTGTCCGGCGGCCATCCGCCGGACACCACGGCGTGTCCTCAGACAACCGTGACGATGTCGCCGACCTGCACCGGCCCCGGACGGGCCACCGTGGCGAGCGCGTCGAGCCGGTTCCGGTGCCCTCGCGCGACCGCACGGAGCACCAGCGGCTAGCGCGGGAGGTCGTGTTGGGCCTCGTTGACCATCACGCAACGCTCGCTGGACCGAACGAACTCCACGGAAAGGGTGCTCCCGACCCGCGCCGTGCTGCCCAGCCACTCGTCCTCGACGAACGGCGGGGTGCCCGGTGGCGTCCGGACCAGCAGGTTCGGCCGGAAACGACGCTCGTCGACCGGCACGCCGGGCACCGCCGCGCGCACCCAGTCGAGGGTGGCGGTGGTGAGCACGCTCAACGGCAACTGGTCGAAGTGGGACACCGCTGCCTCCCGGGCCACCTCGACGTCGTCCCGGCCGAGGTAGCCGCGGACGTAGGCCGTCGGGTCGGCCACCACCGCGCCTCGCGGATCCAGCAGCTCCGGCTGCGGGATGCTGTCGCGGTAGCGGGAGCGCAGCTCCAGCAGGCCCGCCATCCGGCGGAAGCGGCGGGTGTTCTTCCCGGAACCGAACCTGCCGTCGGCATCGCGAACCGCGTACAGGCGGTCCCCGACGAGTCCGCGCTGGTCCACGTCGGTTCTCTCGATCCGCTCACCTCCGAGCGACTTGATCGGGTACCGCCAGATCCGCTCGACCACTCCCACAGCGACTGCCACGTGATCGAAGCTAGCGCCCCAACGCAGGCATCCGGAAAACGCGTCTGGAGGACGCTCTGCGTGTCCAGCGTGGACGGCGACCCGTTCTTCTCGTTCCGGTGCCCGACCTGAGACCTGACCGGCCGGTTCGTGGGGGAGACTGTCCTGATGCGACAGGGTTTGGGCAGGAAGCTGGGCGTCGTGTGGACGCTGCACGGAGACGGGAGCACGCCGGCGCCAGGCGAGGCCGTCGCCCCGGACGAGCGGCTGTCGTGGGGCCGCACGATCGGCCTCGGCGCGCAGCACGTGGTGGCCATGTTCGGCGCGACGTTCGTCTTCCCGGTGCTGATGGGGCTCGACCCGAACCTGGCGATCATGGTCTCGGGGGTCTCGACGATCCTGTTCCTGCTCATCGTGCAGGGTCGCATCCCGTCCTACCTCGGCAGCAGCGCGTCGTTCGTCGGTGCGGTCACGGTGATCCGCGCCGGCGGCGGGGACAGCTCGGCGGTGACCGGCGCGATCCTGGTGTCCGGTGTCGTGCTCGCGGTCGTGGGGCTGGTCGTGCACTTCGTCGGGGCCCGCGTGGTGCACCGCGTGCTGCCGCCCGCGGTGTCGGGCGCGGTGGTGATGCTCATCGGGTTCAACCTGGCGCCGGTCGTGGCCAAGACCTACTGGCCGCAGGACCAGTGGATCGCGCTGATCACGATGGTGCTGGTGCTCGCGTGCAGCCTGCTGCTGCGCGGCTTCTGGAGCCGCATCGCGGTGTTCATCGCCCTGGTCGCCGGGTTCGTGCTGTCGTGGGTGTTCGACCGCGTCTTCGGGATGATCACCTCGGCGACCGCGAGCGGGGAGGTGGTGCCGCACTACCGGGTCGATCTCAGCGCGGTCCCGGAGGCGAGCTGGTTCGGGTTCCCGACCCTGCACGCGCCGTCGTTCGAGGCGACCGCGATCGTGGTCGTGCTGCCGGCGGTGATCGCCCTCATCGCCGAGAACACCGGGCACGTCAAGGCGGTCGAGGAGATGACCCGCACCGACCTGGAAGGCAGCCTGGGGCGCGCCATCTTCGCGGACGGCTTCACGACCACGCTCTCCAGCGCGGTCGGCGGGCCGCCCACGACGACGTACGCGGAGAACATCGGCGTGATGGCCGCGACCCGCGTGTACTCGACGGCGGCGTACTGGGTGGCGGCGATCGTGGCCATCGGCTTCGGGCTGTGCCCGAAGTTCGGGGCGGTCATCGCGGCGACACCGGGCGGGGTCCTCGGCGGCATCACGGTCGTCCTCTACGGCATGATCGGTCTGCTCGGCGCGAAGATCTGGGTGGAGAACCGGGTCGACTTCGGAAACCCGGTCAACCTCCTGCCGCTGGCGGCGGGCCTCGTCGCGGGGATCGGAGACGTGTCCCTGGACATCACCCCGTCCTTCAGCTTCAGCGGCATCGCCCTCGGGACCGTCGTCACCCTCGTCGGCTACCACGTGCTGCGGTTGCTGGCGCCGAAGGGGAACACCGGGCGGATGGGCTGACCGCCTGCTGCTTCCGCCGCTAACGGGTGGCCGCCAGGAGCAGGTCGCGGGTGATCTCCATGTGGCCGTGGTGCTGGCACAGTTCCTCGATCACGTGCAGCAGGGCGGTTTCCTGCGTCATCGGGTGCTCGGGCGGGATCCACGACCGGTGCGTGGGGTTCAGCCGAGCGCCGGGACGCAGTGCTGCCAGGTCGTGCCGCAGTTGCGCCTTGGCCGACGCAGCGCGCTCCGCCAGCGGGGCGGCCGGGCCGCTCGCGGTGAACTCGGCGTCGCGGTCGCGCT
Source organism: Saccharopolyspora erythraea (assembly GCF_018141105.1). Lineage (NCBI taxonomy): Bacteria > Bacillati > Actinomycetota > Actinomycetes > Pseudonocardiales > Pseudonocardiaceae > Saccharopolyspora > Saccharopolyspora erythraea. The sequence goes on along the minus strand of NZ_CP054839.1, from coordinate 4,832,001 downwards.
CGATCCGCCGGCCCGCGACGAGCTCGCCCACCCAGTACTCGAGCAGGCCCAGGCAGTGGGTCAGCAGCTGGTACGGGGAGTTGGCGCCGGGGAGGTCCGGGCGCCGGTTGGCGAGATCGTCGCCGAGGTCGGCGACGATCCGCGCCATGCCGTCGAGGGCGCGGTCGGCGACGAGGAGGAAGTCATCGGTGCCCATGGCCGCCATCCTTCCCCCGGCGGCGAGGGGATGCGCCGCCGACCGCGACCCGGTCAGGCGTTGACGCCGCCGTCGACGGTGATCGCCGACCCCGTGATGTAGCGGCCGGACTCGCCCGCGAGGTGCGCGACGGTTGCGGCCACGTCTTCGGGGCGTCCCCACGTGCGCATCGGTATCAGGGGGATCTTGGCCTCGGCGCCCTCCCGGTCGGCCGGGTTCATGTCGGTGTCGGTGTTGCCCGGGTGCACGACGTTGGCCGTGACGCCGCGCGGCCCCAGGTCGCGGGCGAGGCCCTTGGTGAAGCCGGTCAGGGACGACTTGGTCAGCGAGTACAGGCTCAGCCCCGCTTGCGGCACCCGGTCGGCCAGGGTGCTGCCGATGTTGATGATCCGGCCGCCCTCGCCCAGGTGCCCGGCGGCGGCCTGGCACGCGGCGAACACCGCGCGGATGTTCACCGCGACCGCGGCGTCGAAGTCCTCGACGGTGAGGTCGCCGATCAGCCCTCGCGGGAAGACACCCGCGTTGTTGACCAGGATGTCGAGCCGCCCGAACTCGGCGACGGTCTGTTCGACCGCGCCTGCGACCGCGCCGGCATCGGTGGCCGGCGCCGGGACGGCGAGGGCGCGGGCACCCGCGGCCTTGATCCGGTCGACCACCCGCGCCGCGCCGTCGGCGTTCGCGTTGTAGGTGACGGCCACGTCGGATCCGTCCTGGGCGAGCCGGGTGGCGATAGCCGCCCCGATACCCCGGCTGCCACCGGTGACGAGTGCGACCTTGCCGCTGAGCTGGGTCATGCGAGTGCTCCAATCTGTATCGAACGCTATAAAATAGCTATCATCGTGATCGACCGAAGGTCAACCGGGATTCGCACGCAGGACGGGAGGTGGGCAGGTGTCGCCACGTGGCCGCCCTCGCGCCTTCGACCGCGATCGCGCGGTCAGGGTCGCGATGGAGCTTTTCTGGCGGCGCGGCTTCGACGGCACGTCGCTCAGCGACCTGACCGCCGCGATCGGCATCAGCCCGCCGAGCCTGTACGCGGCGTTCGGGTCGAAGGAGGGCCTGTTCCACGAGGCCGTCGAGGTCTACACCTCGCGGGAGCGCGCGCCGATCGCCCGCGCGGTGCGCGAGCAGCCGACCGCGCGGCAGGTCGTCGAGGCGATGCTGCGCGGCAGCGCCGACGCCGCCACTGACCCGGACTCACCGCCCGGTTGCCTCGTCGTGCTCGCCGCGACCAACACCGCGGACGAAGGCGTGCGAGAGTTCCTCGCCGCCCGCAGGCGCCAGGATCACGCGCTGGTCGAGGAGCGCCTCGAACGCGGGGTGGCCGAAGGTGATCTGCCCGCGGGTACCGACACCGCGGCGATGACGACGTTCTTCATGACCGTCCAGCAGGGTTTGTCGCTGCAGGCCCGGGACGGCCGGTCGCGCGCCGAACTGCGCGCTGTGGTCGACCGGGCGATGTGCGCGTGGGATTCGCTGGTGTAGGCGGCAAGTCGGGCATTGCGCGACGGCGGGATTCGCCGGGTGCCACGGGATGCCAGGGCGTCGGCCTGCGGCGGCAGTCGGCTGGGCGTGCGGTCCGGAACCCGCGAAGCCCTGCGGTCACGGCCCGGAAGCCCGAGGTCACTCCTGGTCCGACGTACGAATGAAGTCCAGGTCCTCCTGGGTCACCGACCTCCCGGGCAGCGGAGTGGTGGAGCCGAAGCGCAGGCCGTCGAGCATCAGGGTCAGGAACCGCGGAGGCGCGGCGAGCTTCAGGTCGTGCGGCAGTCCGTTGATGCCGCGCAGCACCAGCGAGAGCAGTACCGCGATGTCGGCGCCGCTGACGTCGGTGCGCATGGAGCCGTTCTCCTGGGCGGCGCGCACGAGTTCGTCGAGGATGCCCATCAGGACGTTGCGGATGCGGTGCGCGTCATCGTCCTGGGTGAGCACCACTCGGGCGCGCGGTGACAGCAGGGAGAGCTGGAGCACCACCCGCAGGTCCGCGATGGACATCACCACCTCGGTGAGCGCCGCCCACGGGTCCTGCTCCCGCGCCACGATCGCCCGCGTGGTGTCCAGGACGCGTTGCAGGGTGTCGACGGCGACCGCGCGGATCAGCGAGTCGCGGTCCGGGAAGCGCCGGTAGAGGGTGCCGACGCCCACCTCGGCCGCGCGGGCGATCTCCTCCATCGGGACCTCGGCGCCGCGCTCGGCGAAGACCGTGCGGGCGGCGGAGACGATCCGGTCCCTGTTGCGTCGTGCGTCGGCGCGCAAGCGCGTCCGTTCGGCGGCCTCGGTCATCGTCCTCTCTTCGGGTACTCGGTTGGTATGCGCGGATTGTCGCACGCGCAACGATCGCGCCGGACGCGATCAGGTGGACGGAGTTCCTCCGCTTCGCTACCGTGGCGAACGGAAGCGGAACAAGTTCTTCCACATCATCTACTGCGATCCTGGAGCCACGATGTCGGCGTCTTCAGAAGCTCTGAGCTATCCCATGCCGCGCACCTGCCCGTACTCGCCACCGCAGGAGTACGCGCAGCTGCGCTCGCAGGAGCCGGTCAAGCGGGTCCGGACGATCGGCGGAGGCGCCGCCTGGCTGGTGACCCGTCACGAGGACGTGCGACGCGTCCTCTCCGACCCGCGGATGAGCTCCGACCGGCGCAAGCCCGGATTTCCGAGCCTGATCCCCGGCAGACAGGCCGTGGTGGCCGAGAACAAGCAGGCGATGATCGGGATGGACGGCCAGGAGCACGCGGAAGCGCGCCGCGCCGTCATCGGCGAGTTCACGGTGCGCCGCATCAACCGGATGCGGCCGCGCATCCAGGAGATCGTCGACGAGTGCATCGACCGGATGCTCGCCGCCGGCGGGCCCGTGGACCTGGTCCGGGAGCTCTCGTTACCGGTTCCGTCGTTGGTGATCTGCGAGCTGCTCGGCGTGCCCTACTCCGACCACGACTTCTTCCAGGGCCGCAGCGCGCTGATGATCAGCCGCTCCACGCCTGCCGAACGCAGGCGCGAGGTGGTGCTCGACCTGCGGCGCTACCTCGACGAACTGGTGGCAGAGAAGGTGCTCCGGCCCACCGACGACCTGCTCGGGCGCCAGATCGTCCAGCAGACCGAGGACGGCGAGGTGGACCGCGAGGGCCTGGTGAGCCTGGCCTTCCTGCTGCTGATCGCCGGGCACGAGACGACCGCGAACATGATCTCGCTCGGTACCCTGGCGCTGCTGGACAACCCGGAGCAGCTCGCGCGCATCACCGAGGACCCGGCGCGGACGCCGGCCGCGGTGGAGGAGCTGCTGCGGTACTTCTCGATCGTCGACGGCGCCACCTCGCGGACGGCGCTCGCCGACGTCGAGATCGGGGGAGTGCTGATCAGGGAGGGCGAAGGTGTGGTCGCCGTCGGCTTGTCGGCCAACCGCGACCCCGAGGCATTCGACTCGCCGGACGAGCTCGAGCTCGACCGCCAGGCGCGCAACCACGTGGCCTTCGGGTTCGGCGCGCACCAGTGCCTCGGCCAGAACCTGGCGCGGGTGGAGCTGCAGATCGTCTTCGACACGCTGTTCCGCCGCATCCCGGGTCTGCGCCTGGCAAACGGCCTGGACGGGATCAGGTTCAAGGACGACGCCCTGGTCTACGGGGCGCACGAGATGTCGGTGACGTGGTGAGGAGTGCTTCGATGCGGATCAACGCCGATGCGGACCGTTGCGTCGGTGCGGGCCAGTGCGTGCTCGCCGCCGGTGCGGTGTTCGATCAGAACGACGAGGACGGCACGGTGGTGCTGCTGACCGACCACGTCGGCGACGAGGAGCTGGAGCCGGTCCGCGAGGCGGTCGACCTGTGCCCGGCGGCCGCGCTGTCGCTGGTCGAGGACTGAGATCGGGCCAGTAGGGCGTTGATCTCGCGCACGGCGGCGCGGCCCGCGCGGCCGGCGCCCACGGTGCTGGCAGACGGGCCGTAGCCGACCAGGTGCAGGCGCGGTTCGCGCACCGCGCGGGTCCCGTCGACCTCGATCCCGCCGCCCTGCTCACGCAGCTGGAGCGGGGCGAGGTGGCGGATCGCCGGCCGGAATCCGGTGGCCCACAGGATGACGTCGGCGCGCAGCTCCCGGCCGTCGCGCCAGGCGACGCCGTGTGCGGTGATGCGGTCGAACATCGGCACCCGCTCCAGGACGCCGCGCTCGCGCGCCGCGCGCACGGCGGCTGTCGGTGGCAGTCCCGTCACGCTCACCACGCTGCCCGGCGGCAGTCCGGCCCGGACCCGGCGCTGCACCTCGGCGACGGCCTCCCGCCCGCGTTCGGGGGTGAACGCGGTCTCGCCGAAGTCCGGCGGGCGGCGCGTCACCCAGGTCGTCGAGGCGACCTCGGAGATCTCTGCGAGGTGCTCCACCGCGGAGATGCCGCCGCCCACCACGACGACGTGCATGCCCCGGAACTCCTCCGGTCCGCGGTAGTCGGCGGTGTGCAGCTGTCGGCCCGCGAACAGCTCCTGACCGGGGTAGCGCGGCCAGAACGGGTGCTCCCACGTCCCGGTCGCGTTGATCACCGCGCGCGCCGACCAGTCGCCCACCGAGGTCTCGACGGTCAGCCGTGCTCCGGAATCACGCACGGCGCGCACCTCGACCGGGCGCAGCACGGGCAGGCCGAAGGTCCGCTCGTAGCGCTCGAAGTACTCCGCCACCACCTCCGAAGCCGGTCGGGAGGCGTCGCCGGTGTCGAAGGCCAGGCCCGGCAGGTCGTGCACGCCGTGCGCGCCGCCGATCCGCAGCGACGGCCAGCGGTGCCGCCAGGCGCCGCCCGGACCGTCGGCGTCGTCCAGCACCACGTACCCGGCACCGGGCTCGTGGCCGGTGCGCCGCAGGTGGAAGGCGCTGTTGAGCCCCGCCTGCCCCGCGCCGATGACCATGACGTCGACCTCGCGCATGTCCACCAGAACGGCGCAGCGGCCCCGCCCTTTCCCGTGCGGAGCGTGAGGCGCGACACCGGCACAAGAGTGCGACGCACACCACTGCCCGGCCCCCTTCAACAAGGTCGAAACAAAGATCTACGATTGTTTACGCAAGTGGGTGTTCGCCCCAAACCTCTTCGGAACAACCGCCCTGCACGGGCGGCCTTCGCACGCGCGTTCCGGAGACGGGGAGGTATGCAGAAGGGAGGCAACGAAAGTGGCAACGGTGTGGGTGGCTCTGGTGACCGAGGCGGTCGTGCTGCTGGCGGCGGCGGGCGCGGCGGTCAGGTGGGTTCGGCGGCCTTCTGCGAGTGCCCCTGACCAGGCCGTACAGCCGGTCGCTCCGCTGGCCGAGCCGGCCGCGGTCTGAGTCGGAGTCCAAGCGTGCAACGGGCTTGCTCCGATGAGGAACAAGCCCGCTGTGTCTCCGGGCGGGAGCGGTGCATCGCTGCCGGGCCCGGTTCTGTTACTCGATTTCCGGAATCTTTTTTCGTGACGTGCACGTCATGTTTCGGAAACCGGGTATTCGCATTCGCCATCGGCGAATCGCACCGCTGAAATGACGAAGCCCCGCTTCCGACGAATTCCGCCGGAACGGGGCTCCTCGCGTGCCCGCCTCTCTGCGAGGTCGTGCCGTCGCCTGTGAACATCGCCCCGGCTGTGTCGTCCGTTACACCCGCTGGTGCGGCCGGCGGCCCGCGGGGTGATCGACGGGTCCGTGCCCTGGCCGTCTCTGAGCCGATAGGGTGAGCCGAGGACGTCGGTTCGGCCCCGGGAAGGTATCCGTGACAGCACCTCAGCATCGAGACGGAGCACGCGCGCTCGACCAGCGGCCCGCCGGCGGATCGGTCCTGGCCGGCTACCGGGCGTTCGTCAGCCGGGCGATGCGCAAGCCCGGGCTGGTCGGTGCGGTCGCGCCGAGCTCGCCGGGCCTCGCGAGGCAGATGGCCTCGGTCGTGCCGACCTCCGGCAACCCGGTCGTGGTCGAGCTCGGACCCGGCACCGGAGCGCTCAGCGGCGCGGTCGCCAAGCGGCTGCCCACCGGCGGCAGGCACCTGGCCATCGAGCTCGACCCAGGCATGGTCGAGTACCTGCGCACCGAGGTTCCGTGGCTGGAGGTCGTCCAGGGCGACGCGGCCCACCTCGGCGAGCTGCTGGCCGGTGCCGGGATCGAGTCGGTGGACGCGGTGGTCAGCGGGCTGCCGTGGTCGATCTTCCCGGGGGAGCTGCAGAAGGCGATCCTGCAACAGGTGGGCGCGGTACTGGCTCCCGGTGGCGCGTTCACGACCTTCGCCTACGTCCACGCGCTCGGCATGACCGGGGCGCGACAGTTCCGCAGGCGGCTGGACACCGCCTTCGACGAGGTCGTCACCAGCCGCACGATCTGGCGCAACGTCCCGCCGGCGCTCACCTACGTCTGCCGCCGCCCCACCGGGCGCTGATCCGGGGCTGCCCGCTGCGGTGGCAACCGGGCAGTCCTCCCCGAGCCGACCAAGCGGACGCTCTCGTTCCGTATCCTTGCCGCGACAGTGTTCGGCGCGGATTCGACGTGGTGGTGGGTGGATGAGACACCCGGTCGGGGCGGTGGTGATCGCGGGTGGTGGTCAGGCGGGCTTCCAGACGGCGGCTTCGCTGCGGCAGGGCGGTTTCGCCGGCCGCGTGGTGCTCGTCGGGGACGAGCCGGTGTTGCCCTACCAGCGCCCGCCGCTGTCGAAGGTCTACCTGAGCAGGCCCGGTGTGGACGGGATCCGGTTGCGCGGCGCGGAGTTCTTCGAGGAGAACGAGATCGAGCTGCTGCGCGGCGAGCGCGTGGCGGGCATCGATCGCGCGGACGGGTCGGTGACCACCGAGTCCGGCACCACCGTCGACTACGACCACCTCGTGCTCGCGCTGGGCTCCCGCAACCGCGCGCTGCCCGTTCCCGGCGCCGACCTGGCCGGCGTGGCCGGGCTGCGCACGGTGGCCGACGCCGACGCGCTGCGCGCGGCGTTGCCCGCGGCGCGCGACGTCGTCGTGATCGGCGGCGGGTTCATCGGACTGGAGTTCGCCGTGGCGGCCGTGGAGGCCGGGGCGAAGGTGACGGTGGTGGAGGCGCTGCCCCGGTTGATGTCCAGGGTCGTCAGCGAGCCGATGTCGGAGTTCTTCGCCGGGGTCCACCGCGCCCGCGGGGTGAACCTGCTGTTCGGGACCAGCGTGTCGCGGGTCGTCGGGGAGGGCGGCGCGGTCACCGGTGTCGAGCTCGCCGACGGGACGCGCATCGACGCCGACCTCGTCGTCGCCGGCATCGGCGTGCGTCCCAACACCGAGCTCGCCGAGCGTGCCGGGCTGAGCGTCGACGACGGCATCGCGGTCGACGAGACGTTGCGCACGAGCGATCCGGCGATCTCGGCGATCGGCGACTGCGCCCGCTTCCCGAGTCCGCACGCCGGGTTCCCGGTGCGTCTCGAGTCCGTCCAGAACGCCGTGGACCAGGCGCGCCACGTTGCTTCCCGGCTGCTGACGGGCGAGGAAGTCCCGTACGAGGCCGTGCCGTGGTTCTGGACCGACCAGGGTGCGGCGAAGCTCCAGATCGCCGGCTTGGTCGGCGGTCACGACCGCAGGGTCGTGCGCGGCGACCGGGACGAGGGCCGGTTCACCATCTTCTGCTACCGGGGCGATCGGCTGCTGGGGGCGGAGTCGGTCGGGCGGCCGGTCGAGCACATGGCGGTGCGGCGCATTCTGACCGCCGGTGCGGGCCTCACGCCGGAGCAGGCGTCCGATGTGGACTTCGACCTCAAGGCCTACAGCAAGGGGCTCACGCCGGGTCGTGCCTGACGGCTGCCGTCAGCGCGGCCGGCGCATGTCGTGGGCGAGCAGCGCGACGTGCAGCGAGACCAGGGACTCCGGCGCGTCCAGTGCCACGCCCAGCAGTTGCTCGATCCGCGCGAGCTGCCCGTAGTAGGCGGTGCGCGACAGGTGCGCCGCCGATGCCGCCGCGGACTTGTTGCCGCCATGCTCGCAGTAATGCCGCAGGGCGGCGAGCAGGCGCCCGTCGGAGCGGATCGGTGCCAGCTCCCGCTCGGCGAAGGCCACCAGCCGGTCGTCGTCCCTGAGCAGGTGCAGCAGGCCGCGCAGCCGCACGTCGTCGAGCCGGTGGTACTCGCGGCCGTCGTCGGCGCCATGCAGCGCCGCCTCCGCGACCTGCGCGGCCTCGGTGAGGCTGCGGCGTGCCGCACTGATCGACCCGACGGTGCCACCGACGGAGATCACCAGCGGCAGCGCGTGCGGACTGCTGCTCGCGGCGCGCCGGACCTCGGCCGCCAGCCGGCCCACCACGGCGTCGTCGCCGCCGTCCACGGCGACCAGCGCCAGGACCGTGACGTCGTTGACGACCCCGCAGAGCGCGGGCAGCCGTGCCCCGCGCGCGGCCTGTGCGGTCGCCTCGGCGAGGTCGCGCAGGAACGGCTGGGTTTCGAGCGCTGGTGCGTCCGCGGCCGTGGTGCGCGGGCGCACCGCGATCCCGGTGAGCCCACCGGTGATCGCGAGCCCCGCTCCGCACGCGCGTGCGGCGAGATCGGTGCTGTCGCCGGCACCGCCGAGCAGCTCGGTCAGCAGGGTGCGGTGCGCCTGGCGCTCCAGGTTCTCCCGGTCGCGCGTGACCAGCCGGTTCAGCGCGAGCGCCGAGGCCGCCCGCTCGGCGACCACGACGTGGCGGTGCTGCGGCGGCTCCGGTGAGACCAGCACCAGCCTGCCCCAGTCGTCGCCGCGCGCTCCGACCACGGTGGTGAGCCAGGTGGCCCGCGGGTCGTAGCCGGTGCGGCCGGACTGCGGGACGCGCCTGGAGCGCTCGCCCCAGCCCGACAGCAGCGCCACCGGATCCGATCCCGCCGCGTCGTAGGCCAGGACCTGGCGCGACATCGTCTCCAGCACCGCAGGCAGCCCGGTCATCCGCACCACCTCGCCCAGGACCTCCGCGGGCTCGGCCCCGGTGGTCGTCAGCTCGGTGAAGGTCTCGTGGATGCGGTGCGTGGCCCGCAGCTCGCAGAGCTGCGCGTCGCGGATCAGCGCCACCACGGCCTCGGTGACCCCGACGAAGCGCGTCTCCTCGTAGAGCGCGACCAGCGGCAGGTCGTGCCGTCCAGCGGCGGTGACCAGGGCGTCGGGGAGGCGGTCGCGCCAGTGCCTGCCGAGCTCCACGACCAGGCCGGCCACGCCCGCGTCGGCCAGGTCCCGGATGTAGGCGGTGAGCTCGGCCGGCTCGTCGGGCAGGGCGATGCCGGTGGTGAGCACCAGCTCCCCTCCGCAGAGCAGCGTGGCGATGTCGGCGATCTCGGCGACGTGCACCCAGCGCACCCGGCGTTCGAGCCCGGCAGAGCCCGCCACGACCCTGGGCCGCCCGGCGCGGACGGCGGCCAGGTCCAGGACGTCGGCCACGGTGGGCAGGGCCGGCACGTCCGGCGAGGTCGGGTTCATCGCCACCTCCTTCGGTACCGGACACAACGTAGTGCCGGAGCCGTCGGAACAGAACAGGTTGTCCACGCTGTGGGCGTCGAGGCGCCGAGGGGCGCGAGTACCTGGACTTCTTCGCCGGGTGAGGCACCGCCCGCTGCGGCCGCCGGGCGGTGCGAGCAGGACCATCCATGGTGGACAGAGCTGGCGACCGAGGGGTTCCGGTAGTATCCGCCTTTCCCGCGCGCCGGCAGGGAACCGGCGACGGGTGGGGCACGTGCCGCGAGCAGGCGACCGGGGAGAGGGGCCGTCATGACCATCAACCGAGCGTTCCTCGGGCACCGGTTCAGCGCCGCCGAGCCCTACGAGGTCACCCGGGTCAAGATCCGCGAGTTCGCCGAGGCGATCGGCGACCCGAACCCCGCCTACCGCAGTCCGGATGCGGCCCGCGCCCTCGGGCATCCCGACGTCATCGCACCGCCGACGTTCCCCATCGTGATCACCGGCATCGGCTCGGCGGGCAGCCCGATCTTCGAGCCGGAGTTCGGCATGGACTACGGGAGGGTCCTGCACGGCGAGCAGAAGTACCGCTACCGCAGGCCGATCCGCGCCGGGGACCTGCTGTCGGTCCGCGGGCTCGTCGCCGAGATCCGCGACGCCGGACCGCACGAACTCGTCCGCGTCGAGACCGAGCTGTCGGATGCGGACGGCGAACCGGTTTGCACCGCCGTGAACGTGCTGATCTCGCGCGGCACGGCTGCCAGCGGGACGGGGGAGTGAGGACGGTGCGGGTGCGCTACGACGACGTGGAGGTGGGAGCGAGCATCGGACGGCGCGAGCTGCCGGTCCGCAGGCTGGACCTGATCCGCTACTGCGGGGCGTCCGGTGACTTCAACGAACTGCACTGGAACGAACGCGCCGCGAAGCGGGCCGGGCTGCCCGACGTGATCGCGCACGGGATGTTCACCATGGCCCGGGTCGGCAGGCTGGTCACCGACTGGGCCGGTGATCCCGGCGCCGTGGTCGAGTACGAGGTGCGGTTCTCGCGGCCCGTCGTCGTGCCCGACACCGACGAGGGCGTGACGCTGGTCGTGGAGGGGGCGGTGGCCGAAAAGCTCGGCGACGGATGCGTCGCGGTCGAGCTCACCGCCTCGATGGAGGGTGCCGACGTGCTCAGCGCGGTGCGCGCGGTGGTCCGGCTCGGCTGAGCCGAGAACGGGACGCGACCATCGGTGTGACCGGGGGACCGCAGTCGGGCTTGCCACGATCGGCAGCGGCCGGGACGCCGCTTCTCCTACCCTCACCCGCATGCCCGCGCTGACACCGCAGTCGATCCTCGAAGGACGCAGAACCAACCGCACACCCGTGCCGCTGATCATCGGGCTGGTGGTGTCGGGGATCTGCCTGCTGCTCGCCCTGGCCTTCTACCTGGCCACGGGGGAGCCGGTGGGCGTGCTGGTCGGCACCCTGCTCGCCCTGCCGACCGCGGTGGTGCTGGTCGGGCTGATCCTGCTCGTCGACCGGCTGGAACCGGAACCGCGACTGCACCTGCTGCTCGCCCTCGGCTGGGGCGGCGGGGTGGCGATCGTCGGAGCGCTCATCGTCAACAGCCTCGGCGGCGCCGTGCTGGAGCTCGCGATCGGCCCGGACGCCGGGATGTTCGTCACGATGGCGGTCGTGGCGCCGGTGGTCGAGGAGAGCTTCAAGGGCGTGCTGCTGCTGTTGGTGCTGTGGTGGTGGCGGCACGAGATCGACGGGCCGACCGACGGCATCGTCTACGCGAGCCTGTGCGGGTTGGGCTTCGCGCTGGTCGAGAACGTCCTCTACTACATGCGCGGCTTCGAGGGACCGCAGGGCGAGTTCTGGTTGACGGTCCTGGTGCGCGGTGTCATCGCACCGCTGGGGCATCCGCTGTACACGGCGCTGACCGGTCTCGGCGTCGCCTATGCCGCGACCCACCGCGGCGCCGGGCGCTTCCTGGCCGTGGTCGCGGGCTGGATCGGCGCCGTCCTGCTGCACGGGCTGTGGAACGGCTCGACGGCGTTCGGCCTGCCCGGACTGCTCTTCGCCTACGCGGTCGAGGCCGCGGTGCTGGTGGTGATGATCGTGGTGCTGGTGCGCGACCGGCGCAGGCTGGTGGGGCTGATCCGCACATATCTGCCGGCCTACGTGCCCAGCGGACTGGTGCAGCCCGACGACATCCGCATGCTCGGGACCATGGCCGGGCGCAGGCAGGCCCGGCACTGGGCGCGCAGGCAGGCCGGTGGCACCGGGGTCCGCGCGATGGGCGACTACCAGCTCGCCGCGACCGAGCTCGCGCTGCTGCACGACCGCGCGCGGCTGGGAACCATCGATCCGCACGCCTTCCACGCGCGCCGGGAGGCGATCGTGGGCCTGATGCGCGCCGCCGCCACGGCGTTCATGCGGCGGCTTCCGCAGGCGCCGCCGCCACCGTGGGCGGTGCGGCAGCAGCAGTCGGGGTTCTTCGCCCCGCCGTCGAACCTGCACGTGGCCAGGCTGCCGTCGTTGCCGCCGCAGTCCGTCCCGCCGCGGGGACCGGGCAGGCCCGGGCAGCAGTGGCCGCCGCGCTGACGCATCACATGGTGCGGATCTTCGGCCACAGCACCGACCACGGCACCTCCGGGTGCTCGTAGAAGGTGACCGTGTCGCCCTGGGCGAGGTTGAGCAGGCCGAGGTCGCTGTGCACGGTGGCCAGCTCGCGGCCGGTCCCGAAGTAGGGCGCGAGCGGCTGGGCGTTGCCGACGTAGAGCATCGCGGTGGCCTGGTCCGGCGGCGCCCCGAAGAACCAGTAGCCGCGGTGCGGACTGTGGGCGCGGGGCAGGCCGAGCTCGCGTCCGTGCACGTCCAGGGCTGCGGTGGTGTAGTAGCTCTCGCCGACGACCACCGTCCGCCTGCGCACCTCGGCGGGCAGCGAGTGGTAGGTGTCGGCGACCGTGCGCGCCAGCTCGGGCCAGCCGGTCTCGTAGAGCCTCGGGAAGTTCGGCAACTCGGGATGGCGCGCCAGCAGCGGCAGCGGGTAGATCGGCAGCAGCGCCAGCGGGAGCACCGCGGAGAGCAGGTACGCCGGCCACGGCAGCCAGCGCCACCGGTGGACACCGCGCCGTTCGCGGCGCTGCTGGAGACCGACGGCCGCGGCGGCGAACAGCAGTCCGTAGAGCCCGGCGAGGTAGTTGGCGCGGCCGCTGGCGGCGAGGTAGATCAGCGCCACGGCGGCCACAGTCAAGCCGAGGAACCGGTGTCCGGGTGCGCGCAGCAGCCACCACAGCCCGTAGCCGCAGAACACCGAGCCCACCGCGATCCCCGAGTACAGCAGGACGTTGGGCAGGAACAGCAGCCTGCTCGACTCGCCGTCGACGACGGTGCCCATGTCCAGCGCGGGCCAGTCGTTGGCCGCCTGCCACACCAGGGTCGGCACGGCGGTGATCAGCGCGACGGCCGCGCCGACCCACAGCAACGGCCTGGTCAGCAGGGCGCGGGGACCGGCCGCGAGCAGACCGGCCAGCAGCGCGACGCAGAGGACGGCGATCTGGAACTTGGTCTGCACGGCCAGCGCCACCACCAGTCCGGCCGCGAGCAGCAGCCGGTCGCGGTGGATGCCCTGCCGGTGCAGCCGTACCCAGCGCACCAGCAGCCAGATGACGGTGGCCCACTGCGCCGGCTCCATCGTCGCGGCGGCCAGCCAGTGCCCGCTGAGCAGCAGCCACGGCGAGAGCGGGTAGGCGGCCGCGGCCAGGGTCTGGGCGCGCCGGTCACCGCCGAGCTCGCGCGCGATCAGCGCGGTGACCACGACACCGAGCACGGTGACCAGCACGGCGGGCAGCCGGAACACGGGCAGCAGGCCGGGGAAGGCAGCGTCCAGCCCCCAGGCGAGCAGTGGAACCAGCGGCTGCTGGTCCATGTAGCCCCAGTCGAGGTAGTGCTTGCCCGCGGCCAGGAAGTACAGCTCGTCGGTGACGTAGCCGTAGCGCCCGCTGAGGGCGAGAAGCAGGGCACCCGCCGCTGCCGCGACCGCCAGCACCGGACCCCGCGCCAGCGGCGGGAGCCCGGGTGCCGGCGGCACGGGCGACGGGTCACGTGTTCCCGTGACGGCGGGACCGAACGTCGATGGCATCTTCTCCCCCGGATCACGGCATCAGCGCGTGCAAAACCCCCTGGGTACGGGAGTTTACGGGGTCGAAGTCGATCACGGCGCGGATCGGCGGTCCGCTTTTTGCCGCCTCACGTGGGAAAAACGTGTATGGGCGGGGTACTGGGGCGCGGTGAACCCTATTCCTCGAACTCGCCGATCCGCACCTCGCACTCATCCGCGTCGTCGGCGGCGAAGCGCAGCAGACGCCGCCCCTCCGCCTCGACCTCCGCTCTGTCCTCTTCGGACAGAGTGCGCGTCAGGCCGACCCGCAGCAACGCCCTGCCGCCGCTGCACTCCATCCGCCAGAACCCGCATAGGAAGCCGTCCGCGGTGACCGGTGCCTCGACGACGACGTGACCGCGTTCGCGTTCGGTCATCATCCGGGAGCGGTCGCGGAAGCCGATCACGACGTTGTCGAGCTCGGGGAGGAACCGCACCGGCGCGGGTACGTCCGGGTCGGGCAGCGGGGCGTCGGGAAGGTCGAACAGCTCGCGCCCCGACTCGTCGCGCAGAACCCGCAGTTCCGGGCGGAGCCGTTCCACCACCTCCCGAAGCCGGGTCATCCCGCACCACGCCTGGATGTCGTGGACCGCGGCGGGTCCGAAGCCTGCGAGGTAGCGCCGGACCAGCTCGTCCGGCCTGGCCTGGCCGGCCCCGGAACGTCCGAGCCAGGTCTCGGCCGGGGTGAACAGGGTGGGCCCGTGATGGCCCCAGACACCGTTGGGCGGCGGGTGCACGACCCGCGTCCGCGCCTGCGCCGACCACGCCAGCGCCATGGCGTCGTGGCCCGGCCAGCGGACGGCGAGCCGGTCCGCGAGCTGCCTCCTGGTCAGCGGCCCGTCGGCCAGCGACTCCCGCACCGCCGCGGCCAGCCCGGCGAGGTCGATCCCGGCGGTGGCCTTGCCGAAGGCGCCCCGCTGCCACCGGTCCAGCATCGGCTGCAGGGTCGGCCGCAACCAGCGGTAGTCCTCGGCGCCCACCAGGTGCTGGGTGCCCCGGTGCAGCGTCGCGCGGACCACCGCCCGCTCGTGCAGCAGCCGGGTCAGCTGCTCCCGGGTGAAGCCCGCGGTCCGGGACCACAACCCGAGGTAGGGCAGGTGGGGGTCCTGCGCCTGCATCCCGGCGAGCCGGGTGATGATCTCCATCGGGGTGCCGTCGCGCCGCAGGAGCTGCTGGCGCTCGAGCGTGGCGCGGTTCAGCGCACGTCTGGTGAGCACGGCCATGCCGCCACCTCCTCAGCGGTGGTCGCGGAAGAACGCCCGGAGGTCCTCGACGAGCAGGTCGGGTTCCTCCATCGCGGCGAAGTGCCCGCCCCGGTCGAACTCGGTCCAGCGCACGATGTTGTTGTTGCGTTCGGCGAGCCTGCGCACCGGCAGCGCGATGTCGTGCGGGAACACCGCGACGGCGGTCGGCACCGGTGAGTCCGGCTCCGGCTCGCCCCAGGTGCTCACGCCCTCCTTGTAGTAGCGGGCGGACGATCCCGCGGTGCCGGTCAGCCAGTACAGCGACACGTTGGTCAGCATCGCGTCCCGGTCCACGGCGTCCTCCGGGACGTCGGTGGAGTCGGTCCACGCCTTGAACCCGTCGGCGAGCCAGGCCAGCTGGGCCACCGGGGAGTCGGTGAGGGCGTAGGCCATCAGCTGCGGCTTGGTGCTCTGGATCGCCGCGTAGCCGCCGAGCTCGTACTCGTAGCGGTAGCCCTTCTCGACGCTGCGCTGCTCGGCCTCGGCGGAGAAGTCGGCGTTCTCCGGGGTCGCGCCGGCCGAGAACAACGAGGTGAGGTGTACGCCGGTCACGTGTTCGGCGTCGATGAGACCGAGCTCGCGGGAGATCAGCGAGCCGAAGTCGCCGCCGTGCGCGCCGTAGCGCGAGTAGCCGAGGCGGCGCATCAGCTCGGCCCAGGCCGCCGCCACCCGGGCGCAGGTCCAGCCCGTCTCGCGGGTCGGGCCGGACAGGGTGAAGCCCGGGGCCGACGGCACCACGACGTGGAAGGCGTCGGCAGGGTCGACGCCGTGCGCGCGGGGATCGGTCAGCGGGCCGATGACCTGGAGGAACTCCACGATCGAGCCCGGCCAGCCGTGGGTGAGCACCAGCGGCAGCGCGCCGGGCTCCGGCGAGCGGACGTGGGCGAAGTGCACCTGGTGCCCGTCGAGCGCGGTGGTGAACTGCGGCAGCGAGTTGAGCGCGGCCTCCTGTGCCCGCCAGTCGTAGCGGGTCCGCCAGTACTCGGCCAGCTCGCGCAGGTAGTCCAGGGGGACCCCGAAGTCCCAGCCGGCACCCGCGGGCTGGTCCGGCCAGCGGGTGCCGGCCAGCCGGGCGGCCAGGTCGTCCAGGTCCGCCTGCGGGATGTCGATGCGGAACGGTTCGATCGTCTCGGTCATGACGGCCAAGCTAGGCGGAGTGGAGGACAACTCCGGTCCGCCATTGCTGGCAGACTCCGGCGGCGTGTTGGAAACCTCAGCGCGGCTGCTCAGACTGCTGAGCCTGCTGCAGACCCGCCGCGAGTGGAGCGGCGCCGAGCTCGCCGAGCGGCTCGGGGTGAGTGCCCGGACGGTCCGCAGGGACGTCGACAAGCTCCGCGGTCTCGACTACCCGATCTCGGTCGGCATGGGCAGGGCCGGTGGCTACCGGCTGGGCGCGGGAGCGAGGCTGCCCCCGCTGCTGCTCGACGACGACGAGGCGGTCGCGGTGGCCGTCGGGCTGCGGACGGCGACAGGCAGCGGTGTGGCCGGAGTCGGCGAGACCGCGTTGCGGGCGCTGGTCAAGCTGGAGCAGGTGCTGCCCGACCGGCTCTGGCGGCGCATCGAGTCGTTGCAGGTCCGCACGGTGGAGGCGCCCGGGGCACCGTCGGTCGACGCAGGCGAGCTCACCGCGGTCGCCACGGCCTGCCGCGACCGGCAGTGCCTGCGGTTCGACTACCGCGCCCACGACGGGCAGGAGACCCCGCGTGTCACCGAGCCGCACCAGCTGGTCACCTGGGGCAGGCGGTGGTACCTGGTGGCGTGGGACCTCGAGCGGCAGGACTGGCGCACGTTCCGCGTGGACCGCATGCGCACCCGCGTCCCGACCGGTCCGCGGTTCGCGCCCCGGGAGATGCCCGACGCCGCCGCGTTCGTCGCCAGTGGCGTGGCACGCGCGTGGCCGTACCAGGCGACGGTGCGCCTGGCGGTGCCCGCCGACTCCGAGGTCGCCCGGCAGACCACCAACTACGGGCGGATCGAACCGGTGAACGACCGCATGTGCCTGCTGCACTTCGGCGCCGACACCCTGCACTCGCTGGCGTTCCTGCTCGGAGCGCTGGAGGTCGACTTCGAGGTCGTGCACCCGCCCGAGCTCGCCGACCAGCTCGTGCGCGCGGCCGAGCGGTTCCTGAACGCGGCGGGCAGAGCAGGCGGCCGCGACGACGGGCCTCGGCACGACTCGCCGGACCCCGCGCCCGGACCATAATTGCCCGGTGAGCTCCAAGCGCCCGTCCGGCACGCGCGGGCCGAGCGGCTCGCGGCGCCGCGCCGAGCTGCTGGCCATCGCCGCGGACCTGTTCGCCCGCCGGGGGTTCCAGGCCACCACGGTCCGCGACATCGCCGACGCGGCGGGCATCCTGTCCGGCAGCCTCTACCACCACTTCGACTCCAAGGAGACGATGGTGGACGAGATCCTGCGGGACTTCCTGGACTCCCAGCGGCGGGCCCAGGAGCGGGTGCTCGCCGGGACCGGTGACGCCCGCGACCGCGTCGCCGGACTGGTCCGGCAGTCCTTCCGCACCGTGCACCGGCACCGGGCGGCGGTGGTGATCCTGCAGAACGAGTCGAACCACCTGGCCACCTCCGGCCGCTTCGCCTACCTGCGGGCGGCGGCCGGCGACTTCGAGCGGACCTGGACGCGGGTGCTGCGGGAAGGACAGCGCGCCGGGGTGCTGCGCGCGGATCTCAACGTCAAGCTCGCCTACCGCTTCATCCGCGACGCGGTCTGGACGTCGGTGCACTGGTACAACCCGCGAGGGCGGTTGACCTTGACCGCGATCGCCGAGCAGTACGTCAGCATCCTGCGCGACGGGATCGCGGTCGCGGACACCAGGCGGTGATCGCCGGGAGGGCGGTCAGGTTCCCGTCTCGGCGCGCAGCCGGGTCTTGAGCACCTTGCCGCTGGGATTGCGGGGCAGCTCGGCCACGACCGAGATCCGGCGCGGGCACTTGTACCCGGCGAGTCGTTGGCGGCACCACGCCTCCACCTCGGCGGCGGTGGGCGGGCTGTCGGCGTCCCGGGGCACGATCACCGCCAGCGGCGTCTCGCCCCAGCGGGGGTCCGGGACGCCGATCAGCGCGACTTCGGCGATCCCGGGGTGTGTGGCGAGAGCGTTCTCCACCTCGGCGCAGTAGATGTTCTCGCCGCCGGAGATGATCATGTCCTTCTTGCGGTCGACGACGTAGAAGTAGCCGTCCTCGTCCTCGCGCACGAGGTCGCCGGAGTGGAACCAGCCACCGCGGAACGCCTCGGCGGTCTCGGCGGGCTTTCCCCAGTACTCGCGCATGACCATCGGGCTGCGGTAGACGATCTCGCCGACCTCGCCGCGCGCCACGTCGTTCATGTCGTCGTCGACCACGCGCACCTCGACGTTGAGCATCGGGGTGCCGACGGAGCCGATCTTGCGCACGGAGTCCTCGCCGCGCAGCACGGTGGTGACCGGGCTGCACTCGGTCTGGCCGAACATGGTGACGACCTCGGCCCGCGGGAAGGTGTCGATCATCGTCCGCAGCAGGGTGCTCGACGCCGGTGCCGCGCCCCACGAGATGCGCCGCAGGGCCGACAGGTCCCGGTCGGCGAGATCCGGCAGCGCGCAGATCGCCTGCCACTGCGCGGGCACGAAGAAGCAGTTGGAAACCCGTTCCCGCGCCAGCAGGTCCACCATCTCGGCCGGGTCGAACCGGCCGGAGCGCACCAGGACGGAGCGGCCGCCGAGCAGCAGGTTCGTCGAGACGGCACCCAGACCGGCGATGTGGAACAGCGGGGCGCCGCTGAGACCGACCCGGTCGTCGGCGGGGGCGCCGAGGTGGGTGATGCTGCTGAAGGCGTGCATCAGCAGGTTGGAGTGGGTGAGCACGGCGCCTTTCGGCCGCCCGGTCGTTCCCGAGGTGTACATGATGAACGCCGGGTCCTGGATGTCCACAGTGGCTTCCGGGATGTCCGGAGTGGACTCGCGGACCGCGCGCTCGTAGTCGCGGTCGCCGTGCCCGCCGATGAGCAGGCAGGTGTGCGCCGACGGCGCGGCCGCGAGCGCGGCGTCGACGGTGGGTGCCAAGTCCGCGTCCGCGACGACCGCCGCGGGCTCGCAGTCGCCGAGCAGGTAGGCCACCTCGCCGGCGACCAGCCGGAAGTTGACCGGCACGCAGATCGCGCCCAGGCGCACCGAGGCGAGGTAGGTCTCCACGGCCTCCAGGCCGTTCAGGCACATCACCGCGATCCGGTCACCCGGGCGCACGCCCCGGGAGCGAAGCGCGCTCGTCAGCCGCGAGACGCGGTCGTCGAGCTCGCGGTAGGTGCGGGTTCCGGACTCGAAACTCAGGGCACCGGACTCGGGGATCTTGCGGGCGTGCCGGGACAGCTGGTCGCTCATCGTCATGCCCCGGCCGGTCAGGAGGCCGGTGGCGTGGTGCGCGGTGTCGGTCATCGTCGTCCTCGGCGGTGAGGGTGATGTGACCTGGATCATGGTGTCCCGCCGGCGCGCGACCGTCAAGGCTGACTGTTGTTGGTCCGCCGGCGCGCTCTTGTGGTGGCCGAGCCCGATGCCGTAGGAACGATCACCACCCATGCTTCGGTTCTCGGCGAGGAGGAGCGATGGACATCTCGGGCAGCGTCGCCCTGGTCACCGGTGGCGCTTCAGGACTCGGACTCGCGACCGCGCGGCGGCTGGTGGCCGCCGGAGCGCGAGTCGTGCTGCTGGACCTGCCGGACTCGGCGGGGGAGCGCGTGGCCGCCGACCTCGGCGCGGCAGCGCGGTTCGTCGCGGGTGACGTCACCGACGAGCAGCAGGTGGGTGCCGCGCTGGACGCGGCCGACGCGGCCGGGACGCTGCGGATCGTGGTCAACTGCGCGGGAACCGGCAACGCCATGCGGGTGGTCAGTCGCAGGAAAGGACCCTTCCCGCTGGATGCGTTCAGCCGGATCGTCAACGTCAACCTGGTCGGCACGTTCAACGTGCTGAGGCTCGCCGCCGAGCGCATGCTGCGCCACGAGCCGGTCGGCCAGGAGCGCGGGGTCGTCATCAACACCGCCTCGGTCGCCGCCTTCGATGGGCAGATCGGGCAGGCGGCGTACTCGGCCTCCAAGGGCGGCGTCGTGGGCATGACGCTGCCCGCCGCCCGCGACCTGGCCGAGCACGCCATCCGCGTCGTGACCATCGCGCCCGGACTGTTCGACACACCGCTGCTGGCCGGTGCCTCCGAGGAGGTGAAGGCGTCGCTGGGCGCGCAGGTGCCCCACCCGGCCCGGCTCGGGGACCCGGACGAGTTCGGCGCGCTGGCCGAGCACGTCGTGTCGAACCCGATGCTCAACGGCGAGGTGATCCGCCTCGACGGCGCGATCCGCATGGCGCCCCGGTAGTGTCAGCCGCCGAACAGCAGGCTGCGGGCGATCGTCTTCCACGACTCCAGGTGCGGATCGGTCGCCGCCGAGCGGTCCTCGAAGGCGTAGGCCAGCGCGGCCCCGCGCATGCTGGTGAACAGGACTTCCCGCAACTGCGGGTAGAGCGGGTGCGAGCACACGGCCGGACCCCAGATCCGGTCGGCCACCGAGCGGATCGCGCCGCGCAGCCGCGCTCCTGCGGAAGGAGCGCGGCTGCCAGCGCGGGGTTGGTCCGGGCCGCCGTCCACAGTTCCATGGCGGCCCAGAACGGCGGTTCCTGGAAGGTTTCCCACAGCAGCTCGATGCAGCGATCCATCCGCTCCGGTCCCTCGGGCACCCCGGCGAGCAGGCGGGTCACGCGTTCCTCGGTGCGCACCAGGCGGTTGGCCGCCAGGTGCTGCGCGGCGGCGACCAGCAGCTCCTCCCGCGACGGGAAGTGGTGCAGCAGTCTGCCCCGCGACACCCCGGCCCTGGCCTGGACGACCACTGTGGACGCACCGGCGCAGCCGTGCTCGACCAGGCATTCCACGGCGGCGTCGAGGATCAGCGCACGGCTGTCGGCGGTGCGCTCCTGCCGGGTGCGCCTGCGCCCGGCCTGCTGAGTGCGTGCGACCTGCTGGGGGCGGGCGGCTGTCCGGGCTCGAACCACCGCGCCAGGGTACTCCGCCACGAGCGACGCACTTCCGGTTGACCTGCACACGACGCCGGCATCGCCCGGAGGACGCGAAGGAGGTCCGCATGTATCCAGGTGCACATCCGGCCGGCCGCACGGCCCTGGTCATGGCCGGGTCCGGCCGCAGCACGACCTACGGCGAACTCGAGGAACGCTCCACCCGGCTGGCGCACTTCCTGCGCGAGTCCGGGCTGAGCCGCGGTGACACCGTGGCGTTGCTGACCGACAACTCCATCCACGCCTACGAGGTCTACTGGGCCGCGGTGCGATCCGGGCTCTACCTCACCGCGGTCAACCGACACCTCACCGCCGCGGAGGTCGCCTACATCGTGGCCGACTCGAAGGCGAAAGCGCTGGTCGTCTCCGCGGCGCTGGACGAACCGGCCGGGCGGCTGGTGGACGCGCTGCCGGATGTCGGCACCCGGCTGGCCTACGGCGGCCCGGTCGACGGCTACGGCGACTACGAGTCGGCGCTGGCCGTGTCGTCGCCGGTGCCTCCGGCGGAGCAGCCGCGAGGCGGGGACATGCTCTACTCGTCGGGAACCACGGGGCGCCCCAAGGGGATCAGGGCTCCGCTGCGCGACGTCGACGTCAGCGAGGGCGACAACCACCTCACGCCGTTGACGCGGTCGCTGTACGGGTTCGGCCCCGACACCGTCTACCTCTCGCCCGCGCCGTTCTACCACGCCGCACCGCTGCGGTTCGGGGCATCGGTCCATGCGGTCGGCGGCACGCTGGTGATGATGGAGCACTTCGACCCCGAGGACGCGTTGCGGGCGATCGAACGCCACCGCGTCACCCACAGCCAGTGGGTGCCGACGATGTTCGTGCGGATGCTCAAGCTTCCCGAGAGCGCCAGACGCCACGACCTGTCGAGCCACCGCGTCGCCATCCACGCCGCCGCGCCGTGCCCCGTGGACGTCAAGAGGGCGATGATCGACTGGTGGGGCCCGATCCTGCACGAGTACTACGCCGCCACCGAGGGGATCGGCATGACCGTCATCGATTCCGAGACCTGGCTGGAGAAACCGGGTTCGGTCGGCCGGGCGGTGCTCGGCACCGTGCACGTCTGCGCCGACGACGGCGCGCAACTGCCGCCGGGGGAGGTGGGCACCATCTACTTCGAGCGCGACGAGCGGCCGTTCGAGTACCACGGCGACCCGGACAAGACCCG
The DNA here is from genome assembly GCF_018141105.1 of Saccharopolyspora erythraea. Classification (NCBI taxonomy): domain Bacteria; kingdom Bacillati; phylum Actinomycetota; class Actinomycetes; order Pseudonocardiales; family Pseudonocardiaceae; genus Saccharopolyspora; species Saccharopolyspora erythraea. The sequence goes on along the minus strand of NZ_CP054839.1, from coordinate 4,809,834 downwards.
GTCGGCGCAGCACCCGCTGCACCCGAACTGGACCACCACCGGTGACCTCGGCTACCTCGACGAGGACGGCTTCCTGCACCTGACCGACCGGAAAGCGTTCATGATCATCTCCGGTGGCGTCAACATCTACCCGCAGGAGACCGAGAACGTCCTCGCCCTCCACCCGTCCATAGCCGACGTCGCGGTGATCGGAGTGCCGGACGAGGAGATGGGGGAGGCGGTGCGGGCCGTGGTCCAGCCGGCCCCGGGCGCCGAGCCGGGGCCGGGGCTGGAGCGCGAGCTGATCGAGCACGTGCGGTCCCGGCTCGCCCACTACAAGGCGCCCCGCGCCGTCGACTTCGTCGACAGCCTGCCCCGCACGCCCACGGGCAAGCTGGTCAAGGGCGAGCTGATGCGGCGCTGCCGGTGATCACGTGAGCGGCGCGGCGCCGGGGTCCAGCCGCGGCGACAGGTGCGCGGTGTCGTTGAAGCGCCGCACCGTCCACCGCTCGCCATCGACCACGACCTGCGAGATCGAGCCGTTGTCGGCGCCGAGGAAGGCGAACGGGCGCGACCCGGCCGCCAGCGCCAGCACCTGCGCGATCACGCCGCCGTGGGTGAACACGGCGAGCCGCCGGCCGGGGTGGGCCGCCGCGAGGCGCTCGACCGCGCCGCGGACCCGTTCCCGGAAGCGCTGCGCCTCCTCGGCACCGGGGATGACGTCCCACCGCTCCTCGGCGTGCATGCGCAGGCTGACCGGGTGCCGCTCGGCCACGTGCTTGCGGAACAGGCCGCCCTCCCACTCGCCGAGGTTGACCTCGCGCAGCTCAGCCTCCACCAGCGGGGTCATGCCGAGGCGTTCGGCAAGCGGAGCCGCGGTCTGGACGGTGCGCCGCAGCGTCGTGACGTACAGGGCGTCGAACCGCTCGTGCTCGAGTCGGTCGGCGACCCGCCGGGCGTGCTCGCGGCCCTCGGGCGCGAGGTCGGGGTCGGACTGCCCGTCCAGCAGGGCGAACGGCCTGCCGGGGACCGCCCGGGCCGACTCCCCGTGCCGGATCAGCAGGAACTCGGTGGAGCCCTCCGGCGGCCGGTACCGGGGCTGGCGGTATTCGGTCATCTCGTACGACTCCTCGGTTCGGGGCTTCCTGCCGGTCGGGGCCGGCGCCGCCAGTATCCACGCGCATCGGGCATGCGGCCAGCACCGGTGTCCACAGTGGCCGACCCGGGTGCGTGACCGGACTCTTGTGCCGGATGCTTAGTCATGCTTATGGTCGTTGCGGTCGCAGGCGGAAGGGGTCGCGGGTGCGGGAGATCAGCAGCGGGCTGCGCTTCCCGGAAGGCCCGGTCGCCCTGGGCGACGGCTCGGTGCTCGTGGTCGAGATCGAGCGGGGAACCCTGTCGCGGGTGGCCGCCGACGGATCGGTCTCGGTGGTGGCCGACTGCGGTGGCGGCCCCAACGGCGCGGCCATCGGCCCCGACGGCGCGGTCTACGTCTGCAACAACGGCGGGTTCGACTGGCACCGCGGCGGCGGACGGCTCGCACCGGGCAACCAGCCCGACGGCTACCTCGGCGGACGCGTCCAGCGCGTCACCTTCGACGGCGAGGTGACCGACGTGTGCACGTCGGCCGGCGGCCACCCGCTGCGTGGCCCGAACGACCTCGTGTTCGACGCCGACGGCGGCTTCTACTTCACCGACCACGGCAAGCGCCGGGAACGCGACTCCGACCGCGGCGGGCTGTACTACGCCACAGTGGACGGTTCGAGAATCGAGGAGATCGCCTACCCGCTGCACGACCCCAACGGCGTCGGCCTGTCCCCGGACGGCGAGCGGGTGTACGTGGCCGAGACGATGACCGGACGAGTCTGGTACTGGGAAATCGAGGCGCCCGGTAGGCTTCGGCGGGCGCCGGGCCCGGGGCCGGCGGGTGCCACGCTGCTGCACGGGTTCGGCGGCTACCAGCTCCTGGACTCGCTCGCGGTGGACTCCGAGGGCAACGTCTGCGTGGCGACGCTGATCACCGGCGCCATCAGTGTGCTGAGTCCGGACGGGGCGCTCGAGGACGTCGTGCGGACTCCGGAAACCGACTACTACGTCACCAACATCTGCTTCGGCGGGCCGGATCTGCGCACCGCCTACATCACCTCCTCCGGGCTCGGCAAGCTCTACGCCGCGCAGTGGGACCGCCCGGGCCTGCCGCTGAACTTCGGCGCTGAGCACGGCGCGGCCGGGGCGCGAGATTCGATGTCCACCTCTTGACGGGCGGTTCGATGACGACTTACGAGCAGATCACCTTCGAGGTGGCCGACGGCGTCGCCACCATCACGCTGAACCGGCCGGAACGGCTCAACGCCTTCACCGCCGTGATGCGCGCCGAGCTCGTCGACGCGTTCGACGCCGTCGACGCCGACGACGACGTGCGGGTGGCGGTGGTGACCGGTGCCGGCCGGGCCTTCTGCGCCGGTGCCGACCTCGGTGGCGGCGCCGACACCTTCAACGCGGGCAGCGAGCACCGGCGCGCGGCCCACGAGGACCTCGGAGAGGTCGACGGCGCGCCGCGGGACGGCGGCGGAACCGTGTCGCTGCGGATCGCGGCGTCGCGCAAGCCGGTGATCGCGGCGATCAACGGCGCGTCGGTCGGGGTCGGAGCGACCATGACGCTGCCGATGGACATCCGCCTGGCCTCGGAGTCGGCGCGGTTCGGTTTCGTCTTCGCGCGCCGGGGGATCGTCGCCGAGGCGGCCTCGACGTGGTTCCTGCCGCGCGTGGTCGGGATCTCGCAGGCGATGGAGTGGGCGGCCACCGGCCGGGTCTTCGGTGCGGAGGAAGCACTGCGCGGCAGGCTGGTCTCACGCGTCGTGCCAGACGGCGAACTGCTTGCCACCGCGCGGGAAATCGCCCGCGAGATCGCCGACAACACCTCCGCGGTCTCGGTCGCGGTGACCCGCAGGCTGCTGTGGGGCATGCTCGGCGCGTCGAACCCCTGGGAGGCTCACCGGCTCGACTCCAGGGCCATGCACGAACTCGGTGCCGGGGCCGACGCGGCGGAAGGCGTCACCGCGTTCCTGGAGAAGCGCGAGGCCCGCTTCCCGATGCGCGTCAGCCGGGACTACCCCGGCTTCATCCCGGAGTGGCCGCAGCGCCCCGGCGGCATGTGAGCCCGCGCGGCCCGGCGGTCAGCCGGGCAGCAGGCGTTCCGCCGCGGCCCGCGCACTGCTCATCGCGCCATCGACGGTGCCCATCGCCGTGGTCACCAACGCGCCTTCCAGCAACAGGAACAGCTGGGCGGCCAGCGCTTCCGGGGCGGGTGCGCCGGTTTCGGCGACGAGATCGGTCAGGTAGGCGCGCAGCCACTCCTTGTCGGCCCTGGTCACGGCGTTGCCGGGATGGTGAGCGTCGGCCAGCTCGACATAGGCGTTGATGAACGCGCAGCCGCGAGGGTTCTCGCTCTCCGTCCAGCGGGCGAGCACGTCGAACACCGCCAGCACGCGTTCCCGGGGAGTGGTGCCCGCCTCGCGCATCCGTGACCGGAAGTGCTCCAGCCAGCGCTGCTCGCGGCGCTCCAGGTAGGCGACCACGAGGTCGTCCTTGGAGCGGAAGTGCTTGTACAGGCTCATCTTCGCCACACCGGCGCGCGCGATGACCGCGTCGATGCCCACCGCCCGGATGCCGTCCCGGTAGAAGAGCTCGCCCGCGGCGTCGAGCAGTCGTTCGCGCGCCGATGGCCGGGCTCCGCCCCGCGCTCCGGCGGGTGTGCTGGTCGTGGCCACGTCGTCGGTCTCCGTTCGTCGGGCTGGGTACGACCATAGCATTGACATTAGGTAGACAGGTCTGTCTACTAGCGGGTGCGAGTGGAAGGAGCGCGCCCATGCGCATGCTGTCGAAGTCCCTGCTGCGGGTCCTGGCCGATCTGGCCCGCGGAGTTCACGCCGGTCACGGGATCAGGCACGGCGTCGGCCACCGGAGTCGCCGGTGAGTCCCGCCTGGCGGGTAGGAACCGCGGGGGTGGCGGCGATCGGGGTCGGGTTCGGCCTCGCACGCTACGGCTACGGGCTGTTCCTGCCCGGCATCCAACGGGAGTTCGGGCTCTCCCTGGTCGTGGTCGGGTGGATCGGAAGCGCGACCTACCTGGCTTACCTGTGCGCCCTGGTCGCGGTCGGGACGTTGGCGAACGTGGTCGGATCGCGGGCTCTGGTCGTGAGCGGCGGGCTCGCGGCGACTGCGGGGATGGCGACGGTGGCGCTGGCAGCCGAACCCGTCGCGCTGGTCGCGGGCCTGGTGCTGGCGGGCACGAGTCCGGCGTTGGTCTGGTCGCCCTATTCCGATGCCGTGGACCGGGTCGTCCCGCCCGAGCGGCGGGAAACCGTGCTCGCGTTGCTGCCGACCGGTACGGCGTTCGGCGTTGTGGTCGCCGGACTGATGGCCATGGGAGCGCGAGGTGAGCAGTGGCGTTCCGCCTGGCTGGTCTTCGCCGTCATCGCTCTGCTCGTCACCGCCTACAACTTCGTCGCCGTGCCGGCGGGTCGCGGTGGAAAGCGCAGGGCGGAGCGCGGAATCCGCGGGTTTCTGGCTCCGCGGGCGGCACGGTTGCACCTGACCGCGTTCTCCTATGGCGTGGTGGGCGCGGTCTACTGGTCGTTCGCCGTGGTGGCCGTGTCGTCGGCGGCGAGGGCGGCGTACGACATCGCGCCGGTTTTCTGGTCGCTCACCGGGGTTTCCGGTATCGGCGGGTTGTTCGCGGGGACGGTGTTGCGACGGTGTGGTCTGCGCGCGGGACACGCGCTGATCTTCGGCGCGCTCGCCTGCGCCGCGGGGTTGCTCGGGCTCGCGCCGGGATCGTGGGTGGCGGTGTGCGCGTCCGCGTTGCTCTACGGGGCCGCCTTCATGGCGGGCTCCGGTTTGCTGGCCGTCTGGAGCTACCAGATCTTCCCGGAGCGGCCGACGGCCGGGCTGAGCGCGGCACTGGTCTCGCTCGGGCTCGGCACGGTATGCGGCCCCGCAGCGCTGGGGGTGCTCGCCGCCGACCACGGGCTCGACGCGGCCTTCTCGGTCACCGCCGCGATCGCCGCTCTCACCCTGCTGGTCCGGCCGCGGCGGCACAGGCCCCGGGTGTTGACAAACGTCGCCGGTGAGCGCACCGTACCTCCAACGGTGCGTAAATAGAGACACCGTTGTGTATATCCCAACAGCGGAGGATTTCGGGTGGCCGGTACGAGCACGCTGCAGACCGCGGACCGAGCCCTGCAGGTCCTGCTCGCGTTCACCGACGACCGGCCGGAGTGGGGAGTGAGCGAGCTCGCCCGCCGGCTCGACCTCGACAAGTCCGTCGCGCAGCGCCTGCTGGCCACGCTGGCGGGCCGCGGTTTCGTGCTGGCAGACCCGGAAACCCGCCGCTACCGGCTGGGGCCCGCGGTCAGCAGGCTGGCGCGGGTCGCCGAGCGCAGCGGCGCGATGAGTCCGCTGGCTCGGCCGGTGCTGGCCAAGCTGGCCAGGGAGACCGGGGAGAGCGCCGTGCTCAACGTCGCGCACGGCGGCTCCTACCGGACCGTGGCCGCCGTCGACGCCGGTGGTCCGCTGACGTACTCGGCGATCGTCGGGCACGTGATGCCCGGCCACGCCGGCTGCTCGGGGCACGCGCTGTTCGCCACCGAGCCGCCGGAGGAGGTCCGCGAGCTGTTCGGCCCCGAGCCGCTGACCCGCTACACCGCGAGCACCCCGACCACCTACGCCGAGCTGGAACAGCGGTGGCGGCAGGTGCGCGAGACCGGGGTCTCGGTGTCCGACGGCGAGTTCGACGCGAGCGTGGGTGCGATCGCGGTGCCGCTGGCGCTCGGCGGCGCGACCGTCGCGTCGCTGACGCTGATCGGTCCGTCCGACCGGGTCTCCGGGCGGGTGGACGAGCTGGCCGCGCCGCTGCGCGCGGCGGCCGGGGAGCTGGCCGTGCGCATGGCGCCGAGCGACTCGGCGAACTGACCGACCGCTGCCGGCGAAAGGCTGCTCATGGTGACCACCACCTCCCCGGCGCGCTCGGAGGAAACCCACCCCAGGGCGTTCGAACCGACGGTGCTGGTGCTCACCACGGTGCTGTCGGTGGTCGGCGCGGTCATCGGGATGCACCTGATCACCACGCTCGGGATCTCTGCCAACACCTCGGTCATCGGGGCGCTGGTCGCGATGATCATCGGCCGGATCAACGTCGCCGGACTGCGGCGGATGCGTTCGGTCCACCGGCAGAACCTGGTGCAGAGCGCGGTCTCGGGCTCCACCTTCGCCGCCGCCAACTCGCTGCTCGCCCCGATCGCGGTGCCCTTCGCCTTCGGCAGGCCCGACCTGGTGTGGCCGGTGTTCGCAGGCGTCGCGATCGGCCTGCTCGCCGACTCCTACGTGCTGTACCGGATCTTCAACTCGCGCCTGCTGCCCGCGCAGGCCGCGTGGCCGCCCGGGGTCGCCGCTGCCGACACGATCCTCGCCGGTGACCGCGGCGGCAGGCGGGCCGTGGTGCTCGCGCTGGGTGCCGTGGCCGGGTTCGCGGGATCGCTGTTCAAGCTCCCGGTCTCGGCGGCGGGCGTGGCCTTCATCGGCAACCTGTGGGCGCTGCTGATGTTCGGCATCGGTCTGCTGTTCAGCCAGTACAGCCCGGCCTGGTTCGGCGTGGAGCTCGACGAGGTCTACATCCCGCACGGCGTGATGATCGGCGCCGGGCTGGTCGCGCTCGGGCAGGCCGCGGTGCTGATGTTCCGCGGGCAGCGGCAGCGCCCGGCCGCCGACGTCGACCCCAGCACCCTGCCGCAGGTCGACGAGCGGCGGCTGCGCCGGGGCGTCCTGGAGGGATACGCGCTGTTCGTGCTCGGCGCGGCCGTCGTGGCGCTGGCCGGTGGTCTGCTGGGCGAGCTGTCACCGCCCGCCCTCGTCGCGTGGGTGCTGGTTGCCGCGCTGGCGGCGATCGTGCACGAGCTGATCGTCGGACTGGCCGCGATGCACTCCGGCTGGTTCCCGGCCTTCGCGGTGACCCTGATCTTTTTGGTCCTCGGGATGGTCGCCGGCGTGCCCGCCGTGCCGCTGGCGCTGTTCGTCGGCTACTGCTCGGCCACCGGACCGGCGTTCGCCGACATGGGATACGACCTCAAGGCCGGGTGGATCCTGCGCCGGGACCACCGCCCCTACGACGTGTTCGAGCGTTCCGGCCGCCTCCAGCAGTACCTGGCCTCGCTCGTCGGCTTCGCCGTGGCCACCGTCGCGGTCGCGGTGTCGTGGCAGTCGTTCTTCGGCGACGGGCTGATCCCGCCGGTGGCCGAGGTCTACGCGGCGACGATCGAGGCGGGGCTCTCCGAGCCCGACATCATGGTGACGCTGCTGTCGTGGGCGGTCCCCGGCGCGCTGATCCAGCTACTGGGCGGGCCGAGCAGGCAGATGGGCGTGCTGCTGGCGACCGGTCTGCTCATCTCGACCCCCCAAGCCTGCTGGCTGGTGTTCGGGGCACTGCTCGTCCGGGTGCTCTACGGCCGGCTTCGCGGGGAACGAGCCGGGGAGGACCTCAACCTCGTCGGCGCAGGCCTGATCGCGGGCGATGCGCTGTATTCGACCAGCCGCATCGTGGAAACCCGCTGATCGGGCGGGCAACACCGAACAAGGAGTCGCAGTGGAAGTCGTGAGCCGCATCGAGTCCCGGCCGGAGTACCTGTCGTGGGAGGCAGCGGTCGGCGCCCGCAAGCTCGTCGAGCAGGTCATGCTGGTCAAGCCGGGCGAGCAGGTCGTGATCACCGGGGACACCTCGACCGACCGCCGCGTCGTGGAGGTCACCGCGCAGGCGGTGGCCGCCGCGGGCGCGGTGCCCACCGTGGTCTGGTACGACACCCGGCCCAGCTCGGCGATGGAGCCCCCGGCCCCGGTGGCGGGCGCGGTGGCGAACGCCGACGTGTGGATCGAGTACAGCCTGGCCTACATCATGCACAGCGAGGCGTTCCGGACCGCCATCGCCAACGGGGTGCGCTACACCAACCTGACCGGCATGGACGTCCCGATGCTGGTGGACACCGTCGGGCGCCCCGACTTCGAGGGCGTGATGCGGCTCGGCCGCACGCTGGTGCGCCTGCTGGAGGAGGCCGACGAGGTCCGCATCAGCTCGGCCAACGGCACCGACCTGGTCGGCCGCAACCAGGGCCGCCCGATCAACCTGCGCGGCAAGCCCGCGGAGAAGCCGGGCGAGACGGTGATGCTCTCCGGGCAGATCTCCTGGAACCCGGTGGAGCAGACCCAGAACGGGGTGCTGGTCTTCGACGGCGCCCTGTGGCCGCCCGCCGAGATCGGCCTGCTGCGCACGCCGGTGCGCTGCGTGGTGGAGGACGGCGTGGTCACCGAGATCACCGGTGACCGCGACGCCGAGGTGTTCCGCGCCTGGATGCAGTCCTTCGGCGACCCGAACATGTTCCGGCTGGCGCACTGGTCGCTCGGCTTCAACCCCGGCGTCACCCGGCCCACCGGGCGCATCGTCGAGGACGAGCGCGTGTTCGGCTGCGTCGAGATCGGCATCGGCACCAAGGGTGCCTGGATCGGCGGCGAGCCGTGGGTGGCCGCGGCGCACACCGACGGCAGCGTGCTCGGCCCGACGATCCACCTCGACGGCGAGGTGATCGAGCTCGACGGGCGCTACGTTCATCCGGAGCTCGTGGCGATCTGCCGCGAGATCGGCGCCCCCGGCTACTGACCGCCGAACGCGGGTGCGCCCGGCCGGCCGCCGGGCGCACCCGCGCGTGACGACCAAGGAGAGTTCGGATGCAAGCCAGCTACCACAGGCCCGGTCTGGTCGCCCGGGACCACGTCTTCCACGTGCCGCTCGACCACGGCGACCCTGGCGCGGGGGAGATCGAGGTCTTCGGGCGGGAGGTGGTGGCACCGGGCAAGCAGGACCAGGAACTGCCCTGGCTGCTGTTCCTGCAGGGCGGGCCGGGTGGCAAGGCCGAACGCCCCCTGAGCACCAGCGCCTGGCTCGGCCGCGCGCTCCAGGACTACCGCGTGCTGTTGCTGGACCAGCGGGGGACGGGGCGCAGCACCCCCGCCGGCCGGATCACCCTGGCGGGGATTGCTCCCAAGCAGCAGGCCGAGCACCTGAGCCTGTTCCGCGCGGACTCGATCGTGCGCGATGCCGAGTTGGTGCGCGAGCAGCTCACCGGCGGCGCCCCGTGGAGCGTGCTGGGGCAGAGCTTCGGCGGCTTCTGCGCGCTGACCTACCTCTCCCACGCACCGCACGGGCTCCGGCAGGTTCTCATCACCGGCGGCATCCCGACGCTGACCGGGCACGCCGACGACGTCTACCGCGCCGCGTACCCGCGCGTGCTGGCCAAGAACGACGCCTACTACGGCCGGTATCCGGCCGACGCGGAGATCGCGCGGCGGGTGGTGGAACACCTGGCGTCCCACGAGGTGCCGCTGCCCTCCGGCGACCGCCTGACGCCCGAGCGGTTCCAGACGCTGGGCATCCAGTTCGGCCAGGCCGCTCGCTTCGACGCCCTGCACTACCTGCTGGAGGAGGCGTTCGTCGCGGGCCCCACCGGCCCGGAGCTGTCGGACACCTTCCTGCGCGGCGTCGACGCCGTGGTCTCCTTCGCCGAGCGGCCCCTGTACGCGGTGCTGCACGAGGCGATCTACTGCCAGCACACGGCCTCGGAATGGTCGGCGCACCGGGTGCGGGCGGAGTTCGCCGAGTTCGACCTGGCAGGCGCCTCGCGGGTCAACTTCACCGGGGAGATGATCTACCCCTGGTTCTTCGAGCAGGACCCCGCGCTGGTTCCGCTGAAGGACGCAGCCGACCTGCTGGCGGGTAAGGACGACTGGCCCGCGCTCTACGACCTCGACCGGCTCGCGGCCAACGACGTACCGGTCGCCGCGGCGGTCTACCACGACGACATGTTCGTCGACCGCGACCACGCGCTGGAGTCGGCGGAGCGGGTGCGCGGCGCGCGCGTGTGGGTCACCAACGAGTACGAGCACGACGGGCTCAAGGCCGGCAGCGCGGTGCTGGACCGCCTGCTGGCGATGAACCGCGGCGAGGCATGAACCCGTTGAGGTGATCATCACCGGCCGCCTCACCTGCGAGCCCGGGGCATGGCGGCTATTGTGCAGTTCTCATGTCAGCCTCGGGCCCCAACTCCGCCAACGGTGTGCCGTGGCAGCGCGTTTTCGACCAGTCGGTCGCTGCGATGGCGATCATGGACTTGCAGGGCAAATACCTGTACGTCAACGAAGCGATGTGCCGGTTGCTGGGCTACACCGACGACGAGCTGATCGGGCTGAACTACCGCGACGTGACCCACCCCGACGACGTGGACGAGGGGCCGCTGGTCGGTGAGGCCGTGCTGGAGAAGCGCTACGTGCGCTCCGACGGCGGCGTGATCTTCGTGCTGCTGTCGCGGACCGTGGTCCGCGACAGCGCCGACCGCCCGCAGTACTTCCTCTCGCAGGCCCAGGACATCACCGGCCGCCGGGAGGCCGAGCTGCTGTGGCAGCGCAGCTTCCACAACGCCCCGATCGGGATGGCCCTGCTGGACCTCAAGGGTAGCTGGACCGCGGTCAACGACACCCTGTGCCGGATGCTCGGCTACGCGCGGGAGGAGATGCTGTCGCGCTCCTTCAACGACGTCACCTACCCGGAGGACGAACAGCAGGGCATGACCGCGCTCGCCGATCTCATCGAGGGCCGCAAGGACACCGTGAGCGTGGAGAAGCGCTACCGCCACCGCGACGGCCACCCGATCTGGATGCTGATCAGGGCGACCGCGGTCCCGGGTGCCGACGGCCTGCCCGCCTACCTGGTCAGCCAGTACGAGGACATGGGGGAGCAGCGGCTGGTCGACGCCCACCTGGCGCACCTGGCGCTGCACGACCCGCTGACGGGGCTGGCGAACCGGGCGCTGCTGGCCGACCGGCTGGACCACGGCCTGCAGCAGCTCGCGGGGGGCAACGGGGTGCTGGTGGTCATCGTCGCCGACCTCGACCAGCTCAAGCCGGTCAACGACCGCTACGGCCACGCGCTGGGCGACCAGATGCTCACCGTGGCCGCCCAGGAGCTGCTCGGGGTCGTGCGCTCCGGCGACACCGTCGCGCGCCTGGGCGGCGACGAGTTCGTGGTGGTCAGCCTGCTGCCGGACCAGCAGTCGGCGGTGGCGCTGCACCGGCGGGTCGCCGAGCGGCTGGACACCCGGATCACGGTCTCCGGCGTGTCGGTCCGGCTGCGGGCCAGCGTCGGCTTCGCCACCACCGACAACGCCGTCACGCCGCCCGAGACGCTGTTGCACGAGGCCGACCGGGACATGTACACCCGCAAGCAGGCGCACCGGCGCCTCGGGGACGAGCCGAGGTAGCGCTTCGGCGCCTGCCGCTCAGCTCCCGGACGCGGGGAGCTCGGCGAGCGCGGCTTCGATGGCGCGGTGGAAGGTCGGGTACGCGTAGATCATGTGCCGCAGCCGCTCGACGGGGACCTCACCGTGCACGGCGACCGCGAGCGCGCCGAGGATCTCGCCACCGGCGGGCGCGGCCACCGTGGCGCCGACCAGCACCCCGCGCCGAGGGTCGGCGACGAGTTTGATCAGCCCCTGGTTGCCGGCCTTGTGGATCCACCCGCGCGGCGAGGCCGGGATGTCGGTGGTCGCGGTGACCACCGGCAGCCCGCGATCGCGGGCCGCGGTCTCGGTGAGCCCGACCATGGCGACCTCCGGATCGGTGAAGGTCACCGCGGGCGCCGCCCGGTAGTCGGCGTTCTCGTGGCCCTGGCCGAGGATGTCGTTGGCCGCGATGCGCGCCTGGTACACCGAGGTGTGGGTGAACGCCCCGCGCCCGGCGACGTCGCCGATGGCCCAGACCCCGTCGGTCGCGCGCATCCGCACGTCGACGTCGATGGTCCTGCCCTGCTCGTCCAACCCGACCGCCGCCACGCCCAGCGCCGCGAGGTCGGTGCGGCGGCCGGTGGCGACCAGCAGCCGCTGCGCGGTGAGCTCGGCACCGGAGCCCAGCCGGACGGTGAACGAGTCGTCGTCGTGGGCGACCGACTCGGCGCGTTCGCCGGTGCGGACGTCGATGCCCTCGGCCGCGAACACCGACTCCAGCAGTTCCGACGCCTCCGGCTCGAACGGGCCGAGCAGCCGCGGCCCGTGCTCCACCACCGCGACCCGCGTCCCGAACCGCGCGAAGATCTGCGCGAACTCGACACCGACCGGGCCGCCGCCGAGAACCAGCAGCGACTCCGGGGCCTCGCGGGTGCGAACGGCGTCGCGGTTGGTCCAGTACGGCGAGTCCCGCAGGCCGTCGACGGGTGGAACCAGCGGTTCGGTGCCCGGGTTGAGCACGATGGCGCGCCGGGTCCGGAAGACCCGGTCGCCGTCGTCGGTCGACACCGACACCTCGGCAGGCGCGCTGATGCGCCCGAACCCGCGGACGAACCGGGCCCCGCTCTTCTCCAGCCGCTGGACGGCCGCCGCGTCGTCCCAGCCGGTGGTCGCCTCGTCGCGGATCCGGTCGGCCACCGGGGTCCAGTCGGGCCGGACCTGCGTGGAGCCGGCCAGTTCGGCGACCCGCCGCCCCTCGGCGAGCGCGTCCGAAGCGCGCACCATCATCTTGGTCGGTACGCAGGCGAAGTAGGGGCACTCGCCGCCGACCAGCCGCGACTCGACCCCGACCACGGACAGGCCCGCCGCGGCCAGGCGCGCGGCGGCGTCCTCACCACCGGGCCCGAGCCCGATGACCACGACGTCGACCTCTTCGGCGTCCATGTGGACCTCCATTCCCCAACGTTGGCCCACCCAGCCCAGCACCCCCGGGCGCGGAGCGCACGCGGAGGCGGCCGTGTGCCGCCGGAACGCCGTTGCGCGCCGACGCGGACTCGCCCGGATCACTGTGCTCCACGGCCCGGTTGATCACGGCTCTTGAAGCGCGGAAATCGGCGACCACGGCACCGGGCGCGGACGGTGCACCGGTACCGCCTACCGGCAACGGCCGTGGGAGCGGTTGTGGGCGACCCTGGCCTCGCTGAACGGGGGTCGTCCACCGCGGGAACCCAGCCGTGGGCGGGCCGGAGCACCGCAGGTGGTCGCGGGCACCGCCGTCCTTTCGTGGGCAGCCGCCATCGTTTCGCGGGGAACCGCCATCGCTTCGTGGGTAATCACGATCGCTTTTGCGGGCCAGCGCTGTCGGGGCAGGACGCTAGTGTGGGGCCGTGCCTTCACAACTGGTCCCGTTCCTGCTGTTCGTCATCGTCCTCACCATCGTGCCCGGCCCCGACCTCGCGCTCGGGCTGCGCAACAGCCTGCGCGGCGGGACAACGGCGATGTGGTGGACGGGCCTGGGCTGCTGCAGCGGCCTGCTGGTGCACGCGGTGGCGTCGGTGGTCGGCCTTTCGGCGCTGTTCGCCGCCTCGGCGCAGGCGTACATGGTGGTCAAGCTGGCGGGCGCGGCCTACCTGGTATGGCTCGGGGCCACCACGCTGTGGAAGAGCTGGCGGCACCGGCACGAACCGGTGGCGCTGGACCTGCCCGCTGCGCCGAAGACGGCCATCGACCGCCGGACCGCGTTCCGGCAGGGGCTGGTGAGCAACCTGCTCAACCCGAAGATCATCCTGCTGTTCCTGACGCTGCTCCCGCAGTTCATCTCGCCGGGGGAGTCGCGGATCGTCACCTCCGCGGTGCTCACCCTGGTGTTCCTCGTCGTCGCGCTGGTGTGGTGGCGGGTCACGTCGTGGCTGGTCGGCGCGATGCGGGCGGTGCTGACGCGCAAGCGCGTCATGCAGGTCCTGGAACGGGTGACCGGCGGCGTCATGGTCGCTCTCGGCCTCCGGGTCGCGGTCGAGTCCTAGACGCGCTCGGGCGCGGCGTGCGGGTGGCGCGGCGCCCGCGCCCGGCTCAGACCGAGGGCGAGTAGTGCTTGGGGTCGTCGCGATGCTCGGCTGGAGGCAGGTTGCGCGCGGGCGTTTCGACCAGCGGCGCGTCCGTCCGGAAAAGGCCGCGCTCCCGGCGCCAGCCCGCGCGAGCCCTGGGGTGGTATCGCAGTTCGAAGGGCACCAGTCGCCACACCAGCGCCAGCAGCCGGCCGAGCACGCGCAACGTCCTTTCGTCGCGGGAAGTCCAGCGGTAGCCGAGTCTTTCGCGCACGACCGGCGGGTACAGCCCCACGGTGAGCCACACGAACCCGCGTGCGACGGGGATTCTCGCCAGCCGCCACAACGGTTCGGGCAGCCTGCGCAGCAGGGGCGGCTTGCCGATTCCGGAGATGTCGAGGACGTCGCGGGTCGCCTTGTTGACCTCCAGCACCTCGGCGCACATGTGGTCCCAGTAGTGCTGGAAGCCGCCCCAGTCCGGAGGCACCGGGCGCATGCTCATCCCGTACAGCCGGTACCACTGCACGCCCTCGGCGTAGACCTGCTCCTTCTGCCGTTCGTCGAACGGTTCCCCCGAATACTCGCTGAGCAGCACCGACAGCATCATGAACGTCGAGTGGGCCCAGAAGTAGGTTTCCGGGTTCAGCGCGTGGTACGGCCGCCCGTGGCGGTCGACGCCCTTGATCGTGTCGTGGTAGCCGCGCACCTGACGCGCGGTTTCGGCCGCGCGCGGACCGTCGTAGACCACCCCGCCGATCGGGTAGAGCGAGCGGAAGAGCCGCTGCCAGCGCTCGTCGAAGAACCGGGAGTGCTCCTCGACGCCCGCGCCGAGCTGGGGATGCATGTTCTGCATCGAGCCCGCCCACAGGGCCAGCAACAGACCCCGCCAGTCACCGAAGTACTTCCACGTCAGCGAATCCGGGCCGAGCGGTCGCGGATCGTCCACGCTCGGCATCGGCGCTCCGTTCGGGCTGAGGACGGCCGTCGTCACCGTAGGATCGGCCCACCTGGTGGTCAATCGGCTGCACGGGGTAGCCGATCACGACGTGCGGCAATCTGGCTTTCCTGGGCGCCGCGCGGCGCCAGCAGTCCTGCCGGGCGCCACGGAATCCGGCGCTGAGCAACTTCTTCTTCCATTGGCGGCCTCGTCTCTCCGGCCGGTCGCGGCGACGCGCGCGAACCCGAACCCTGGTAGTAGCGAGCGGCGCCACGCTCCGACCGAAGTTGCGCAAGTTGAGCAACTCTATTGACTGGATCGCGCATGTAGTTCAGTCTCTACTCACGAAACCGCGCGGCAGTCGCGCGGTTCGCGCAAAAGGGGAGGCGACGGTGCCTCAGGTGCTCGTCATCGGCGACGACCTCACCGGCAGCAACGCGACCGGGGCGAGGTTCGCGCGCGCCGGGCTCCGGACGATCTCGGTGAGCGGGGTCGAACGGGTGCCCTGCGCCATGGACGCCGACGTCGTCGTGCTCAACCTGGGCACCCGGCACGCCGCGGCCGACGCCGCCCGCGAGCGCGTGCGGCACGCGGCGCTGGCGGCGCCGTTCGCGGAGCTGGTCGTCAAGCGGGTCGACACCACGTTGCGGGGCAACGTCGGCGCTGAGGTCGACGCGCTGTTCGAGGTGCTGGAGCCGGGCACGCGCGCGCTGGTGGTCCCGGCCTTCCCCGACGCGGGCCGCACCACGGTGGGCGGCCTGCACCTGGTGGACGGCGTGCCGCTGGCCGAGACCTTCGCCGCCCGCGACCCGCTCAACCCGGTCAGTTCGTCACGGGTGGCGACGTTGCTGCGCGAGGGCACGCGGCGTTCGATCACCGAAGTCCCGATCGACGTCGTGCAGGCAGGTGCCGGGTCCGTCGCCGAGGCGCTGAGCGCCACCGACGCCGAGCTCGTGGTCTGCGACGCGACGACCAACGCGCACCTGAGCACGATCGCCGACGCGGCGGCGCGGGTGCAGGACGCGGGCGGGGCGCGCTGGCTGTCGGTGGACAGCGGCCCCTTCGCCGTCCGGCTGGCCACCGCGCTGGGCATCGGCCCCGGGGTGCGGGCGCTGCGGCCGGTGCTGGCGGTCGTCGGCAGCATCACCGCCACGACCCACGACCAGGTCCTGGAGACCGAGCAGGTGCTCGGCGCCCGCTTCGTCGACGTGACGCTGGACGCCCTGGACCCCCGCGCCATCGCCGACCGGGCCCGGGAGCTGGCGCGCACCGGAAGCCGCATCGTCGGCATCCGGACGGTCCCGCCCGGGCCGGGCGCCCCCGCTGATCCGGCGCTGGCCGCCCGCATCCCCGGCGTCCTGGCCGAGGCCACCGCGATGCTGCTGGACGACGGCGTCTTCGGCGGTCTCTACGCCACCGGAGGCGACATCGCCGAGGCCACCACCGAGGCCCTGGGCAGCTCCGGTTTCGCCATCGACACCGAGGTGCTGCCGCTGGCGGTCGCCGGCCGGCTCGTCGGCGGTCCGCACGACGGGCTGCCCTTCGCCACCAAGGGCGGCCTGATCGGCGACCGGACGGCCGCGGTCGCCTGCCTGGAGCACCTGATCACCACCATCGCCGGACAACAGAGAGGAATCCCGCAGTGAGCAACGGAACCGCCCGCCCGATCCTGGCCGTCACCCTCGGTGACCCGGTGGGCATCGGCCCGGAGATCACCGCCCGCGTGCTGGCCGAACCCGAGGCCACCGAGACCGCCCGCCCGCTGGCGGTCGGCGACGCCACGGCCCTGCGCCGCGCCGTCGAGGTCTGCGGCCTGGACGTCGAGGTCAACACCGTTTCGGAGGTGTCGCAGGCCCGCTTCGAACCGGGCGCGATCGACATCCTGGACCTGGGCATCTCGCCCGCCGACCTGCCGTGGGGCCAGGTCGACGGCACCGCGGGCCGCTCGGCGGTGGCGGCCATCGAGACCGCGACCCGGGCCGCGCTGGAGGAGGACGTCGACGCGATCGTCACCTCGCCGATCAACAAGGAGGCGATCTGGGCCGCGGGCTCCGAACACCTCGGCCACACCGAGATGCTCGGCGAGCTCACCGGATCCGACCGGTTCAACACGATGTTCTGGGTGCAGGGGCTGAAGATCTTCTTCGCCACCCGGCACATGTCGCTGCGCCGGGCGGTGGAGTCGATCACCAAGGAGAACATCGCGCACTCGATCCGCGAGGCATACACCGCACTGGAGGTCTTCGGCACCCGCGAGCCCCGGCTCGCGGTGGCGGCGCTGAACCCGCACGGCGGTGAGAACGGCAAGTTCGGCGACGAGGAGATCACCGCCATCGCCCCCGCGGTGGAGGAGGCGCGCGCCAACGGGCTCAACGTCTTCGGGCCGATCCCGGCCGACTCGGTCTTCCACCAGGGTCTGCAGGGCCGCTACGACGGCGTGCTGTCGCTCTACCACGACCAGGGCCACATCGCCTCGAAGACGGTCGACTTCGACGGCACCGTGTCGGTGACCGTCGGACTGCCGATCCTGCGCACCTCGGTCGACCACGGCACCGCGTTCGACATCGCGGGCACCGGCCAGGCCGACCCCGGCACCATGCGCTCCGCGTTCCGCGCGGCCGTCGAGCTGGCGCCGTTCGCGGGCCGCCTGCGCGAGGTCTACCCGCCGAAGGCCCGCTGACCCGGTCACCACCCCTCAATGCCTGTCTTCGAACTCGACCTGCGTGGCGGCGCGGGTGGCAGAACCTCGGGCGTCCTCTGGCTCCGGGATCTTTTTCTCACGTATCAGCCCATACGCCGCGAAAAAGCTGTCCTCGCCGGAGAACGTCTGAGAACCGGCGGCAGTGCTGGTTGAGGGGGTGGGCCAAGCGGCTGCGCCGCTTCACAGATCAAAGACAGCCTTCAGGAGTTCCACATGAGCAACAACGGCGTTGCCGCGCCCAGCAAGCGATGGGTCTTCGTCATCCCGGTCGCCGCGGTGATGTACATGCTGGCCTACATCGACCGCACCAACGTCTCGCTGATCCTGCCCTACGTCGGCCAGGACCTGCCGCTTTCGGCGAGCGCCAAGGGCATGGCCAGCGGCATCTTCTTCATCGGCTACATGCTGCTGCAGATCCCGGCGGCGATCCTCGCCGCGCGGTGGAGCAGCCGCAAGACCGTGCTGTGGCTGATGGTCACGTGGTCGCTGGCGGCGATGGCCTGCGGTCTCGTGCGCAGCGAGCTGGAGCTGCACATCGCCCGTTTCGTCCTGGGCGTGTTCGAGGGCGGCGTGTGGCCCGCGGTGCTGATCCTGCTGGCCTCGTGGTTCCCGCAGCGCGAGCGGGCCAGGGCCAACGCGCTGTGGATGGCATGCCTGCCGGTCTCGGCGATCCTGATGTCGCCGCTGTCGGGCTGGATGCTCGAACACATGTCGTGGCGGTGGGTCTTCGTCGTGCAGGGGCTGCCGCCGCTGATCTGGGCCGTGGTGTGGTGGTTCGCCGTTGCCGACCGGCCCGCGCAGGCCAGGTGGATCTCGGCGGCCGAGCGCGACCACGTCGAGTCGATGCTCGCGCAGGAGGAGGCGGCCAAGCCGAAGGGGCGGCAGCAGAGCTACGGGGAGGCGCTGCGCAACCCGACCGTGCTGCTGCTGATCGTCGTCTACTTCTTCTGGATGACCGGTTTCTACGGCTTCTCGCTGTGGCTGCCCTCGGTCGTCAAGACGATGACCGGCGACGGCGACGCGGCTCTGGTCGGATGGCTGACCGCGATCCCCTACACCGTGGCGCTGCTGAGCATGACCGGCATCGCGCTGTGGTCGGACCGCACCGGTAACCGCAGGCTGGCCGTGGCGGTGCCGCTGGTGGTCGCGACCGCGGCGATGCTGCTCGGCCAGTGGCTGCAAGGTCCGGCGTGGCAGCAGATGTTGCTGCTGTGCGTGGTCGCCGCCGGCGTCTACGCCCCGTACGGGCCGTTCTGGGCGATGCCGAGCACGGTGCTGCGCTTCGAGGTCGTGGCCGTGGCGCTCGGGCTCATCAACGCACTGGGCAACCTCGGCGGGTTCCTGGGCCCGTACCTGGTCGGCTGGCTGACCGACGCCACGGGCAGCAGTGCCACCGGGTTCGTGGTGCTGGCCGGGTTCCTGGCCGCCGCGGTGGTGGTGACGCTGGCGGGCTTGCGGCCCGCGGCGCGGCCGGAGCCGGCGCCGGTGGCCGCCGACCTCGAGTCGGCTCGCCCGTAGGGTGGCATCGTGACCGTGCCCCGGCCTACGACCACCCAGCGGCGGACGCTGCTGCTCGACGCCGTCCGCAGCGGCGAGGGCAGCATCCAGCAGCTCGCGGACCAGTTCGGAGTCTCCTCGTCGACGATCCGCAGGGATCTCTCCGAGCTGGCCCGCGAGGGCCACGTGGTCCGCACCTACGGCGGGGCGCTGGACAGCGCGCACAGCGTGGAGCGCACGCTGCGGGAGAAGGACGCCAGCAACGCCGCCGAGAAGGACGCGGTGGCGCGGGCGGCCGCCGAGCTGGTCGCCGACGGCGAGGTGGTGCTGCTGGACGCGGGCACCACCACCAGCCGCGTCGCCCGGCACCTCGCCGACCGCTCCGGGCTGACCGTGGTGACCAACGGGCTCACGGTCGTGCTGGCCCTGGCCGAGAGCCCCGACATCGAGCTCGTGATCCTCGGCGGGCGGCTGCGCTACCCCAACGAGGCGATCCTGGGCCGCTCGGCCGAGCAGCAGCTGCGCCACATCGCCCCGGACCACGTGTTCCTCGGCGCGGACGGGCTGACCGCGCAGCGCGGGATCTGCTCGCCGACGCTGGAGCAGGCGCAGCTCAAGCACCAGATGCTGCACGCGGGCCGCAACTCCTACGTGCTCATGGACAACTCCAAGCTGGACCACGCGCCGTTCGCGTACTGGACCCCGCTGGACCGCCACCACACGCTGGTGGTCGACGACGGCCGTCCCGACGCGGTCGAGGCGCTGGGCACCGACCCGTTGCGGTCGCTGCTGGTCGTCAGCACTTCCTGACCAGCGCCGACGTGGGGGTCGTCGAGCGGCTGCCGTCGGCGACCCGGCAGCACCACTACCGCCTCACGCCGGGTGGTTTCACGCAGGTGCTGCGAGTGCAGTTCGCCCGGCTGCGCGCCGGGGCCGAGGCCGCCGAGTTCGGGCTGTCGGTGGTCGGCGAGGACCGCGCCGACCAGCGCGAGCGCCTGGCGGATCTGCGCGACTTCTGCGAGTTCGCCGCCCAGGACGTGGGCGATGAGTTCATGCGACGGTGGGAGGACTACCGCGCGCGGAGGAGGGACGGCCGATGACCGGCAAGGCCGACTTCACCGGGATCCGCTGGTGGACGGTGGAGTGGACGATGCTGTGCACGCTCTACCTGCGTGCCTGCGAGAGCCGCTCGCCGCACTCGATCCTCGGCGACCGCGCCGCGGACGAGGCGGTGCGGCGCATCGACTACAACTTCGCCAGGATGCGCTGGGTCGTGCAGCCCTCGGCCAACCAGTACCTCGTCGCGTTGCGCGCCAGGCAGCTGGACCTGTGGGCCGCCGACTTCCTCGCCCGCCACCAGGATGCCGTCGTGCTGCACCTCGGAGTTCGAGTCGGCGCTCGAGGTCGGCGGACACCGGGTCGCCGGGTACCGCGTGCTGCGGGTGGGAAGTCCTTCGGTCGCCAACGCCATCGCCGCCGTGCTCCTGGACATCCGCGACGAGAAGGGGCGTGATGTCGCACGTGTACTTCCGGTGGACCGAGGGCAACCCGTTCAAGTTCCTGGTCAGCTACCTCATGTCCGGTGGCGGCGACATCGCTCCGCTCACCCGCGAGGTGCTGCGTCGCGCCGAGCCCGATCCGCACCGGCGCCCCCTGGTGCACGTCGGCTGACGACCGCGCGGACCGTGAGTCCGAAGTCGACAGTTGATCGTTATCCCTTGCCGTGGAACGCAATGATCCGACGATGTAGGCGATCTTGCTGATGCTCAACGCAGTCACACCTTCGAGGTTTCCGCCGAACGCGGGGGAGTTCGCGCTGATAACCTCGGCCTGTTCGGGTGAACCAGCCATGGGTCGGCGTCGGAGACGAACGGAATAACCCGCCTGTGGTCACGTTTTCCCGCGGCAGAACGACGGCGGAGCCCCGGCCGTCGGCCCAACGGGCGAGGTGAGCCACCGTGCGCGTGCTGTTCACGACCTTCCCGATCCCCTCGCACCTGCACCTCCTGGCGCCGCTGGCGTGGGCGCTGCGCGCGGCCGGGCACGAGGTCCGCGTGGCCGGGCAGCCGGAAACGGCGCGCGCGATCCAGCAGGCGGGGCTCACGGCGGTACCGGTCGGTGCCGAGCTCGACTTCGCGGCCCGGCACGCCGAGGTGTCCTTCGAGGACACCGTCTACGCCTCCGGCTTCGACATAGCCGAGCAACGGCCGGAGGTGCTGACCCCGCGGTATCTGCGCGGGCTGTTCACCACCTACATCCACGCCCCGCTCGCCCTCGACGCGCTGATGCCGGACGCCCTCCTGCGCGACCTCGCCGCGTTCACCCGGTGGTGGCGGCCGGACCTGGTGGTGTGGGACGCGCTCACCTACGCCGGGCCGGTGGTGGCGAAGGCGACCGGCACCGCGCACGCGAGGCTGCTCAGCGGCGTCGACAACCTCGCCCGGCTGCGTGCTCTGTTGCTCGATTCGCCGGACGCTCCGGAGGTGACCGGTGACCCGGTCGCCGACTGGCTCGGCGGAAAGCTCGCGCGGTTCGGGTGCGACTTCGACGAGCAGGCCGTGGTCGGCCAGCTGACCATCGACCCGCTGCCGTCCTGGATGAGCCCGGACCTCGACCTGGTCCGGCTGCCGATGCGGCCGGTGCCCTACCACGGGCCTTCGGCGGTCCCGGACTGGCTGCGCGAGCCGCCGGCCCGCACGCGGGTCTGCCTCACCCTGGGAATGTCGGGCCGTTCGCAGGTGCGTGACGGTTCGCACGTGCCCGGCATGGCCGCCTACGACCTCCCGGTGGAAGATCTCCTGGAAGCGGTCTCCACCCTCGACGCCGAGGTCGTCGCGACGCTGACCGCCGACCAGCTCGGTCGGGTTCCGGTTCCGGCCAACGTCCGGCTGGTCGACTTCGTTCCGCTCGACGCTCTGCTGCCGACCTGCTCCGCGATCGTCCACCACGGCGGCGCGGGCACGATGAACACCGCGCTGGTGCACGCGGTGCCCCAACTGGTGGTCCCCACCGCGATCTGGGACGAACGCCAGCTTGCGGCGGCACTGGCCGAGCAGGGCGCGGGAATCACCTGTCTGCCGGAGGAACTCGGTCCGCGGCTGTTGCGCGAGCAGCTCGGCAGGCTCGTCGACGAGCCCTCGTTCGCCGCGAACGCCGGTCGGCTGGCGGAGGAGGTCGCGGCCACGCCCAGCCCGCACGACATCGTCCCGGCGCTGGAGGAGCTGGTTGCGGTCGGCCACTGGACCGGGGCGGCAACGCGGACGGCTCCCGTCTGATCGGCGACGGGAGCCCGGCAGCACAGCACGACGGGGGAGGGGCGTGGACAGGTCATTCGCGGTGCGATCCAGCACCGGCGGCGGCAGGGCCGCGCACGGCGCTCCCCGCTCGGTGGACGTCCTGGTGCGCGGCCTGGCCGCGGCCGGGGTGAGCCACGTCTTCGGAGTCGGCGGCGCCAACATCGAGGACCTCTACGACGCGCTGCACGCCAGCCCGGCGGTGACCGGCGTGCTGGCCAAGCACGAGTTCTCCGCGGCAGCCATGGCCGACGGGCACGCGCGCCTCACCGGCGGGCTCGGCGTGGTCGCGGCGACCTCGGGCGGAGGCGCGCTGAACCTGGTGCCCGCGCTCGGCGAGTCGTTCGCGTCGCGGGTGCCGGTGCTGGCGCTGGTCGGGCAGCCGGCCACCGGGATCGAGGGCCGTGGGGCGTTCCAGGACACCAGCGGTGCGCCCGGCTGCCTCGACGCCGAAGCGGTTTTCGGTGCGGTGGCGCGGTATTGCGCCCGTCTCGACGCCCCCCACGACCTCCAGCACCGGCTGGCGGAGGCGATCGAGGCCGCACTGGCCCCGCCCGGCGGACCGGCCGTGCTCCTGCTGCCCAAGGACGTGCAGCAGGCCCGGGTCACCGGCTGCGCCGGACTGCCCCGCCCCAGAGCGGAGGTCGCGCCGCACAACCGCGAGCTGCCGCGTGCGGTGGGCGTGCTGGAGGCGGCCCGCCGGGCCGGTGGCGTGCTCGTCATCGCCGGTGACGACGTGGCGCGCCGCGGTGCCCGCGAAGACCTGGCACGGCTGGTCGACGCGCTCGACGCGCGAGTGGCGGTGGCGCCGGACGGCAAGGACGCCTTCGACAACGGCGACCCGCGTTTCGTCGGTGTCTCCGGTGTCATGGGGCATCCGACCGTCACCCGTGCGCTGCGCGAGTCCTCGGCATGCCTGCTGGTGGGAACCCGTCTGCCCGTTGTCGCGCGGGACGGCCTCGACCACCTGCTCGCAGGCAGACCGGTGGTGGCGGTCTCCAGGGAGCGTCCGCACGTCGGGTCGATCGTGCTGCCCGGCGACCTGGCGCCGACGCTGCGAGCGCTGACCCACCGGTTGAGCGGCCCTCCGGCGCGCCAGGCCCGGCAGCCGTCGGGAGTCGAGCGCTATCCGGGAGCCCGGCCCGCGGGCGGCGGTATCGGCTACGTGGAGGCGATGGCGGTCATCGAGGCGGCGCTGCCGCGGGGTGCGCGGGTTTTCGTCGATGCGGGCAACTGCGGTGCGGCGGCGATCCACCACCTGGCGGTGCCGCGGGGCGGGCGGTTCGTCGTGGCGATGGGCATGGGCGGCATGGGCTACACCTTCGGGGCCGCGATCGGCGCGAGCTTCGCCGACTCCGCCGACGTGGCGCGGACCTTCGTGATCGCCGGGGACGGCGCTTTCTACATGCATGGCCTGGAAGTGCACACCGCGGTCGAGCACGGGTTGCCGATCACCTTCATCGTGCTGAACAACAACGCCCACGCCATGTGCGTGACGCGCGAACAACTGCACTACGGCGGCCGGTACAGCTACAACCGGTTCGCGGGCACCAGCATCGCGGCCGGGGTCAACGCGATGTTCCCGAGCCTGGAGGCGCGCAACGCCACGACCGCGCTGGAGCTGGCCGACGCTCTCGTGGCGACCGGGTCCGCGCCCGGGCCCGCGTTCATCTCCGTCGACTGCGACGCCGACGAGATGCCCCCGGTCGCCGCTTTCCTGAGGGAGGGGATGATCCCGTGCCAGCGGTGAACTCGCAGCTCGCCTCGGCCCGTGCGGTCGCAGGCCGTCGAGGGGTGGGGACATGAGGCCGGTGAGCCTGCTCGACGTCTCCAGCTATCTGCCGGCACTGCGGGTCCCCACCGGCCACGTCGAGTCCGCCCCGGGCGCCATGTTCGAGCCGCCGCTGTTCCGGCACCGGGTGGCCGCGGACGAGACCGCGGCGGACATGCTCGAACGCGCCTGCGCGGGGCTGGTTGCGCGGCACGGGCGGTCCGCCGTCCGCGACATCGACGTGCTCATCACCCAGACCGCGTTGCTGGACAACCCGATCCACGGTTGCGGCGGCGAGCTGGCGCACCGGCTGGGCGCCGACCCGGAATGGGTCATCGACCTGCACAACACAGGCTGCGCCTCGTTCGTCTACATGCTCAAGCTCGCGCGCCGGTTCCTCGGCTCCGGGGCGGCGGAGTCCGCACTGGTCTGCAACGTCGCCAACCTCAGCGGACAGATCTTCGTGCAGTCCGACGTCCGCGGGCTGCCCCAGGCGGCGATCCCGGGGGACGGGGCAGGTGTCGCGCTGCTGACGGCGTCGGCCGAGTCCCCGGTCCTGCACGTCGAGACCCACCACGCGGCCGAGCTCGCCGGGCACATGCGCCTGGAGTCCGACGACGGCCGCAAGTACTGGGAGCCGGGAGCGGGGCAGCTCCGCGTCAACTTCACCGAGTCCGGCGTCAGGGAAGCGGTGACCAACGGCAAGCGCCTCGTGCCCGAGATCGTCATGAAGCTGTGCGCGGAGGTGGGCGTGCCGGCCGCCGACATCGACACGCTCGTGACCAACCAGCCCAACCGGGCGTTCCTGCGCGCCTGGCGCGACGCGCTGGGGCTCGACCCGCGACGGCACCCGGACACCTTCGACGACTGCGGCAACCTGTTCGGCGCGGGCATCCCCGTCACGCTGGACCGGGCGCTTCGCGACGGGACTGTCCGGAGCGGATCGCTGGTGGTGCTCGCCGGGTTCGCGCACACCGGTGACTTCGCCGCCGCGGCCGCCGTGCGCTGGGGCAGCTGACCATCGGCGGGCGCCCGGCCGACCGGACGCCCGCCGGGAGGTCAGCCCAGCTGCTTGTTGATCTCTGCCGCCAGGGGAGCCGACGAGGCCGGGTTCTGGCCGGTGAACAGGTTGCGGTCGGCCACGACGTGGGCGGCCCACGGCTCGCCTTCCTGGAAGTCCGCGCCGATCTCCACCAGCCGGTCCTGGAGCAGCCACGCGGCCTTGTCGGCGAGCCCGGCCTGCTTCTCCTCGGCGTTGGTGAAGCCGGTCAACCGGTACCCGGAGAACGGGGAGGCGCCGTCGCCGTTCCTGGCGGCGAGCAGCGCGGCCGGCGCGTGGCACACCACGCCGAGCGGCTTGCCCGAGTCGAGCGCGCGGGTCAGCAGAGCGCCGGAGTCGGCGTCGACCGCGAGGTCCTCCATCGGCCCGTGGCCGCCGGGGTAGAACACCGCCGCGTAGTCGGACAGCTCGACATCGCCGAGCTTGATCGGCTGCTTGAGCTCGGTCATGCCGGCGAGCGCGCTCGCGATCCGGTCGGCGCCCTCCTGACCGCCGTTGGACTCGGGCGCCAGGCTGGTCTCGTCCACGGGCGGCACCACGCCGCCCGGTGTAGCGACCACGATCTCGTGGCCCGCGGCCTTGAACGCCTCGTACGGCGCCACGGCCTCCTCGGCCCAGAAGCCGGTCGGGTGCAAGGTGCCGTCCGCCAGCGTCCAGTGGTCGGCACCGGTCATCACGAACAAGATCTTGGCCATGTCGCGGAAGTTTCCCTCGGGTCTCGGCTGTGCTGACAGCGCCGGTCGGCGGGCCGTGCGGTCCGCCGGGTGGCGCCGACTCCGACGCTAGGCGCGCTCCCCATCACCCTGCCAATAGAGTTGTCTCTATGTCCCATAGGAATCCTGATCGCTCCGAGGTCGCCGCGGGCGGGCCGCTGGACCTCGGACTGCTCCGGACCTTCCTCGCCGTGCACCGCGCCGGGTCCTTCACCGCGGCGGCCGGGCTGCTCGGGCTCTCGCAGCCGACCGTGACCAGCCAGGTCCGCGCGCTGGAGCAGCGGATGGGTCGGCGCTTGTTCGAACGCCTGCCGCGCGGCGTGGCCAGCACCCCGGTGGCCACCGAGCTGGCCGCCGAGGTCGCCGCGCCGCTCGACGAGCTGGCGGCGGTGGCCGAGCGCGGCCGCCCCGGAGCCGGCGCACCCGCCGAGCCGGTGCACCTGGCAGGCCCGGCTGAGCTGCTGTGCGCCCGGGTGATGCCCGCCCTCGCACCGCTCGTGCGGCAGGGCGTGCGCCTGCGGGTGACCACCGGGCTCGCCGACGACCTGCTGGACGGGCTGCGCGCCGGGCAGGCCGACCTGGTCGTCTCCGCCATCCGGCCACGCGGCCGCAGCGTGTCCGCCGTCGCGCTGATGGACGAGGAGTTCGTGCTCGTGGCGGCGCCGTCCTGGGCGGCGCGCATCGGTGCGGTCCAAGCCGGAGACCCCGCGCCGCTGGGCGAGGCGCCGCTGGTCACCTACGCCGAGGACCTGCCGATCGCCCGCCGCTACTGGCGGCACGTCTTCGGGGCGCGGCTGACCGGTCAGGCCGCCATCGTGATGCCTGACCTGCGCGGCGTGCAGGCGGCGGTCGAAGCCGGGGCGGGCATCACCGTGCTGCCGCGCTACCTGTGCGCCGCCGGAATCCGCTCCGGCGCGCTCGTGCCACTGCTCGAGCCCGACGATCCGCCGATCAACACGGCGTTCCTCGTGCAACGCAGCGGGGCGACCGAGCACCCGCACGTCACTCTGGTCCGCGACGTGCTCCTGCGCGAAGCGCGGAACTGGTGAGCGCGGCCGCTGTGGTCAGGGCGCGGGTCCGCCGAAGCGACGAGCGAGCACGGCTGCGGTCGACGACACGCTCCGAAAGGAGAGGCGTGCGCCTCAGCGGGCACTGCCGACGTCGACCCGCTCGGCGCCGGCGTCGGCCCGCTCGGCCAGGATCCGCAACACCTGCTCGCCCCAGCGGAGGTTGTCCTCCTCGAAGGACCTGCCCCGCATCAGGGTGAGGTAGGGCCCGATCCGATCGGCGCTGCGCAGGTAGTCGTCCTCGGACCGGCCGTCCAGCAACTGCTCGCGCAGCCGGTCGTAGCGGGTGAGCTTGGTGCGTGCCAGCTCGACGCGCTCCTGGACGAAGGTGCGGACCGCGTCACGGTCGCCTGCGTCCACGGCTTGGAGCTTGACCAGCAGTTCGTCGCGGATCGCCGTGGGCCTGGGCTGCCGCGCGGTGAACGCGGCCAGCTGCCGCCTGCCCTCGTCGGTGAGCGTGAACAGCCGCTTGTCGGGCCGTCGCTCCTGACGTACCACCCGCGCGGCCACCAGGCCGTCTTCGGCCAGGCGCTCCAGCTCGCGGTAGAGCTGCTGCGGCGTGGCGGACCAGAAGTTGGCGACCGATACGTCGAACTGCTTGGCCAGGTCGTAGCCGGACGCCTCGCCTTCCAGCAGAGCGGCCAGGAGTGCGTGCTTCAGCGCCACCTGGTAACGCTATCACCCGATCGAATGGTCCCGAACGTGCTTGGTCAACGGCCTGATCAGCGCGGAAGGGGCGGGAGATCCGGTGCGCGCGTCCGTGAAACCGCTGGCGCGCGGCGTCTAGGCTGGCGTCGTGATCGAGCTCTGGAACTCTTCGGCGCCGGGCGTGCTGCGCCTGCCCTCCGGGCGGCTCGTCCGGGGTCGCGGCCTGCGCCGTACCCCGCCGACGGGGCCCGAACCCACTTACGGGCTCTACCTGCTCGGCAAGCAGCCGCCCGCGGTGTCGTGGGAGTCCCGGTGGGTTCGCTGGCCGGACTTCCGGCTTCCGGCTGACCGGGCCGACGCCGCCGACGCGTTCCGGGAGGCGTGGCACCGCGCGGAGACCGAGCGCGTCGAGCTCGCGTGCGGAGGTGGCATCGGGCGGACCGGCACGGCGCTGGCCTGCCTCGCCGTGCTCGACGGCGTGCCCGGCGCGGAAGCGGTCGCCTACGTTCGCGAGCACTACGCGCGCCGCGCCGTGGAAACCCCTTGGCAGCGCCGCTTCGTCACCCGATTCGAATGATCCGGGGCACCGCACCTGGCCGGCGCGGTGCCCGTTCCCGTGGTGGCGCCCGTCAGACCCCGCGGGTCAGCGTCCACGTGTCGTACATCGACTCCGGTGTGGACGGGCGGGGTGTCCAGTTGTCGTGGACCTCGGCGGAGCTGAACCCGGCTTCGGTCGCCAGGCGCCGCACGGTCGTGTGGGTGTGCTCGTGGAAGCGGTGCCGCTCCCGAGTCATGGTGTAGGTGTCGGCGGCCGCGTCCGGGGTGCGCAGGAACTGGCTGTGGAGCATGTCGAAGTGCGCCCGGGACGGGGGAGCGGTGAAGGTCCAGATGCAGGAGACGTCCTCCAGCTCCACGGCGACCACCTGCCGCTCCGCCGAGCCGTAGAAGCGCTCGAAGAACCCGTGGCCGTAGAGGTCGAAGACGAACGTGCCGCCGGGAGGCAGCAGCCGGGCGACCGCGGCCAGCGTCTCGCCGAAACCCGTCTCGGGCAGGTGGTGTGCTCCTTCTCGTGGCTGCGGAACCGGATGCGTCCGCGGCAGATTCCGGTGCGAAGTGGACGGAACAGTGTCCGGCCTGCGCATCGGCCGGCGGGGTCCGGTGCGGTGGGAAGAGACGCTTGCGCGCGAGCAGGGCGCGAAAACGCCTTGCGCGGTAGGGAGAAATGGTATTGACAGCCCCCTGACCGCAGCGGAACGCCGGGCGCGCATCCGTCCCACGAGTGATCGTTTTCACCGGGCCGCGACGGCTCCAGGCGGCGGTGGACGATCATCGAGCCCGGCACGGGCGGCCGCTACCGGTGCCGGCGGCGAGGTTGGTCCGCTCGGGCGAGACGGTGAGACGTGTGTTGACCTGGTGTCTCGCGGGTGACTACCGTCCGTTGCATCGACCAGCGCCCGAGACGAGGTGCCACATGAAGCGGTTCGCCCGGCTGGAGCGGATTCTGGCCATGGACCCCGACCGCGACTGCGAGTCGATCTACCGGCTGCTCGCCGAGTACGAGTTCCCGTGGGACGTCACCAAGTCGCTGGAGATGGCGCTGTTCCGCACCTACGCGGTGCCGAGCATCGGGCGTCTGCTGGACCGCACCGGGGAGTTCGCCAGGTGCCCGCAGAAGCGCTACGACGACACCGTGCTGATCCTGTTCGAGATCCTGCACAACGGTCCCTCCAGCGCGAAGGGCAAGGCGGCGCTGGAGTGGCTCAACCGCATCCACGGCCGATTCCGGATCAGCGACGACGACTACCGCTACACGCTGTCGACGTTCGTCGTGATGCCGGTCCGCTGGATCGAGGCCTACGGCTGGCGCAGGCTGCACCCGGTCGAGGTCCGGGCGGTCACCAACGTGATGCGCGGAATGGGCGAGGGGATGCGCATCAGCGAGATCCCCGAGACCTACGAGGAGTTCGCGCGGCTGTTCGACGACTACGAGCGGGACAACTTCGGCCGCGACCCGGGCGGTACGCGGGTCGCGCAGGCCACGCTCGAGCTGTTCGGCTCCTGGTACCCGAAGGCGCTCGCGGGCGCGGTGAGCGACGCGGCCCACCTGCTGATGGAGCCCCATCTGTTGACGGCGTTCGGCTTCCCGGAGCCCTCCGCGCGGGCCCGGCGGCTCGCCGGCCTGGCGCTGAAGCTGCGCGCCGGCATCGTGCGGATGGGACCGGCCCGCCCGGACTCGCGGCCGGTGGCACCCGATCCGCTGACCTACCCGGACGGCTACGCCCTCTCCGACCTCGGTCCCGAGTCCTTCCACCGCCACCTGGCCCGGCAGAGCGCGGGTCCCGACGACGCCGAGCCCCGATGTCCGGCCGCCCGATGAACGCCGGCGACCACCGGGTCCTGCTGGCCGAGCCGGACAGCGACGTCGGGGGCGTGGTCCTCGACGCGGCGCTGGCCGCGTTCGTGGACGTCGGGATCCGGCGGACCACGATGAACGACATCGCCCGCCGGGCCGGGCTCGGCCGCGCGACCATCTACCGGCGCTACCCGGACAAGGACGCCGTGGTCGAAGCGGTCCTGCTGCGGGAGATGCGCCGCTTCGTGCGGTGGCTGGACGAGCGCGTCGACCACATCACCGACCCGGCGGAGCAGGTCGTCGAGTGCTACGTGGCCGTGGTCGGCGGGCTGCGGCGGCACTCGCTGCTGAACCGGCTGATGGCCGTCGAGCCGGACGACTGGCTGCCCGCGCTCACCGCCGACTGGGGCGGGGTGCTGGCCGTCGCCCGCGGCTACCTGGCCGAGAAGCTGCGCGGTCACCAGAGCGCCGGGCGGTTGCGCGGGTTCGACCCGGAACCGGTCGCCGAGGTGTTCGTCCGCCTGGCGCACTCGATGATGCTGACCCCCACCGGTTGCATACCGGAGTCCGACGACGGACGCACGCGTGCCTTCGCCCGCGCCCACCTGGTGCCGGTCGTCACGAGCTGATCCCGGGAGGCCCCATGCCACGAGCGCTCACCGACGAGCAGCGGGACTTCGTCGACGCGGTCGGCGAGTTCTGCCGCCGCGAGTGCGGCACGAAGCAGCAGCGCGACGCCCTGACCGGGCACGGGCGCCATCCGCACAGCCGGGAGCTCTACGCCAGGATGGCCGAGCTGGGATGGCTGGGCGTGTCGATCCCGCAGGACTACGGCGGTGCCGGTCGCGGCATGGCGGAGCTGTGCCTGTTCCTGGAGGAGACCGCCTACGGCCGCGCTCCGATCTCGGGATTCGCCACCACGATCATCTCCGCGGCCGCGTACGAGAAGTTCGGCAGCGAGCCGCAGAAGCGCGAAGTGCTCTCGGGAGTGGTCCGCGGACGCGTCGAGGCGATCTCGATGTCGGAGCCGGGCGCGGGTTCCGACGTCGCCGCGCTGCGCTGCCGCGCCGAGCGGCGGCCGGGCGGCTGGGTGGTCAACGGGCAGAAGACGTGGTGCTCCAACGCCCACATCGCCGACCACGTGCTGCTGGTGGCCAGGACGTCGGGCGAGGGCACCAAGCACGACGGACTGACGCAGTTCATGGTGCCCACCGGCGCGGACGGGCTGCGGATCAGCGGAATCGACACGATGGGCGGCCGGGAGGTCAACGACCTGTACTTCACCGACTGCTTCCTGCCCGACGACGCGGTGGTCGGCACCGTCGGTGCCGGGTGGAGCCAGCTCGTGTCCGGGCTGAACCTGGAGCGGATGATCCTGGCCGCCCTGATGCTCGGCACCGCGCGGCGCGCCTTCGACGACACGGTCTCCTACGTCGCCCAGCGCGAGCAGTTCGGCAGGCCGGTCGGCACGTTCCAGGCGCTGCGGCACCGGATCGCCGACATGGCCACCGAGCTGGAGTGCGCACGCCTGCTCGTGGACGACGTCGCCCGCACCATCGACGCCAACCCGGGTGTGCTGTTCCCGAGGGAGGCGTCGATGGCCAAGCTCAAGTGCACCGAGCTGGCCAAGCACGTCGCGCTGGAAGGCATGCAGATGATGGGCGGCTACGGCTACGCCACCGAGTACGGCATGGAGTCGCTGCTGCGCTCGACCGTGGTGTCCACTGTGTACGGCGGCACGAGCGAGATCCAGCGCGACATCATCGGGAAGTCCTACGGGCTATAGCGGAGTGCCGACCACGCCGCCGCGGGTCCAGGTGCGCTGCCGCGCGGCCTCGTAGAGCGCGATGGAGGCCGACGCGGCGGCGTTGAGCGAGCTGGCCGATCCGACCATGCGGATCCGCGCGACGTCGTCGCACGCCTCGGTCCATCCGCGGCTGAGTCCGGTGGCCTCGTTGCCGACGACCAGCACGGTCGGGCCGCGCAGGTCGTAGGCGGCAAGCTCGCGCGTGCCGTCCTCGCTCAACCCGACGATGCGCAGCGGGACGCCGCCGCGGCGGACGTCGTCGACCCACCGGACCGCCTGGGCGGCGGAGTCTGCGTGCGCGGTGGGCGTGCTGAAGAACGATCCCGTGGTGGCGCGCAGCGTTCGCGGGTCGTGGAGGTCGGCCGCGTGCCCGGTCACGACGACACCGCTCGCCCCGAGCGCGTCGGCGGAGCGGATCACCGTCCCCAGGTTCCCCGGACTGCCAGGACGGTCGAAGGCCACGACGAGCATGTCGGGCGTCGTGGGGACTGGTCGCGCCGAGCCGGACCGGATGGCGGCCACCGCGATCAGTTCGGGCGGCTCGGACTTGTCGCCGAGCTCGGCCATCAGCTCCGGTGCCAGTTCGTAGTGGATTTCGACGTCGGCCGTCCGCGAGATTTCCGCGGCCCACTCGGAAACTCCGCCGCAGCGTCGCAGAAGCGCCTTCAGCGGCCATCCGGACGCGGCAGCCAGGCTGATCGGACGCACGCCGTGCACCAGGAACTCGCCGAGCCGATGCCGCTTGCTCCGGCTGTCCAGCAGGGCGCGCCACCGCTGGAACGCGGCGTTGCGCGTGGTCACCCGGAGCGTCCTGGTCGCTGATCGCACCACGCGCGGCAAACTAGCAACGGCGGACGGCGAAGGCGACTGGTTTTCCGCCGCGCCGGCGGAAAACCGCGTCGGCTCGGAGCAACTGGCACCTTGCGGTGCCGGCGTTGGCCCGCACCATGGGGTGCGGGTCTTCCCGTGGCGCTACCCGTCACGTCGTGGAACGAGCGCCGGACCCGCCGGTTACGACCCGGCTGCCTCCAGGTCGCGGGGAACGGGGCCGAGCCGGCACACGGCCGGGTAGACGGTGCCCAGCAGGTGCAGGGCGGACTGGGTGAGCATCACGTGCAGGTCGCCGCGGCTGAGGGTGCCCCGCACCAGCCACTCCCGCGAAGCGGCCTTGAGCATGCTGCCGAAGGCGCGGATCATCGCTCGCAGCTCCTCGCGGCCCTCGGTGACGTCGGTCATCATCGCGGCCAGCAGGACGTTGTCGGTCGCGATCTCGTCGGACTCCAGCACGATGCGCTCGATGTCCTCGTCGCGGCCGATGGCCTCGGAACCGATGACCGAAAGCCACAGCTCCTTGTCGCGGTCGACCACGTCCAGCCAGCGGTCGACCAGGATCGAGACGCGTTCCTCGGCGGTGGTGCGGGGCAGGTGCTGGGCGACCGAGCCGGGCACCACCACCATCTGCCGCACGACCTCCAGGTAGAGCTCGCGCTTGCTGCCGAAGTAGTGGTTGATCAGTGCCCGGGCCACCCCGGCCTCCCGCGCGATGTCCGTTGTGGACACCGAGGAGTAGCTGGCCCGGCCGAAGAGCCTCCGCGCGACCGCCAGGATCTGCGAACGGCGCTGGTCCGGCTCCAGCCGGCGCCGCTGCGGTGCGGGCTCGGTGCTCATCCATCCACTGTCGCGGCTCGGTTGCCGGTGTGTCAACAACCGGATCAGGTGCGAGTGCGCGGTTGCGAATATCCTTGCATATCAGGGAGTTTCGGCGTCCGAACTGTTGGCTGCTTGACAACAGCTCTGATCGGGTCGGGTGCTGCGCCGGCCGGGTGGACGCGTTCTCGCGGGCGGCCACCGGAGGCCGGCCGCGCGCTCGGGGTCACCAGGACGGCGGTGTCAGGCGTACATCCGGTCGATCTCGGCGGCGTAGCGCTCGGCGACGACCCGGCGGCGCAGGCTCAGCTTGGGCGTCAGCTCGCCGGACTCCGCCGTCCACGGGTGCCGCAGCACGCGGTACTTCTTGATCTGCTCGACCCGGGCGAGCACCTGGTTGGCCCGGTCGACCAGGGTGTCGAGCTCGGCGAGCACGTCCGGGTGCTCAGCCAGCTCGGCGAGGTCGACGGTGCCGATACCGCGCGTCTTGGCCCAGGCGGGCGCGGCCTCCTCGTCCAGCACGACCAGCGCCGTCAGGTAGGGGCGGCGGTCCCCGACGGCGACGGCCTGGGCGACCAGAGGATGCGCCCGCAGCATCGCCTCCACCCTGGCCGGCGCGATGTTCTTGCCGCCGGCGGTGATGATGAGCTCCTTCTTGCGGTCGGTGATGGTGACGACGCCGCGCTCGTCGACGACCCCGATGTCGCCGGTGTGGAACCAGCCGTCCTCGTCGGTGCCGTCCTCCACTCCGCCGTCGGGGCGCAGGTATCCGAGGAACACCACCGGTCCGCGCACCAGCAGCTCACCGTCCTCGGCCGTGGCGACCTCGATGCCCGGCAGCGCGCGCCCGACTCCGCCGAGGGTGAACGTGTCGCCGGTGGTGACCGTCGAGGCGCCGGAGGTCTCGCTGAGTCCCCACACCTCGTACACGGGAAGCCCGATGCCTGCGAGGAGCTCGAGCACGGCGATCGGGATGGGGGCCGCGCCGCTGTAGCTGCGCAGGGAGGCGTCGAGCCCGATGGCCGCGCGGATGGGGAGCAGGAGGGCTTCGTCGAGCTCCTGGCGCCGCGCTTCGAGTTCGGCGGGCACCTCGGCCCCCTGGCCGCGCTGCCGCAGCACCCGCAGCGAGAGTTCGCGGGCTTCGTCGAGCGCGGCGCGCTGGTCGGCGGGCAGGGCGTCGAGCTTGGCCTGCAACCCGGCGGCGAGTTTCTCCCACACCCGGGGCACGCCGAAGAAGCTGTGCGGCCGGGCGGCCACGAGCGTGGGCACGAGCTCTGCCTGCGCGGCGCAGATCGTCACGTGCCCGGCCCCGCAGATCGGCCGGTAGATGCCGAGGACCCGTTCGGCGATGTGGGCCAGCGGCAGGTAGGAGACCGAGCGCGGGTGCTCCGGCAACGGAGCGAGTTCGTCCAGCGTCAGCGACTCGTGGATGACGTTGCGGTGCGAGAGCACCACGCCCTTCGGCTCGCCGGTGGTGCCCGATGTGTAGACCATCGACAGCGGCGCGTCGGGGATGGCGGCCTCGGTCAGCTCCTCGAACTCGGCGGCGAAGTCCGGGTCCGCTCCACCACCGCGCAGCTCCGCGTAGCCGACGAAGCGCTCGTCGCCATCGGGGATGATCTGCTCGTCCAGTACCACGATCCCGCGCAGGGCGGGCAGATCGTCGACCACCGGCCGCCACCGGTCCCACTGCTGCGGACCTTCGACCACCACGACCGCCGCCGCGCTGTGCTCGGCGAGGAAGCGCAACTGCTCGCTGCTCAGCGTGTCGTAGGTGGTGCAGGAGACGGCGCCCACGTGCGCCGCCGCCAGGTCGGCGACCCAGTGCTCGGGGCGGTGCGACATCGAGATCAGCATCCGGTCGCCACGTTGCAGGCCGAGCCCCTGGAGCCCGCGGGTCAGCGCGGCGACCTCCTCCCGCAGCCCGGCCCACGTCAGCGTGGTGGCCTCGGCCCCGTTGCCAGCGGTCAGCGCGGGCAGCTCGGCGAACCGGTGGGCGTTGCGCCGCAGGAGCCCGGGGATGGTCTTGCCCTCGACGGCTTCGCGGACTCGTTCTGCTGCGGGCAATGCGGTTTCCTCCCTGGCGCGGACCGGCGCGGCGGACTGCTGAAACCCCGTCAACGCTGGAGTGCTGTTGCCCCGATGTCAACAGGCCGTCCGGTGCATTGGTCCGTTCGGTTGATCTTCGCGCCAGGCGTGGCCGGGGCGGGTCCCGGCGGCTGTCCCACTCCCGCGCGGCTACCTCGCCGCCGACCGGATCAAGGCTTGTTGACCCGGAGTCAACAACGCTGCCACCGCCAGCGGCGGATGTTGCGCGCGAACCCGCGCACCTCGCGCGGCAGCACGGCTTGGACGAGCTGGTCCTTCTGCGGGAAGCACCGGTAGACAGTCGCGACACCGAGTTCGGCGCGCTCGGCGATTCCGTTCATCGTGGTGCGGCGGATGCCGTGGGTGACGAAGCAGGCCAGGCGCGTCGAGGATGCGCCGCACGGACTCGTCTCCGGGCTCGGGGCATGCTCCGCAGGTCGTCGAGGAACGCCTCGTCGAAGGTGGTCATGGCGGGCCGGAGGCCACGGTCGGCCGGCTGTGCTTGAGCGTCGAACGGAGAGGCCGGGGTGGCCCGCGAGCGCCCGGGTGCGAGGGCGGGCGCGCACGCGGGGAGATCGCGTCCGGCGGCCTGCGCCATACTGGTGCTTGACGCCACGGCTAAGGTCCGGTTAACTTCCGGCGCATTGGTCCTACCAATGAGGAGGCCGAGGTGGACCCGGAACTGATCGGGTTGGTGGACGCGCTGCTGCGGACCGCGACCCGCGAGCGCAGAACGGGCCTGCTGCGGCTGCCGCCGGAACGCGAGCTCGGAGCCGAGCTGAACATGAGCCGGGGCGCGCTGCGCGAGCAACTCTCCTGCCTGGCCATGCTCGGGTTCGTCAACCGGACCCAGGGCAGGGGCACCTACCTGCAGGTGCCGGACGCGAGCTTCATGCAGGTCTACTTCAGCCTCGCCCGCCGCTTCGGCCATCTGGGGCCCGCGCAGTTCGAGCAGGCCAGGGAGCTGCTGGAGATGTCGGTCGTGGCCGAGGCCGCGCGCAGGGCGACCGACGCCGACGTGCGCAGCCTGCGCGACCAGGTCGACGCGATGATCGAGGCTTCCGCCGCCGGCGCGGTGGAGGAGGCCACCGAGGCCGACTTCGACTTCCACCGGCTGCTGTTCGGCATCGTCGGCAACCCGATGTTCGACTTCCTGCACGAGGGGTTCGCCCACGTCATGCGGGAGGACCTGACCGAGCGCCGGGCGCGGACGCTGCGCATCGAGCAGCGCGCGGGCAAGCCCTGCTTCGAGACCGACCGCGTGCATTACGACATCGTCGACGCGATCGAGCGGCGAGACCCCGACGCCGCTCGTGCGGCGATGGCCCGGCACTTCGAGCTGTGGCGCAGCCTGACCGAGTCCGCAGATTCCGCCGAGCCCGCCGAAGCTCCCGAAGCCGCCGAGTCGGCCGAGGCCGCCGCGAGCTGACGCCGCACCGGTTTCCGCCGCTCGTCGAACGAATCCACTGGCCGGACGGTATCGGTTGCGCGCGTTGTGGGGTCGGCCCCGATGCGCTACAACGGGGTGATGGCGGACATCGATGTGTCTTCCCTGCAACCGGGGCAGAGCGAGTCCAACGAGAGCGGCGAGCGGATGGGCCGCTCAGCGGGCGGCCACCTGGTGCAGTTGCGCAGGCGGGTCTCGGAGCCGGGCTTCGTCGTCACCGCAGACGTGGAGTCGCGCCCGGAGGCGCCCTCCGAGGTGATCACCCACGAATGGGCCTCGGCCAACGTCGCGTTCGAACGGCTGATGCGGGAGTGCTGACCTGCCACCCGGACGACGCCCGGGTGGCTTGTTGTGCCGCGCCTGCGACCGGGCGTCCGGGCTGGCGCGCCAGTCCCTTCCTGCCAGGTCGCGCCCCGGAGGGGGTCAGCGGCTCGCCAGGGGAGTAGAGCTGCGTGGTCGGCACCGGCTGGTTCGGCGCCTGCACCTTGACCTGGATGTGCCTGGTGCGGCCTGGGTAGAGACCGGGGACGATGGTGTGCCCTGCGGGTGAGTCGTCCGTCAATCGCACGGCCGGTCGTTTCCCGCCTCTGCCCGGGATCGCACGCGCAACGCCAGCAGCACGAGCGCGGCGTGCTCCGGGCTTCCCAGGTCGCCACCGGTGAGCTCGCCCAGTCTGCGCAGCCTGTTGAGCACGGTGTTGCGGTGGCAGAAGACCTCGCGGGCGGTGTCGGCGACCGAGCCGGAGGCGAGGAAGCTCTCGGCGGTCTCGAGCAGCCTGCGGCGCTCGTGCGGGGGCACGGAGTCCACTTCGGACAGGACAGAGCGTGCGAGCGCTTGCCCGAGTTCTGCCAGTCGAGCGGCGGCGACCTCGGCCCAGACCTCCCGCAGCCCCACCGGATGCGTGGTGCCGGGACCGATCGCCGAGGCCACTTCCACGGCGACGCGCACCGATAGCGGTACCGCGGCCAGGCCGTCGGCGACCGGGCCCAGGCCGCAGGGCACGTCCTGCATCCAGTGCGCGGGCATCGCGCGCACGCCGCGCGGCAGCGCGGCCAGCAAGATCGGTCCGCGTTCCTCGAAGTGGAGGTGCGCGCTGACCCCGTTGGCGCGCAGGCGATCCAGCTCGCCGCGCAGCGCCCGCTGGTCCGCCTGCGCCCCGGCGGCGACGGCGAACAGGCCGTTCGGGTCGACCTCCAGCGCGGTGGCGACCTGGTTGACGGCCTGCGGATCCCGGCCGTCGGTGGCGAGCAGCTGTGCGACGAGCCTGCTGCGCTCGCGTTCCCGCTCCCGCGCCAGCACGGCGGCCTCGTCGAGGTAGCTGACGTGCACGCCGACCGTGTGGCGCTCGACGGCCTCCCAGACGGTGACCGCGCCCTCGATCAGCGCCTGCGTGTCGCCGGGGTCGGCGCGCCGCAGCAGCGCCGACCACAGCACGCGGAAATCCAGCCGCACCGCCTGGAGCAGGACCTCCAGCGGCATGCCCGCCTGGGCGCGGCGCCGCCCGACGCGTTCGGAGACATCGGCGATCCGGTGCGGCACGGGCAGTCCCGCGATCAGCCGCAACAGCATCTCGAAGCTGGCCTCGGCGTCGGCGCGGACCTCCGCGGCGGGGATCAGCCGGTCCCGGTAGGGCCGCAGGACTGCGATCTCGGCGACGAAGGCGTCGACCAGCTCGTCGAGATCGTCCAGGCACGCGTGCACGAGATGGAGCAACGGCCCCGTGGAGTGGCCCGAACTGTGCACGTGCCCAAGCACCCCTTCCGCATCGACGGCATTTCACCATTGTGCTGGGCGTGCGCCGCGAGGAGGGTGTCAGGACAACTCGGCAGTGTTCGGTACTTCACCGGGAGTTTCGATGCACCTGACGCCACGGGAACAGGAACGCCTGACGCTGTTCACCGCCGCCGAGCTGGCTCGCAGGCGGTTGGCCAGGGGGTCCAGGCTGGGATCGGCCGAGGCCATCGCACTGGTCTGCGACGAGGTGCTGGAGATGGCCTGGGACGGCGTGGGGATCGACGAGGTGGTGGCCAGGGCAGGCGAACTCGTCCGGCCGGACCAGGTGCTGCCGGGCGTGGCCGCGGCCGTGCCCCGCGTGCAGGTCGAGGCCCTGTTCCCGCACGGCAGCTCGCTGGTGCACGTCGACGAGCCGTTCGGGCCGGCCGAACCCGACGACGCCGGCGCGGTGCGCGTCGGCTCCGGGGAGGTGGCCCTGGCTCCCGGCCGGCAGCGCAAGCACCTCGAGGTGCGCAACGGGGGAGCGCGGGCGATCTGGCTGTCGTCGCACTTCCCGCTGGAGCAGGCCAACCAGGCGCTGGAGATGGACCGGACGGCGGCCGCCGGATACCGGCTCGACGTCCCGGCCGGCACCTCGTTGGAGTTCCCACCGGGCGCGGCGCGCACGGTGGCGGTGGTCGCGAGGGGAGGCGCGCGATGACGGCGAAGATGTCCCGCGCGGAGTACGCGACGCTGTACGGGCCGACCACCGGGGACCGCGTGCGGCTGGCCGACACCGGCCTGTGGGTGGAGGTCGAGGGTGACGACACCGAGCCGGGCGAGGAGCTGCTCGGCGGGTGCGGCAAGACGGCCAGGGACGGGCTGCTGGTCGCCGGGAAGGCGCCGCGCGACAGCGCGCTGGACCTCGTCGTGCTCGGCGTGCTGCTGCTCGACCCGGTGCTGGGAATCCGGAAGACCAACATCGGTGTCAAGGACGGCCGCGTGGTCGGCACCGGACGGGCTGGCAACCCCGACGCGGCCGACGGCATCGAGCTGGTCGTGGACTCCCACACCGCGATGATCACCGCTGAAGGGCTGATCGCCACGCCGGGCGTGGTCGACTCACACGTGCACCTGTCCAGCCCCGAGGTCGTGCCCGCCGCGCTCGGCGCGGGCGTGACCTCGCTGGTCGG
Source organism: Saccharopolyspora erythraea (assembly GCF_018141105.1). Classification (NCBI taxonomy): domain Bacteria; kingdom Bacillati; phylum Actinomycetota; class Actinomycetes; order Pseudonocardiales; family Pseudonocardiaceae; genus Saccharopolyspora; species Saccharopolyspora erythraea. The sequence continues at coordinate 4,770,059 of NZ_CP054839.1, read as the reverse complement.
CATGGGCCTCGGCGGGGTGTGGGACGTCGGCGCCAACCCCCGGCAGAACCTGCACACCCTGATCCAGGCGTGGCGCGACGTCCCGGTCAACGTGGCGTTCCTGGCGCGCGGCTCGTCGTCGTCGGCCGAGCTGCTGGACCAGGCCGTGCTCTCGGGCGCGGGCGGGTTCAAGGTCCACGAGGACTGGGGCGCCACCCCGCACATCGTCGACACCTGCCTGGGCGTCGCCGAGGACTCGGACCTGCCGGTGGCCCTGCACACCGACACGCTCAACGAGTCGGGCTACCTCGCCGACACCCTCGACGCCACCGGCGGGCGGACGGTGCACGCCTACCACGTGGAGGGCGGCGGCGGACACCCCGACCTGCTGGAGATCGTCTCCCACCCGCACGTGCTCACCTCCTCGACCACGCCGACGCTGCCGCTGACCCCGGCCACCGCCGCCGAGCTGCTGCCGATGACCATGACCGTCCACAGGGGACACGGCAGCCTCGGCAGCGACGTCGCCATCGCGCGCAGCCGGCTGCGCGAGCACGCCATCGCGGCCGAGAACGCGCTGCACGACCGGGGCGCGATCAGCATCGTCAACTCCGACTCGATGGGCATGGGCCGCATCGCCGAGACCGCCCGCCGCACCTGGCAGCTCGCCCACGTCCAGGCCGCGCTGGCCGGGGAGACCGGGCCCGACCGGCCCGCCAACGCCCGGGTGCTGCGCTACCTGGCCAAGATCACCCTGAACCCGGCCATCGCGCACGGCATGAGCCGCGAGGTCGGTGCCCTGACCCCGGGCAGCATGGCCGACATCGTGCTGTGGCATCCGGCCTGGTTCGGCACCCAGCCCGAACTGGTGCTCAAGTCCGGGTTCGTCGCGTGGGGCGCGAGCGGTTCGGGCTCCGGTTCGACGAGGCTGACCCAGCCGCGCGTGATGGGCCCGTTCTTCGGCGGCCTGGGCTCGGCGCCGCGCGGGCTTGCTTCGGTCTTCGTCTCCGAGCAGTGCCTGGCCGACTCCCGGACCCGCGCCGCGCTGCCAGAGGGAGTCCGCTACGCGCCGATCCGGCGCAGCCGGGGCCTCACCCGCCACGACATGGTCGCCAACACCGCCACGCCCCGCGTCGAGGTGCCGACCGGGCCGGAACCGGTCCTGGTCGACGGCGTGGCGATCGCGATGCACCACGCGAGCTCCCTGCCGCTGACCCGCGTGCACCACCTGGGCTGAGGAGGACCGATGCTGGATCTGCTGTTGCGCAACGGCGTGGTCCGCACCATGGACGACCGGCGCCCGAGGGCCTCCGCTGTCGGGGTGCTGGCCGGACGTGTCGCCGGTCTCGACGAGGAGGTGGCGGGGGTGCCTGCGCGCACCGTCGTCGACTGTGACGGTGCGGTGCTGTTGCCGGGTTTCGGTGACGCGCACAACCACATGGCCTGGTACGGCATGGCGCTGTCCGAAGTGGACCTGACCGGCTGCGCCACCCTCGAGGAGGTCCACGCCGCGGTGGCGCGGCGGGCCGCGGGCCTCGACCACGACGGCTGGGTGGTCGGCAGCGGCTACGACGACACCGTGCTGGGCGCCCACCCCCACCGCGCGGAGCTCGACCGCGCCGGCGGTGGCAGGCCGGTGTGGCTCAAGCACCGTTCCGGGCACATGTGCAGCGTCAGCAGCGAGGTGCTGCGGCGGGCGGGCGTGCTCGACGGGACAGCCGAGGTCCCCGAGGGCGGCGTCGTCGCGCGCGATGCCGCGGGAAGCCCCACCGGGCTTGTCGAAGAGCAGGCGCAACAGCTGGTGAACGCCCTCGTCACGCCGGTACCGGTGCACGAGTTGGCGGACGCGGTCGCCAGAGCGGCGCGCAACTACGTCGCCGAAGGGCTGACCCACGTGGTGGAGGCCGGCATCGGCGGCGGGTTCATCGGGCGCAGCCCCGTCGAGCTCGCCGCCTACCAGCTCGCCCGCGAGCGCGGTGAGCTGCCGTTGCGGGTGCAGCTCATGGTCGCGAGCGACGCGCTGCACCCGCTGGCCGGTCACCGCGACGACGACGTGCGCGTCGGCCTCGACCTGGGCATTCGCACCGGGTTCGGCGACGACCACCTGCGCATCGGGCCGATGAAGATCTTCCTGGACGGCTCGATGGTCGGACGCACGGCCGCGCTCACCGAACCGTTCTGCGACCACGCGCACGGCTCCGGCTACTTCCAGAGCGATCCGGCCGCCATGCGCAGTCTCGTGGTCGACGCGCACCGCAGCGGCTGGCGGGTCGCCGCGCACGCGATCGGCGACTCCGCGGTGGACGTGGCGATCGAGGCCTTCGCCGCCGCGCAGCGCGAGCATCCGCGGCCGGGCGTCCGCCACCGCGTCGAGCACGCCGGGCTGGTGCGGCCCGACCAGATCACGGCGCTGGCCGAACTGGGGCTGGTCCCGGTACCGCAGGCGCGGTTCCTGCACGAGATCGGCGACACGATGTTCGACGCGGTCGGGCCGGACCGGGCGCCGTGGCTGTACCGGCACCGCTCCTTCCTCGACGCCGGGTTGCGAGTTCCCGGCAGTTCCGACCGGCCGGTCGCGGCCGGAGCGCCCCTGCTGGGCGTGCAGTCCATGGTCGAGCGCACCAGCCGGACCGGCCGGCTGCTCGGCGAACACGAGCGCGTCACCGCCGAGCAGGCGTTGCGCGCCTACACCACCGAAGCCGCGTGGGCCTCGTGCGAGGAGTCCGACCGGGGCCGCCTCGCGGCGGGCCTGCACGCCGACCTGGTGGTGCTCGGCGCGGACCCGCTCGGTGTGCCCGCCTCGCGGATCGGCTCCGTCCCCGTCGTGGCCACCTTCGTGGCAGGGCGCTGCGCGCACGGCGCGGACTGGGTCGAGTCGCGGACCACCGGCGCCTCGCCGCAACCCGGCCCATCACCCGCAACCTCCTCCGGAGCCGCCAGATGACCAGCACAGACAGCCACCAGGCACCACGGGTCACCGACGCCGAGGCCGGCCGGATCGCCTTCGCCGCGTTCGTGGGCACCGCGCTGGAGTGGTACGACTACTTCCTCTACGGCACGGCCGCGTCGATCGTGTTCAACCGCCTGTACTTCGCCACCGGCGATCCCGTCGTGGCGACCCTGGCGGCCTTCGCGTCGTTCGCGGTCGGGTTCGTCGCCCGGCCGGTCGGCGCCGTGATCTTCGGCCACGTCGGCGACCGGATCGGCCGCAAGCGGTCGCTGATCATCACGGTGACCATGATCGGCGTTGTGACCGGGCTGATCGGCCTGCTTCCGGACTACACCGCGATCGGCGTGGCCGCGCCGGTCCTGCTCACGCTGCTGCGGGTGCTGCAGGGCGTCGCGGTGGGCGGCGAGTGGGGCGGTGCGGTGACCCTGGCGGTCGAGCACGCCCCGCCGGAGCACCGCGGCCGGTACGCCGCACTGCCGCAGGTCGGCTCACCGATCGGCACCTTGCTGTCCTCCGGTGCGTTCACCCTGGTCTCGCTGATGCCGCCGGAGACCTTCGACGCGTGGGGCTGGCGGCTGCCGTTCCTGGCGGCGATCCCGTTGCTGTTCGTGGCGCTCTACCTGCGCCGCCGGGTCGAGGAGTCGCCGCTGTTCACCGTGCTGCTCGAACAGCACGAACGCGCCTCGCTGCCGGTGGTGGAGGTGCTGCGCGACTCGCTGGGCCGGGTGCTGACCGGGCTGTGCGCCTCGCTGCTGGGCGTCGGCGGGTTCTACCTGCTGACCACCTTCGTGATCAGCTACGGCACCGAGACGCTGGGACTGCCCCGGTCGCTGATGCTCTCGGCAACGCTGGTGGCGGCGGTCGTCGAGATCGCGGTGCTGCTGGTATTCGGCAGGCTCGCCGAACGCCTCGGCCCCGGAACGGTGTGCGTGGCGGGCAGCGTCGCCTCGGCGGTGGTGGCCTTCCCGGTCTTCTGGATGCTCGACACCCGCAGCGCGCCGCTGGTGGTGCTCGCCGTGACGCTCGGAGTGGCGTGCCTGTCGGTGCCCTACGCAGTGTCCGGCTCGCTGCTGACCGAGCTGTTCCCGCCGCACCTGCGCTACAGCGGCGTGTCGATCTCCTTCAACCTCGGCGGCGTGGTCAGCGGGTTCGTGCCGCTGGCGGCCACATCGCTGATGGCCGCGGGCGGCGGTTCGTGGGCGGTCGCGCTGCTGCTGGTCGGGCTCTCGGCGCTGACCGCCGTCGGTGGTTTGGTCGGTGGCCGCCTGCGGGTAAGGGACGAGGTGAGCGTCGCCTGATCCGCCGTCACCGGGTGTCGGGCGGCAGGGGACGCCCAGCCGACCCGACCCGGTAGCGGCCGCCGCACGCGGACGGCCGAGCGAGCCGGCCGCGGTGCTCGCACCGCCGACTGGCTGAGCGTCGAAAGGAGAGATCTCATGACGACGGCTCGCGACATCATGCACGCAGGCGCCAAGTGCGTGAACGAGGGGGAAAGCCTGCAGAAGGCCGCTCAGATGATGCGTGATCTCAACGTCGGCTCGCTGCCCATCTGCGGCAACGACGACCGGTTGCACGGCATGATCACCGACCGCGACATCGTGGTGAAGTGCTGTGCCGAAGGCAAGGACCTGTCCCAGGTCAAGGCGGGTGAGCTCGCGCAGGGGACCCCGCACTGGGTCGATGCCAACGCGGACATGAAACAGGTCCTCAACCTGATGGAACAGCACCAGATCCGCAGGCTGCCGGTGATCGCCGACCACAGGCTGGTCGGCATGATCAGCGAGGCCGACCTGGCCCGCAACCTCAGCGACGAGCAGCTCGCGCACTTCGTGGAGAACGTGTACGCGACCAGCGGCTGACACCACCGCACGAGGACGGCGGCGGGGTTCGCTCCGCCGCCGTCCTCGTGCGCGGGTCAGGGAGCGGGTGGGAGGTAGTCGTTGGTGTAGGTGCGCGTGAGGTCGATGTCGGCCCCGGCGACCTCCGGGATGAACCGGGCCAGCACCGACCGCACAGCCTCGGCCCCGTCGGCCTCGATCCGGCCGTCCGGTGAGTAGGCCGCCTTGACCTGTTCGATCGAGCGCACGTAGACCTGCCGGTCGCCCGCGGCGTACTCGGGCGGCATCCGGTCGGCGATCTCCTGCGCCGAGTGGGTCCGGATCCACTCCAGCGCCCGGACGATGGCCGCCGCGAGGCGCCTGGCCTGCTCGGGGTGCGCGTCGAGCCACTCCCGCGTGGAGTACAGGACCGCGGCGGGGTAGGTCGAGACCCCGAAGTCCTCGCGCACGCCCTGCTCGGTGCGGGTGTCGGTCAGCACCCGGACCCGGTCGGCGCCGACGCGCTGCTGCAGCTGCGACACGGCCGGGTCCAGCATCACCGCGGCGTCGACCCTGCCCTGTTCCATCGCCGCGACCGCCGTGCTGTCGCCGCCGACGCCCTGCACGATCGCGTCCTCGGCGGCGAGCCCGTTCTTGACCAGCAGGTACTTCAGGAAGAAGTCGGTCGACGAACCGGGCGCGGTCACCCCGACGTTGGCCCCCTTCAGATCGGCCACCGAGTTGATCGGCCTGCTCGCCTTCGGCGACACCGCCAGCACCAGCGACGGGTAGCGCAGCATGTTCACGAACGACACCACGTCGCGGCCCTTGGCCTGCATCTGGATCGCGTGGTCGTAGTAGCCGCTGACCACGTCGACGCTGCCGCCCTGCAGCGCCTGCAGCGCCTTGGAACCGCCCTGCAGGTCCTCCAGCTCGACCTGCACCCCGGCCTCGCGGTAGAAGCCGAGCCGGTCGGCCAGCGTGGTCGGCAGGTAGACCAGCAGCGGTTGCCCGCCGACGCCGATGCGCACGGCCGGGCCGGAGCCGCTGCCGGGTTTGGGCGCGCAGCCCGCCGCCACCGCCAGGACGGCCAGCAGCGCCGCCACGACCATCGAGAGCTTCCTGTTGCGCATGTTGCCTCCATAAGATCGTTGGTGTTCAGGACGTGGTGTTCTGGATGCCCAGGGCGGCGGGGTGTGGCTGATGTTGTCTTGCCGTTGGGTGGCTCCCGAGGAGTGGCCGCCTCGCTGTTCTGGACGCCCTGACCGCTGATTGAGATCTGTGCGCGTGGTCGCTGTTTATGGAGCTGCCGGCGGGGTCGTCCACGGGGTTGAGCTGGGATGACGGGAGGACGGGCTCGGTGAAGGTCCGCGAGATCGTCTGGGTCGGCATCGACGTCGGCAAGCACACCCACCACGCGTGTGTGGTGGACGAGACCGGCAAGGTCGTATTCAGCCAGAAGGTCACCAACGGCCAAGTTGCGATCGAGGCGTTGATCGCCCGGGCCGGCAAGAAGGCAGGCGAGGTGGTCTGGGCGGTGGACATGACCTCCGGCGCCGCCGGCCTGCTGATCACGTTGTTGCTGGGCACCGGGCAGCCGGTGGTCTACGTGCCCGGGCGGCTGGTCAACCGGATGGCCGGAGCGTTCGCCGGCGAGGGCAAGACCGACGCCAAAGACGCCCGCACCATCGCCGAAACCGCCCGCATGCGCGGGGACCTGACCCCGGTGACCAGCCCAAACGACATCGTCTCCGATCTGGGTGTGCTCACCGCCCGCCGCGAGGACCTCATGGCCGACTGGGTGCGCGGAATCAACCGGATCCGCGAACTGCTCGCCTCGATCTTTCCGTCGTTGGAGCGGGCGTTCGACTTCTCCACCCGCTCCGCGCTGATCCTGGTGACCGGGTTCCAGACCCCCGACGGCGTCCGCGCCGCCGGAGAGGACGGGCTGCGGTCCTATCTGACCGAACACCAGGCCCACACCCGCAGCGTCCCGTCCATCGTGGACAAAGCACTGGCTGCCGCGAGCGAGCAAACCGTGGCGCTGCCCACGGAAACGATCACCGCGCCGCTGATCGCCCGGCTGGCCCGCCAACTGCTCGAGCTCGACCGGGAAATCAAAGACCTCGACAAACAACTCGGCGAACGCTTCGAAACCCACCCCGAGGCCGAACGCATCACCAGCGTCGACGGTTTCGGCACGATCCTGGGGGCCCAGCTGCTTGCCGACACCGGAGGCGACCTGCTGACCACCTTCGGCAACCCTGGCCGCCTGGCCGCCTACGCCGGCCTGGCCCCCGTCCCCCGTGACTCCGGGCGCGTCCGCGGCAACCTGCACCGCCCGAAGCGCTACCACCGCGGCCTGCGGCGGGTGTTCTACCTCGCCGCGCTGTCGAGCATCAAACGCCCCGACAGCCCCTCCCGTTCCTTCTACCAGCGCAAACGCGGCGAGGGGAAACGGCACACCCAGGCATTGATCGCGCTCGCCCGCCGCCTGGTCGACGTGATCTGGGCACTGCTGCGCGACGGCCGCACCTTCCAGATCACGCCACCGCCCCAGACCGACGCGGCTTGACACGATCATTGAGACTCCTCGCTCCCTAGTGCTGCTCGTGCGCGCCGGGCTGCCAGCGCAGCAGCGCCCGCTCGATCCGGTTGACCAGCAGGTCCACCACGACCACCACCACCGAGAGCACGACCATGCCCGCGAACACGCCGGTGGTGTCGAAGGTGCCCTCGGCCTGCGAGATCAGGTAGCCGACGCCCTCGGAGGCGCCGAGGTACTCGCCGACGACGGCGCCGACGATGGCGAAGCCCACGCTGATGTGCAGGCTGGAGAAGATCCAGGTCATCGCGCTGGGCAGCAGCACGTGGCGCAGGAGCTGCCCCTCTCGCGCGCCGAGCATGCGGGCGTTGTCGATCAGCACCCGGTCGACCTGCCGCACGCCCTGGTAGGTGTTGAAGAAGACGATGAAGAACACCAGCGTGACGCCGAAGGCCACTTTGGACCAGATGCCCAGCCCGAACCACAGCAGGAAGATCGGCGCGAGGACCACGCGGGGCAGCGCGTTGAGGACCTTGATGTAGGGGTCCAGCACCGCGGCGAGCACGCGGACCCTGGCCAGCAGGAACCCCACGCCGAGCCCCAGCAGCCCGCCGATGACCAGGGCGAGCGCCGCCTCCAGCAGCGTGACCCCGAGGTGGGAGAGGATCTCGCCGCTGGAAAGCCACTGCCCGACGCGCTGGGCGATGTCGCCGGGAGAGCTGAAGAAGAACTCGTCGATCACCCCGGCGCGCGAGCCGGCCTCCCAGCCCGCCACGACCGCCACCCCGAGGCCGAGCTGGGCCAGCAGAATCAGCGGCCGTCGCCGGGAGGGCGCGGGCACCGCGACGTCGGCTGCCGGCGTCGAGTCAGTTCCCGGTGCTTGCGAAGCCGCGGTCATAGGTCGCCATCACCTCGTCCCGCAGGTCGGACCAGATCGCGCGGTAGGTCTCGGTGAACGCCGGGTCGGCGCGGATCTCCAGCAGGTCGCGGGGCCGGGGCAGCTCGACCGGGTATCCGCCCACCAGCCGGGACGCCGGGCCCGCCGACAGCAGCAGCACCTCGTCGGACATCGACACCGCCTCTTCGAGGTCGTGGGTGACGAACAGGACGGTCTTGCCGCTGCCGGTCCACAGCGACAGCAGCTCGTTCTCCATCAGTTGGCGGGTCTGCACGTCCAGCGCGCTGAACGGCTCGTCCATCAGCAGGATGTCGGGATCGCCGATCCAGGTCTGGGCGATCGCGGTGCGCTTGCGCATGCCACCGGAGAGCTGGTGCGGGTAGGAGTCGGCGAAGCCGGTCAGCCCGACCCGGCCGATCCACTCGCGGGCACGCTCCCGGCGTTCGGCCTTGGCCACGCCGCGCAGCTCCAGCCCGAAGGCGACGTTGTCGGCGACGGTCTTCCACGGCAGCAGCGCGTCCTGCTGGAACAGGTAGCCGGCGTGGCTGTTGAGGCCGGTCAGTACCTCGCCGTGGACCCTGACCTGCCCCCGCGACGGTCGCAGGAGCCCCGCGACCGCGTTGAGCACGGTGGACTTGCCGCACCCGGTGGGGCCGACGACGGAGACGAAACGTCCCCGGGGGATCGCGAAGCCCACGTCTCGGACCGCGGTGTAGCCGGAGCCGCGCGACGACGGGAAGGTCATCGTCACCGACTCCAGTTCGACGGCGGGCGGCTGCCCGCCGGGGGATGGACGGTCGGGTGGTGCGTCCACTGGTCACCTCCTGGTGCTGGTGGTGCTGGGGTCGTGGTGGCCGAGGCGCCGGCAGCCGGTGACGCCCTGGTCCAGCGGTTGCGCGCTGCGTCGCCGAACCGCCGGCGCGGCGCCGCGACCCCACGACGGGACCAGAGCAGCGATCTCGGCCGGGCCGGTCAACAGCCGGTGGTCGCCGTGGCGGACCAACAGCAGTGCGGTCTCGCCGGTGCGGTCGCGCATACCCCTGTCCTCGTGGACCTCGCGCCAGGGGCGGCCCGTCGTGGTGGGCGCAGACCGCGTCGAGCACCGCCGTGGCCTTGCCGAGCATCGGGATCGGCCGGGCCGGGTGCTTCGCCGCGGTCATGGCGCCACCTCCACATCGCGGAGCCGGACCCGCATTGTGGCGTGCGTCACTCTAATGGGCAATAGCCGGGGGCTCCGCGTGGCTGTGCGGAGGTGCGGCGGTGTCGAGCGCGCCCACTCGTGGTGGGCACAGAGTCTTCAGGGTATTTATCCTGGTCACTGCCTCCGCACGGCCAGCGTCGAAAGCGTGCTGCACCGCCCTGGGGACCGAAGGGGCGGGCTGCGGCGGTTGGAAGGGCAGGGGGAGCGACATGACGACACGAGTGTTCGTGGTGGACGACCACGAGGTGATCCGTCGCGGCATCGCCGCACTGGTCACCGCCGAGAGCGACCTGGAGCTCATCGGCGAGGCATCCACGGTCGCCGAGTCGCTGGCGCTGGTGCCGCAGGCGAAACCGGACGTGGCGGTGCTCGACGTCCGGCTGCCCGACGGCAACGGGGTGGAGCTGTGCCGGGAGCTGCAGTCGCGCCAGCCCGGACTGCGGTGCCTGATGCTCACCTCCTTCGACGATCACGACGCGCTCATGGACGCGATCATCGCGGGTGCGGCGGGTTTCGTGCTCAAGGGCGTGGTGAGTGAGGAACTGGTCAACGCCATCCGCACCGCGGGCTCGGGCGAGTCGCTGCTCAGCGCGAAGAAGACCGAGGCGATGCTGGCCTGGCTGCGCCGCGAGCAGGAGCAGGCCGACCCGCTGCGCGAGCTCACCGCCCGCGAACGAGAGGTGCTCGAGCTGATCGGCGAGGGCCTGACCAACCGCGAGATCTCCCAGCGCATGTACCTGGCCGAGAAGACGGTCAAGAACTACGTCTCGCAGATGCTGTCGAAGCTGGCGATGCGCCACCGCAGCGAGGCGGCCGTGCTGGCCACCGAGCTCCGCCTGGACAAGGACTCGCGGAGGCACTGACCTGCGGCGCTGGGCATTGTTGCCCTGTGCGGGCCGCCGCGGAGTCACCTAGATTCGCGCTCAAGAGCAACGGCTGGTCGGAGGGCTCTCATGGCACTACCGTCGCAGCGCGGTGCGGCGCGCTCCGAGCAGCGCGGCGACGCGGTGGGACAGACCGTCAACCAGGCGATGGCGCAGCGGCTGCTGGCCGGTCTGCGCGACCTGCGGGACGGCAACTTCCGGCGCAGGCTCGTGGTCTCCGACGACGGCCTGTGGTCCGAGATCGCCTCGGCGTTCAACGAGCTTGCCGAGCGCAACCAGGGCCTGGCCGCCGAGCTGGATCGGGTGGGCCGCGCGGCCAACGAAGGTGAGTGGCCGATCGAGCCGGTGGCCGCGATGGGCCCCCCCGGGGGGAGCTGGTCGAACAACGCCGCCGCGGTGAACGGGATCGTGCGCAACGTCCTCGGCCCCGCGACCGAGCTGAGCCGGGTGCTCGACGCGGTCGCCAGGGGCGACCTCAGCCAGCGGCTGCCGCGCCGTGCCGGTGACCTCGCGCTGCCCGGCAGGCTCGGTTCGCTGACCTGGACCGTCAACGGGCTGCTGGACCAGCTCTCCACGCTGACCGCCGAGATCAGCCGCGTGACCGGTGAGATCGGCACGCACGGCCGCCTCGGCGGTCAGGCGCACGTGCCGGGGCTGGAGGGGGCCTGGCGGGAGCTGGCGGACTCGGTGAACGAGATGGCCGCCGACCTCACCGGACAGCTCCGCGACATCTCCCAGGTCGCCAAGGCGGTCGCCGCGGGCGACCTCACCCGCAAGATCACCGTGGAGGTCTCCGGCGAGACGCTGGAGCTGAAGAACACGCTGAACACGATGGTCGACCAGCTCTCGGCGTTCGCCGACGAGGTGACCCGGGTGGCCCGCGAGGTCGCCAGCGAGGGCAGGCTCGGCGGTCAGGCGGAGGTGCCCGCCGCCGCGGGCACCTGGCGCGCGCTGGTCGAATCGGTCAACTTCATGGCCAACAACCTCACCGCGCAGGTCCGCAACATCGCCCAGGTGGCCACCGCGGTCGCCCGCGGCGACCTGAGCCAGAAGATCGACGTGGACGCCCGCGGGGAGATCCTGCAGCTGAAGAACACGCTGAACACGATGGTCGACCAGCTCTCGGCGTTCGCCGACGAGGTGACCCGGGTGGCCCGCGAGGTCGGCACGGAGGGCAAGCTCGGCGGTCAGGCCAGGGTGCACGGCGTCGCGGGGACCTGGAAGGACCTCACCGACAACGTCAACATCATGGCCGACAACCTGACCAGCCAGGTCCGCAGCATCGCCACGGTGGCCACCGCGGTCGCAGGCGGCGACCTGTCCAAGAAGATCACCGTCGAGGCCAAGGGCGAGGTGGCCGCGCTGGCCGAGACGATCAACGGCATGGTCGAGACGCTGCGCGCCTTCGCCGAGCAGGTCACGCTGGTGGCCCGCGAGGTCGGCACGGAGGGCATGCTCGGCGGTCAGGCCAGGGTGCCCAACGTGGCCGGCACCTGGAAGGACCTCACCGACAACGTCAACTTCATGGCCCGCAACCTGACCAGCCAGGTGCGCAACATCGCGCAGGTGACCACGGCGGTCGCGCGCGGCGACCTGTCCAAGAAGATCGACGTGGACGCCCGCGGTGAGATCCTGGAGCTCAAGACCACCATCAACACGATGGTCGACCAGCTCTCGGCCTTCGCATCCGAGGTGACCCGGGTGGCCCGCGAGGTCGGCACCGAGGGCAAGCTCGGCGGTCAGGCCGAGGTCGCCGACGTCTCGGGCACCTGGCGGCGGCTGACCGAGAGCGTCAACCAGCTGGCGGGCAACCTCACCGCGCAGGTCCGCGCGATCGCCGCGGTGGCCACCGCGGTCACCGAGGGCGACATGACCCGCCAGATCACCATCGACGCCTCCGGCGAGCTGGCCGACCTCAAGGACAACATCAACCGGATGATCGGCAACCTCAAGGAGACCACCCGCACCAACCAGGAGCAGGACTGGCTCAAGACCAACCTGGCCCGGATGTCGGCGCTGATGCAGGGCCTGCACGATCTCGACGCGCTCTCCTCGCTGATCATGAGCGAACTGACCCCGCTGGTCTCGGCGCAGCACGGGGCGTTCTTCCTCACTCGCCAGCAGGACGACGCGGTCGTGCTGGAGCAGACCGCGGGCTACGGCAGGCCGGTCTCGCACAACGGCTCACCGGTGCGCTTCGCCCTCGGCGAGTCGCTGGTCGGGCAGGCCGCGGTGGACAAGCAGACCATCCTGGTCGCCGAGGCCCCGCCGGACTACATCCGCATCGGCTCGGGGCTCGGCGGCTCCGCGCCGGTCAACGTCGTCGTGGTGCCGGTGCTGTTCGAGGGGGAGGTCCTCGGCGTCATCGAGCTGGCCTCCCTGCGCCCGTTCACCCCGCTGCACCTGGACCTGCTGGAACGGCTGAGGGAGACCATCGGCATCGACGTCAACACCATCGTCGCCAACTCCCGGACCGAGGCGCTGCTCGGCGAGTCGCAGCACCTGGCCCAGGAGCTGCAGGCGCGGTCGGAGCAGTTGCAGCGCCAGCAGATCGAGCTGCAGCGCTCCAACACCGAGCTCGAGGAGAAGGCGGCGCTGCTGGCCAGCCGCAACCGCGACATCGAGCTCAAGAACATCGAGATCGAGCAGGCCCGCCAGGAGCTGGAGGAGCGCGCGCACGAGCTGTCGCAGGCCTCGACCTACAAGTCGGACTTCCTGGCCAACATGTCCCACGAGCTGCGGACCCCGCTCAACAGCGCGCTCATCCTGGCCAAGCTGCTGGCCGACAACATGGAGGGCAACCTCACCCCGCAGCAGGTCGACCTGGCCAAGACCATCCACTCCGCGGGCACCGACCTGCTCCAGCTCATCAACGACGTGCTCGACCTGTCCAAGGTGGAGGCAGGGCACATGAGCCTGCTGCCCGAGGACGTCGAGCTCAGCGAGCTGACCGAGCACGTGGAGTCGCTCTACCGGCCGCTGACCGAGGACAAGGGCCTGGAGTTCTCCGTGGTGGTGGCCCCGTCGCTGCCGCCCAGCCTGCGCACCGACCGCAACCGGTTGGAGCAGATCCTGCGCAACATGCTGTCGAACGCGGTGAAGTTCACCGACAAGGGAAAGGTGGAGCTGCGGATCCGCCCGGCCCCGGCCACCGAGGTCACCGTGCCCGCGCTGCGCTCGGCCGGGCAGCGGGTCGCGTTCGCGGTGCGCGACACCGGGATCGGCATCCCCGCCGACAAGCTCAGCCGGATCTTCGAGGCTTTCCAGCAGCTCGACGGCACCACCTCGCGCAAGTACGGCGGCACGGGGCTCGGCCTGTCCATCAGCAGGGAGCTGACCACGCTGCTGGGCGGGGAGTTGCAGGTCCGCAGCGATGTCGGGGTCGGCAGCACCTTCACCCTGTACCTGCCGGTCGAGACGGAGGTCGTGGGCGGGGAACTCGTGCCGGAGGCCGGGCGGAACGGCGGGTCGCAGCTCCAGCCGGGCCACGAGTCCGCAGAGCGCAAGCCGGTCACGGTGGCCTCGGAGACGGCGTTCGACGTCTCCGCCGAGGGCATCGACCCGCCGTTCCGGGTCTCGGAGCTGGCCCGCCGGGAGGCGCACGCCCACGAGCCCGCCGAGCAGGAGGTCGTGCCGCCGCACGACTCGATCCGGTTCAACGGCGAGAAGGTGCTGCTGGTCGACGACGACCAGCGCAGCGTCTACGCGATGACCACGCTGCTGGAGCAGCACGGCCTCCAGGTGGTCTACGCCGACAGCGGCGTGGCCGGGCTGCAGGCGTTGCAGGAGCACTGCGACATCACGGTGGTGCTGATGGACGTGATGATGCCCGAGCTCGACGGCAACGCGACCATCGAGACGATCCGGCAGATGCCGCGCTACCGGGACCTGACGGTCATCGCGGTCACGGCGAAGGCGATGAAGGGCGACCGGGAGCGCAGCCTGGCCGCGGGGGCCACCGACATCATCACCAAGCCCGTGGACGTCAACCGGCTGCTGGACCTGCTCTCGGTCTACCTGCCCGCGGGCTACGGGCACGAGGAGACCTGAGGGATCTTCCAGGGGCTTGCGTGACGGTGCCGGTTGCCGGGGTGGGCGAGAAGGAGGAAGCCGGTCAGTCGGTCGACTCGCCGGGCTCGGGGGTGGTGGGCAGCTCGTCGAGCTGCTCGTGCAGCTTCTGCGCCCACGCGAGATCGCGCGCGAAGGTCGCGTCGTAGTGGTCGATGCCGTGCGGTTGCGCCATGGTCCTTCCCAACGATCGGCTCCAAATCGGTGACCGGAAAACGATAGTCGCTGGTAGCGGCGTTTCCACGGGCGGGCCGCGAACTCGTGGCGGATGTGGTCGCAGTGGCGCCAGGGGCACCGGACCGCCCGTCATGTGGGACGCGCCGCGGTGCGAGAGCGCCCCGCCGGTCCGGGCATCGGGGCCGGGAATGCGGCGGGGACGGCCGGTGTTGCGCAGTCACCAGCATCGCTCCCGTGACCGGAGGCCGCGATGACCACCGCATCAGGACGTCCTTCCGAGCCCTTCGACGGCGAGGCCCTCGACGCCTACTCGCGCACCGTGACGGCGGTGGCGTCGGCCATCACGCCGAAGGTCGCGAGCCTGCACGTGCCGGGCGAGCGCGGCGACGGCAGCGGGTCGGCGGTCGTGTTCACCTCCGACGGGTTCCTGCTCACCAACGCCCACGTCGTGGGCGGGGCCCGGCGCGGCACGGCCGCTTTCGCCGACGGCACCACCGCGCCCTTCGCGGTCACCGGCTCCGACCCGCTGTCGGACCTGGCGGTCGTGCGGGCCGAAGGCGCCACGCCCGGACCGGTGCGGCTGGGCGACAGCGACGAACTGGTGGTCGGCCAGCTGGTGGTGGCGGTGGGCAACCCGCTCGGGCTCGCCGGCTCGGTGACCGCCGGAGTGGTGAGCGGCCTCGGCCGGTCGCTGCCGGCCCGCAGCGGCCACGCGGCGCGCATCATCGAGGACGTCATCCAGACCGACGCCGCGCTCAACCCCGGCAACTCCGGCGGCGCGCTGGCCGACTCGCGCGGCGTCGTCGTGGGGATCAACACCGCCGTCGCCGGCGTGGGGCTCGGACTGGCGATCCCCGTCAACTCCACGACCCGGCGCATCATCGACTCGCTGGTGAGCTTCGGCCGAGTCCGCCGAGCCTTCCTGGGGCTGGTGACCACGCCCGCCCCGCTGCCGGAGGATCTGGCCGCACGGACAGGTCAGCGCACCGGGCTGCGGGTGGTCGACGTGGTGCGCCAGAGCCCGGCGGCCCGCGCCGGACTGCACCCCGGCGACCTCGTGCTCACCGCGGGCGGGCGACCGGTGCGCGACGCGCAGGGCCTGCAACGCCTGATGTTCGCCGAGGCCATCGGCAAGCCGCTGCAGATCACGGTGACCCGCAACGGCGCGCTCGTCGACGTCATCACCGAGCCGACCGAGCTGCTCGACACGTCGGCCTGAGCGAACGCTCGGCAGGTCGGCCCGGGCGCCGACGACGTAAGGTCGGCCGGGTGTCGTCGGGTTCGATTCCGATCACCCCGGCCCTGGGGGTGGTCGTCGCCGTCCTGCTGGTCGCCGCCGCCGCGGTGGTCGGGCTCGGCGGGATCGGGCACTACCGGCCGATCCTGGTCGCGGGCGTGCGCGGTGCCGTCCAGCTGCTCGCGGTCGCCCTCGTCATCGCCTACATCGTCGGCTTCGGCGCGCTGGTCGGCCTGTTCATCTTCGTGATGTTCGCGGTGGCCACCCGCACCGCGGGCCGCCGCATCACCCTCGACCGGACCTGGTGGTGGACGGCCCTGCCGATCGCCGCCGGGGTGGCGCCGGTGGTGGCGCTGCTGCTGGTCAGCGCGGCGGTGCCGACGACCGGCCTGGTGCTGATCCCGCTGGTCGGCCAGCTGATCGGCGGGGCGCTCACCGCCACGGCTCTGGCCGGGAGGCGGCTGCTCGACGAGCTGTCGCAGCGCAAGGGCGAGGTGGAGGCCGCGCTGGCGCTGGGCATGACCGAGCGGGACGCGCGCATGGAGGTGGCCCGTCCCGTCGCGGGCTCGGCGCTCGTCCCCGCGCTGGACCAGACCCGGACGGTCGGCACCGTCACCCTCCCGGGCGCCTTCGTGGGCATGATGCTCGGCGGGGCAGGACCGGTCGAGGCTGGTCTGGTGCAGCTCTTCGTGCTGGTGGGACTGCTCGCGGTGGAGTCGGTGGCCATCGTCGTGGTGCTGGAGATCGTCGCCAGGGGCCTGCTCACCCGATCGACCGAGCCCGCCCGCCGCAGGCGGCGCTGAAGCCGGCCGGTCGCGCTCGACCACCGGCGCGGAGTCACCACGGTTGTGGTGACTCCGCGGCCGGCCTGCGCGTTCCGGTTCGACGAGGTGGTCGTGCTCGTCGTCGTGGTGGGCTGGTCGCCGGTATGGCCACCGCGCCGCTGGTCCTCCGGAGGAGGGACGGAGTCCACCCACCGGAACGTTGACGGATGAACGACCCGCGGCGGATGATCCTGTCTTTCACCGCTCCCGGGGAAAGGGGTTCGGGTGTCATCTCGGAATACGCCTGAGCGGGGCTACTTCGCCGGACAGGACCTCCAGGGCCTGGCCGACCGGCTCCGCACGGGCGCGGTCACGTCCGCGGAGCTCACCGCGCACGCGCTTGACGCCGTCCGCGGCCTCGACCAGGAGATCAACGCGTTCGTGTCCGTGGACGCCGAAGGCGCGCTGGAGTCGGCGCGCAAGGCCGACGCGGAGCTCGCGGCGGGTGACGACCTGGGGCCGCTGCACGGGATTCCGGTTGCCGTGAAGGACGTCATCGAGACCGCCGGGATGCGCACGACGATGGGCTCGGCGCACTTCGCCGACCACGTGTCCACAGCGGACGCCGAGTGCGTGCGCCGGCTCCGCGCCGGTGGAGCGGTGATCGTCGGCAAGACCACCACGCACGAGTTCGCCTACGGGCCGACCGGCGACCGCGCGGCAGGCGGTGCGTCGCGCAACCCGCACGACCCCGCCGCGATGTCGGGTGGCTCGAGCGGGGGCAGCGCCGCCGCCGTGGCCGCCGGGATGGTCCCGCTCGCGATCGGCACCGACACCGGCGGCTCGGTGCGCATCCCGGCGGCGCTGTGCGGTGTCGCCGGTTTCAAACCCGCCTACGGCGCCGTCCCGGCCGACGGGGTGTTCCCGCTCTCGCGTTCGCTGGACCACGTCGGCGTCATCGCCGGGACGCCCCGGGACTGCCGCACCGCCTACCGCGTCCTCGCCGGTCTGCGCGCCGGGTCGCCGCGGTCCACGGGCGGGCCCGCGACGGTGGGCTGGATCGCTCCCGGGTCGCTGTTCGAGACCGACCGCGAGGTCGAGGAGCTCGCCCGCGCGGCGCTGTCCGGCCGGACGGTGCAGGAGGTCGAGCTCGGCGACGCGGCCGGGCTTCGCCGGACCTACAACGGAATCCAGGATGCCGAGGCCTACGCCGTGCACGCCGAGCGGGTGGCCGACGCGCCCGAGCTGTTCACCCCGGAGGTCCTCGAACGCCTCCGCGCCGCGGCGCGGACACCCGGTTGGCGCCACGTCCGGGCGTTCGAGGAACGGCAGCGGTGGCGCGCGGAGGTCGCGCACCTGCTGTCGCGCCACGACCTGCTCGCGCTGCCCACGACCCCCTTCACCGCACCCGCGATCGGGCAGCGCGAGATCGAGGTCAACGGCCGCGAGGTCGAGGTCCGATGGGGACTGCTCTCGCTCACCAGTCCCTGGAACATCGCCGGAGTCCCCGCGCTGACCGTGCCGGTGGGCACCTCGCGGGGACTGCCGGCCGGGCTCCAGCTCGTCTGCCGGCCCGGCGACGAGGACCTGCTTTTCGCCTTCGCCGCCCGGATCGCCGGCTGAGGCGGTGGGTGCCCGCGGGCACCCACCGCGCGCCTCACACCGCGGCGGCCACCGCCTTGCCGAGGTCCTCGGTGGACGCGGTCCCGCCCAGGTCCGGCGTGCGCGGAGCCGAGTCGTCGGAGAGCACCGACTCGATGGCGGCGACGACGTCGGCGCCCGCCTCGGCCTCGCCGAGGTGGTCCAGCATCAGCGCGGCCGACCAGATCTGGCCGATCGGGTTGGCGATGCCCTTGCCCGCGATGTCCGGCGCCGAGCCGTGCACCGGCTCGAACGTCGACGGGTGCACGCGCTCCGGGTTGATGTTGCCCGAGGGCGCCACGCCGATCGTCCCGGTCACCCCGGGGCCGAGGTCGGACAGGATGTCCCCGAAGAGGTTGCTGGCCACGACCACGTCGAACCGCTCGGGCGACATGACGAACCGCGCGCACAGGATGTCGATGTGGTCCTGGTCCACCCGCACGTCGGGGTACTCGGCCGCGATCGCCGCGAAGCGCTCGTCCCAGTAGGGCATCGAGTAGTAGATGCCGTTGGACTTGGTGGCCGAGGTGACGTGCGGCTTGCCCAGCCTGCGAGCCAGCTCGAAGGCGTAGCGCAGGATCCGGTCGGTCCCGCGCCGGGTGAAGGCGGCGGTCTGCAGGACCATCTCGTTCTCGGTGCCCTCGCCCTGGCGCCCGCCGAGCTGGGAGTACTCGCCCTCGGTGTTCTCGCGCACCACCCAGAAGTCGATGTCGCCCGGCGCCTTGTCCCGCACCGGCGGCGTCACGCCCGGCAGCAGACGCACCGGCCGCAGGTTGACGTACTGGTCGAACGCCCGGCGGATCGGCAGCAGCAGCCCCCACAGCGAGATGTGGTCGGGCACGCCTGGCCAGCCGACCGCCCCGAGCAGGATCGAGTCGTGCTCGCGCAGCCGGTCGAGGCCGTCCTCGGGCATCATCCGGCCGGTGGTCTTGTAGGTCTCGCAGTTCCAGTCGAAATGCCGGTACCGGAACCTGATCCCGTGCTTGGCGCCGACCGCGTCGAGCACCCGCAGCGCCTCCGGCATGACCTCGTTGCCGATCCCGTCACCGGGCAGGATCGCCAGCTCGTGCGTCTGACCGGTCCGGTGGGTCGTTCCCTCTTCCCGCAACTGCCACCTCGCGTCTAGTGGTTCTACCTTTCGTTCGCCATCTAACGCCCGAAGGGCGGGCGCGGCCAAGACCGCTGGGAGCTCGAAATCGCCGGGGTGCGTCGCGGGCTGGCAGGCGTTACCAAGGACGGATGGATCCGGTGCGGGCGTTGCGGGAGGTCGCGTTCTGGCTGGAGCGCGGCGGGGAGCCGACCTACCGGGTGCGTGCGTTCCGCCGCGCGGCCGAGGCGGTGGCCTCGGCGCAAGACGTCGGCGACCGCGTCGAGTCGGGACGGCTGACCGACCTGCCCGGCGTCGGCAAGACCACGGCCAAGGTCGTCGAACAGGCCCACCACGGCGACGTGCCCGACTACCTGCGGCGGCTCCGCTCGGAGGCCGAACGGCCGGAGGAGGGACGGGAGCTGCGCGCGGCCCTGCGCGGCGACTGCCACACCCACTCCGACTGGTCCGACGGCGGCAGCCCGATCGAGGAGATGGCCGAGACCGCGCGCGACCTCGGTCACGAGTGGATGGTGCTCACCGACCACTCGCCGCGGCTGACCGTGGCCAACGGGCTCTCCGCCGAGCGGCTGCGGCGGCAGCTGGAGGTGGTGGCCGAGGTCAACGACCGGATGGCGCCGTTCCGGATCCTCACCGGGATCGAGGTCGACATCCTCGACGACGGCTCGCTGGACCAGGAGGAGGCGCTGCTCGCCGAGCTTGACGTGGTGGTGGCCAGCGTGCACTCCAAGCTCCGGATGGACTCGGCCGCGATGACCCGGCGGATGTGCGCCGCGGTGCGCAACCCGCACGTCGACGTCCTCGGGCACTGCACCGGACGGCGGGTGGTGGGAAGGCCGCGCCCGCAGTCGGAGTTCGATGCCGACGAGGTCTTCCGCGCCTGCCGCGACCACGGGACGGCGGTCGAGATCAACTCCAGGCCCGACCGGCTCGACCCGCCCCGGCCGTTGCTGCGCCGGGCGCTGGAGCTGGGCTGCGTGTTCAGCATCGACTCCGACGGCCACGCCCCGGGCCAGCTGGACTGGCTGCACCTGGGGTGTGCGAGGGCGCAGGAGTGCGAGGTCCCGGCGGACCGCGTGATCAACACGCGCGGCGCCGGCGAACTGCTGAGCTGGAAGTGACGCGGAAGCGGACGCGACCGCTGGTAGGACCATTCCCGGTAAGCTCGCCGTCGTGGACGAGCCCCGGTGGTTGAGCGACGAGCAGCAGCGCGCGTGGCGCAAGTTCGCGGCCCTGATGACGGTGGTGCCCGCCGGGCTGGACGCGCAGTTGCAGCGCGACTCCGACCTGACCCACTTCGGCTACTGGGTTTTGGCCATGCTGTCGGAGGACCCGGACCGCGCACTGCGCATGAGCCACCTCGCCGCGCAGGCCAACGCCTCGCCGTCACGGGTGTCGCACGTCGTGTCGAAGCTGGAGGCTCGCGGCTGGGTCCGCCGCCACCGGGCCGCGGCCGACGGCAGGGGCAACGTCGCCGAACTGACCGAAGCCGGCTACCGGAAGGTCCGGGAGGCCGCTCCCGGCCACGTCGAGCAGGTCCGCTCGATGATCTTCGACGGGCTCGACGAGGACCAGGTGCGCCGGCTCGACGAGATCTGCGGCGCGGTGCTGGCGCACCTGGACCCCGATGGCCGCCTGTGCACGCAGGTCGGCCGCTGAGTGCTTCGCACTCACCTCGCGTAGTGGCGTGGGTGGAACCCAGGCGCCCTCTGGCACCGGGATCTTTTTTCGCGTAGCGCCCCGGGGTCAGGCGGTCAGCAGGTCGTCGTCGCGGTCACCGGGGCCGCCCTGAGCGAACTGCGTGCGGTACAGCTCGGCGTAGAGCCCGCCGCGCGTCAGCAGCTCCTCGTGCGTGCCGTCCTCGGCGATGCGGCCCGCGGAGACGACCAGGATCCGGTCGGCCTCCCGGATGGTCGACAGCCGGTGGGCGATCACCAGCGCGGTCCGCCCGGACAGCGCCGTGCGCAGCGCCTTCTGCACGGCGGCCTCGGACTCGGAGTCCAGGTGCGCGGTCGCCTCGTCGAGCACCACGATCGGCGGCGCCTTGAGCAGCAGGCGGGCGATCGCCAGCCGCTGCTTCTCCCCGCCGGAGAGCCGGTAGCCGCGGTCGCCGACGACGGTGTCCAGCCCGTCCGGCAGGGCCTCCACCAGGTGCTGGAGCTGCGCGGTGCGCAGGGCCTCCAGCAGTTCGGCGTCGGTGGCGCCGGGCCGGGCGAAGGTGAGGTTGGCGCGGATCGTGTCGTGGAACAGGTGCGGGTCCTGGGTGACCACGCCGACGGTGGAGTACAGCGACGCCAGCCGGACGTCGCGGACGTCGGTGCCGCCGATGCGCACCGCACCCGAGTCGGCGTCGTAGAGCCGGCCCGCCAGGTGCGTGATCGTCGTCTTGCCCGCTCCCGATGGCCCGACGAGCGCGATCGTCTGGCCGGGCTCGGCGCGGAAGGAGATGTCGTGCAGCACCTCGTGGGCCGGGGCGTTGTCGTTGTGAGCCACCGACTCCAGCGACGCCAGCGACACCTCGCTGGCGGCGGGGTAGCGGAAGGAGACCCCGTCGAACTCGACGTCGGCGGCGCCGGCGGGCAGGTCCCTGGCACCGGGCTTCTCCTCGATCATCGGCCGCAGGTCCAGCACCTCGAAGACGCGGTCGAAGCTGACCAGCGCGGTCATCACGTCGACGTGCACATTGGACAGCGCGGTCAGCGGTCCGTAGAGGCGGTTGAGCAGCGCCGCCAGCGCGACCAGGGTGCCGAGCTGGAAGACCCCGGCCAGCACCAGGCCGCCGCCCAGGCCGTAGACGATCGCCGTGGCCAGCGCGGCCAGCAGGGTCAGCGCGACGAAGAACACCCGGCTGTACATCGCCGAGACCACCCCGAGGTCGCGGACCCGGCCTGCGCGCTCGGTGAACCGGCCCGACTCCTCGTCGGCCCTGCCGTAGAGCTTGGTCAGCATCGCGCCCGCGACCCCGAAGCGCTCGGTCATCAGCGAGCTCAGCTCGGAGTTGACCTTCATCTGCTCGCGGGTGACCCGCTGCAGCCTGCGGCCGATCCAGCGCACCGGCAGCAGGAACAGCGGCAGCAGCACCAGCGCGACCAGCGTGATCTGCCAGGACAGCGTGAACATCGTGGCCAGCACCAGCACCAGGCTCAGCACGTTGGAGACCACCGAGGACAGCGTGCTGGTGAGAGCGCGCTGCGCGCCGATGACGTCGTTGTTGAGCCTGCTGACCAGCGAACCGGTCTGGGCGCGGACGAAGAAGGCCACCGGCATCCGCTGGACGTGGTCGAAGACCTGCGCGCGCAGGTCGTAGATCAGGCCCTCGCCGAGCTTGGACGAGTACCAGCGCTGCAGCAGCGACAGCGCAGCCTCGGCCAGCGCCACACCGGCCACCGCGAGCGACAGCCACACCACGACCGGCAGGTTCCTGGCCTGGATGCCGTTGTCGATGATGGCCTTGAACAGCAGGGGAGTGACGATCCCCAGCACCGCCGCGACCGCGACGGTGACCAGGAACGGCACGATGTCGCGCACGTACGGGCGGGCGTAGCCGAGGATGCGGCGGGCGGTGCCGGGTGCCAGCCGCTGGCGGGTCACCGAGTCGTCGCTGGCGAATGAGCGCATGGTCTCCCAGCTCACGGTCATGGTCGCGGTCCTTCCGGGCAGGAACGTGGTGGTGGCACCGATCCTCGAACTTCACGTTAGCTCGAAGTCAAGGCGGCGGGTCCGGTACCGCGGGTGCGCGGCGGTGGTGACGGCGACCACTCCGGCCCATCACTTTGAGTGAGAATCATCGTTCATTCAACCAAGCCGGGGACGCCCGGTGTAGCGAGCGTCCCATCGGGAGGACCTTGAAATAGCCTGATCATGCGTTACTGTGTGCGCATACTCGGACACGTTTCGGGGCTTGGGAAAGGTGCGGGCCCGGGCGTGCGCTGTCCGTCCCGGTCACGGGACGGGAGGGAAACGGCTGGGGTGTGCATGCCGCCGAAGGGCTCGACGGTGGGGAGTGGACGGACGGTACCCGCGGGAGGTGCCCGGCGATGAACGACACGCCGGAGTCCACCGGGATTCCGCTCCGGCTCGCCGACAGGATCTTCCTCGCCGCCCACGCCGGTGAACAACGACTGTCCACCCGCGTCGACCCCGGGCTGCTCGCGCTCGGCTGCGCCGGCGGCCTGCTGGGCGAGCTCATCCTCGACGAGGAGATCACCGTCACCCCGACCGTGCGCGCCAGCGGTCTCGGGCGCTGCCCGGACTACCTGTCCTGGGTGGTGCTGCGGGAGATCCGGGAAGAAGGCGGCCACGACCTGCGGACCTGGCTGGAGTACCTGGCGCAGACCGCCACGCAGAAGGTGCGCGCGCGGCTGACGATCATCGACGTGCTGCACGAGGTCCCGGTGTCGGCAGGCTGGCGCGGCAGCCCGGCCAGCGCGTGGCGGTTGGCCTCGACCGCTCCGCTGGCGCCCGCCGAGGACCTGGAACGCCTGTTCACCGAACCTGATCCGGCCAACGGGCGCAACGGCATGATCACCGAGCCGGAGACGCTGGTCGGGATCACCTTCGCGCTGCTGGCCAGGGAGACCGGCGTGGTGCGGCAGCTGCTGGCACGCCAGGTCGCGCGCCAGGGCGAGCACCGCATGGAGTCGTGGGAGCCGCGCATACCGGGACCGCTGCGCACGGTCGTCAACGAGGTGGCCGCCGCGCGGGAGCAGTCGGCCATGACGCCGAAGTACTGACGAAAGAGCGGAAGGGGTGGGTGGCCTTGCCACCGTCCAAAGTGTCCACTTCGCTGGCCAGCGCCAGGCTCGGCGTGACGTCGATCGTGTTCTTCACGGTCGCGGCCGCCGCGCCGGAGACCGTGGTCGGCGGTGGCGCGGTCAGCGGCTTCGCGGTCAGCGGGATCAGCGGCATCCCGATCGGCTACCTGGCCATCGCGGTGGTGCTCGGGCTGTTCGCGGTCGGCTACGTCACCATGGCGCGCCACGTCGAGAACGCGGGCGCGTTCTACGCCTACATCGCCAAGGGCCTGGGCAAGGTCTGCGGTACCGCGGCGGGTGGTCTCGCCCTGGTCTCCTACAACGTCCTGGAGGTCAGCCTCGTCGGCGGATTCGGCGTCGGTGCCTCGGACTTCGTGCGCCAGCTCAGCGGTGCCGACATCCCGTGGTGGCTGTTCGCCGGGGCGGGCGTGCTGGCCATCGGCGTCCTGGGCGTGTTGCGGATCGACGTCAACGGCAAGGTGCTCGGCGTCCTGCTCGCCGCGGAGATCGCCGTGATCGTGCTGTTCGACGTGGCCTTCGTGTCCTCGCCCTCGCCGCAGGGCATAGTGCTCACCACGCTGAACCCGGCGCATCTGGCCACCGGGGCGGCCGGGGTGATCCTGGTGATCGCCTTCACCGGCTTCATCGGCTTCGAGAACTCCACGGTGCTCGCCGAGGAGGCGCGCAACCCGCGCACGGTCGTCTACGCCACCTACATCTCGCTGGCGCTCATCGGCGGGCTCTACAGCGTGTCGACCTGGGCGATGACGGTGGCGACCGGGCCCTCGCAGATCGTGGACCAGGCCAGGACGCACTCCACCGAGCTGATGTTCGTGCTGGCGGGCGAGCGCCTGCCGGGCCTGCTGGTCACCATCGGCTCGGCCCTCTACGTCACCAGCCTGTTCGCGGGCATGCTGTCGTTCCACCACGTGTGCGCCCGGTACTTCTTCGCGCTCGGCCGCGAGGGCGTCGGGCCGCGGGTGTGGGGCACCACCAGCGCCCGCACCGGCGCCCCGGTACCGGGTTCGCTGTCGCAGACCGCGGTGTCGGCGGTCGTCGTGCTCGGGGTGGTCGTCACCGGGCTCGACCCGATCACCCACCTGTTCTACTGGTGCGCCTCCATCGGCGCGCTCGGCGTCCTGGTGCTGGTCACCTTCACCTCGGTTGCGGTGGTCGGCTACTTCCTGCGCGCGGAGCCGAACGCGCACGGCCGGTGGAAGACGCTGGTCGCGCCCTCCGTGGCGGCGGTCGCGCTGGGCGCGGTCCTGGTGCTGACCTTGCTGTCGTTCGGCACGGTGCTCGGCGTCGAGGAGGGCGACCCGGTGGCGTGGGCGCTGCCGCTGGCCTACCTGGTCGTCGTCGTGGCCGGGCTCGGCTGGGGGCTGGTGCTCAGGCGCAACCGGCCCGACGCCTACGCGCGGATCGGGATGGGCGCGCGGTCGGCGACCGTCCGCGTGGAGAAGGAACCCGTCGATGTCCGGTGAGGAGGTCGACGACGCCCGGTTGCGCACCCTGCTGCGGGCGTTCGGCGACGACGGGATAGCCCGGTGGCTGCTGCCCGACCCCGCTTCCCGGCCCGCCCTCTACCGCGAATGGTTCGGGATGGTCCTGGAGCACGCCGAGCGCGAGGGCTCGGTGCTGACCGGCGAGGACGGCGACGCGGTGCAGGTCTGGCTCTCCGCGCTGCATGGGCCGGCGGAGATGCTGGACGAGGCGGGCGGCAGGCGGCTGCTGGAGATCGCGGGTGCGGCCGCGCCGCGCTTCCGCGAGTTCGGCGAGCTGACCTCGGCGAACCACCCCGACGAGCCGCACCAGTACCTCGCGCTCATCGCCGTCGACCCGGCCGTGCAGGCGTCGGGGATCGGCACCCGCGAGCTGACCGCGGCGCTGCGGCGCTGGGACGCCGAGGGCGTGGCGACCTACCTGGAGGCCAGCACGCCCCGCAGCCGCAGGCTGTACGCGCGGCTGGGCTTCCGCGACCGGGGCGCGCCAATCGAGCTGCCCGGTGGCCCGTCGCTGTATCCGATGTGGCGGGAGCCGAACCCGGCCTGAGCGCCCGTCCTCGAACTCGTCTTGCGCAGCGGTCCCGGCGACGGGGCTGGTCCAGGCGGCCGCGCCGCTTCGGAGATCAACGGCATGTGCTCCGGCGAGCGCCGCGTGCCCGCCGGAGCCCCGAACTCCGCGCCGATGTGGCGTGCCGCCCGTTCTGGAGGCCGGGCAACACGTCACATCGACCCGTCGCGCGTCTGGTCCTAGTCGGTCTCGGTGCCTACGAAGCCGAACTCCCAGACACCGTCGGACGCGCTGCGCCTGCGCTCGTAGGCCAGCAGCGGAGCGTGCTGGTCCGCGGCGCCCGGGGAGCCGTGCGCACGGCGTGCGGGGAGGGTGACCCGCGGAACCGGCATCCCGGAGGCATCGGCGGCCACGCTGATCTCCCGCCCGTCCTCTGGACCGCCGCGCAGGCGTACGCGGACATCTCCCACCGGAACTCCCTTCCTTGGAACGAGCAACGACAACACGTTCCGACTTCCGGCGCCGCCGGTTCGTTCCGGCTGTCACTTGATCGTGTGGCGCCATGCTCCCAGAAAGTCGATCAACGCTCCAGAAACCGTTCGAGTGCCTTGCCCGGTTCCATTGTGGAGCACGGCCTACCAGCGAGTACGTAGTGTTCGGCTCCGTCGTCGCCGTTCTGCCTGCCGGGCGGCGAAGCTGCTGGTAGAAATCGGGGATGAGCGTCGAACGAACGGTGGCCCTGCGGTTCGCGCCCGGCGCGGTCGAGGCCGGCACGCACGTGAATCTCTCCGCGGTCCGCACCGACGGAGAGCACCTCTGGATCGCCGGTGACGAGACCGCGACCGTCGAGCGGCTGACCTGCGACTCTCCACAGCGGCCGGTGGTCTATACCGATCACGTGGAGTTCTCGCTGGCCGACGTCGTGGCGCTGCCCGGCGAGGCCGACGAGGAGGTCGACGTCGAGGGCCTCGCGCTCAACGGCCCGTACCTGTGGGCGGTCGGCTCGCACAGCCGCAGGCGCAAGCGGGTCAAATCGAACCATTCCGACCGCAAGGCCGCCAAGCGCCTGGCGGCGGTCACCGACGAACCCAGCCGCCGCGTGCTGGCACGCATCGCGCTGTCCGACCACGTGCCCGCCGGGACCACGCCGGAAGGCCACCGCAGCGCCGCGCTCAGCGGGCCCGGACTGGTCGACCTGCTCGACGAGGACGAGCACCTGGCCCCGTTCCTGGCGATCCCGGGCAAGGACAACGGGCTCGACGTCGAGGGCATCGCGGTGGCCGGCGACCCCGGCGCGGAGCGGGTCTTCCTCGGGCTGCGCGGCCCGGTGCTGCGCGGATGGGCGGTGGTGCTGCAGGTCGCGCCCAGGGAGGACGGCGACGAACTCCGGCTGGCGCCCGTCGAGGGCAAGCAGCGCTACCTCAAGCACTTCCTGGACCTCGACGGCCTGGGAATCCGCGACCTGTGCCCGCAGGGCGACGACCTGCTGGTGCTCGCCGGCCCCTCGATGGACCTCGACGGCCCGGTCCGCGTCTACCGCTGGCCGGGCGCGGCACGCATCGAGGCGCCCGACGTAGTTCGCCGGGACGAACTGCGCCGCGAGATCGACCTGCCCTACGGGGAGGGCGACGACCACGCCGAGGGGATCGCCCTGCTGCCCAGCGGTGAGCTGCTGGTCGTCTACGACAGCCCGGCGCGGTCGCGGCTGACGGAGCCGGGAACGGTGCTCGCGGACGTGGTCGCGCCGGGCGGCCGTTGACACCTGTTCAGATCAGCTCGGTGATGTTGGGGCGCACCCCGAGCATGGCGCGGCCGAACAGCTCCGGGTTTCCCAGCGTGCTCGCGATGGCGTGCCTGCTGCCGGTGTGGATGTCGCGCAGCAGGCCCTGCAGCGGGTTGGAGTCGGCCATCGCCGACGCGCCGTAGGCCGAGACCAGCAGGTCCACCGCCTCCCGGCACTGCTGCACGGCGTGGCTGGCGTGCTGGCGGATCCGGGCGCGCTCGACGTAGGAGGGGTAGGTGCCCGCCCGGGCGTGGGAATCCACTGTGGATGCGCATTGGTAGGCGATCATGCGAGCGACGTCGGCCCGGGTGGCGGCCTCGGCGACGGCCATCTGGAAGGCCGTCGAGTCGGTCATGCGCTCGTAGTTGGTGAACGAGATGCCGCGGCGGCCCGACTCGCCGACCACGTAGTCCAGCGCCGCGGTGGCCATGCCCACGAACGGTGCGATCAGGTGCGTGCTGAGCGTGGGCACCAGCGCCGCCCGGTAGCGGACGTTCTCCTCGTCCTCGCGGGCGTACCTGCCCTCGATGGCAGGCCCGACCGGCAGGATGCGGTGGTCGGGGACGAAGAGGTCCTCGCCGACCAGCAGGTTGCTGCCGGTGGCGCGCATGCCGAGGGTGAACCAGGTGTCCTTGATGGTCAGCTCCCGCATCGGCACCAGCCCGTAGGCGCTGCCCGCGGGCCTGCCGTCGTGCTCGGGCAGCCGGATCCCGAGCATCGCCCACTGGGCGTGCAGGCATCCCGACGCCGGCCCCCAACGCCCGCCCGCGACCCAGCCGCCGTCGACGCGGCGCGCGGTGGAGTGCGGGGTGAGGACCTGGCACACCCGGGTGTCGGGGTCGTCGCCGAAGACGTCGTGCTGGGCACGCTGCGGGAACAGGCCCGTGAGCCAGTCGCCGCAGCTCAGGATCATCACCAGCCACGCCGCCGACGGGTCGGCGGTGGCCAGCGCCGTGGTCGAGTCGACGATCGTGCGCAGGTCGTACTCCAGGCCGCCGAACCGGCGCGGGACCCAGGCCCGGAACAGGCCGGCGTCGGTGAGGGCCCGCAGCGCCTCGTCGGCGAGCCTGCGCTGCCGGTCGCCGGCCGCCCGGTGCTCGGCGAGCACGGAACGCACGGCGTCCGCGCGTTGCAGCGCCTCGTCAGCACCGCGTCTTCGACCATCGGCGTCGGACATGTCGTCCCCCTCCACGGGTGTGTGTACTTCGATCAGTACACACCCACAAGGCTGACGGGTGACAATCGGCCGGGCGAGCGGCAGTCCACTATGGAGTGACCAGGACGTGCAGGGTCCGCGGACCGTGCACTCCCTCGACGCGGTCGAGCTCGATGTCGCTGGTCGCCGACGGGCCGCTGATGAACGTCAGCGGCCGTGCGGGGTCCAGGTCGGCCAGCGCGCTGGGCACGTCGTCGGCGATCCGGGATTCCTCCACCACGCAGAGGTGGACGTCGGGCACCAGCGTCGCGGCTCTGCGGCCCTGGCCGGGACGGTGGTCGAGCACGATCGTGCCTGTGGAGGCGATGCCCGCGGTCGCGGTGGTGACCACGGCGTCGACGCGGTCCAGCCCGGCGGTGCCCATGGCGGTGCCGTCCTCCACTTCGAACTCTCCGCTGAGCTGGCTCGGCCACTGCTCGGGCACGCCGGCCGGAACGAGCAGGCGGCGTGCCGAGTGCTGCCGGGCCGCCGCGGCGATCGCGTCCACCACCTCCGGACCCGCCACCCGCTGCACGGTCGCCCTGTACTCGGCGACGCGCTCGCAGAACAGCGCGACCACGTCGGCGGTCGGCCGCTCAGCGGCATAAGCGCGCGGGACGGCCTCCAGGGATTGCCGGTCCGCGTGCGCCAGGGCGGTGCGGACCCTGCCGAGAACGACCTCGCGTGCGGAACTCATGACTGCTTGCCTCCTCGGGTGCGCTCCCACCAGGCGCGGAAGGACTCGCGCGCGGGCGCGGGTGCGTCGCGGGCGTCGGTCCAGCGCGACAGCGGGGCCGGGAGCCGCCCGATGCTCCCGCGCCGGCCGATGAAGCGCCTGCTCCAGGACGCGACCCGCTGGACGGCGGCCAGCCTCCTGGCATCGCCCAGCACCCAGCCCGCCAGTCCCATCAGCAGGTCGAGCGGCCTGGACCGGGCGCCGTGGTGCTCTTCGACCACGCGGGTGCGCAGGTGCACCAGCAGGTCCGGGATGTCGATGGCGACCGGGCAGACGTCGTAGCAGGCGCCGCACAGCGAGGAGGCGTAGGGCAGCGCCTGGTCGACGGGGGACGCGGTGCCGCGAAGCTGGGGGGCGAGCACCGCCCCGATCGGTCCGGGGTAGACCGAGCCGTAGGCGTGGCCGCCGGTGCGCTCGTACACCGGGCACACGTTCAGGCAGGCGGAGCAGCGGATGCAGCGCAGCGCCTGCCGCCCGACCTCGTCGGCCAGGGCGTTCGTCCGCCCGTTGTCGAGCAGCACCACGTGGAAGGACTGCGGCCCGTCGCCCGGGGTCACGCCCGTCCAGGTCGAGGTGTAGGGGTTCATCCGCTCCCCGGTGCTCGACCGGGGCAGCAGTTGCAGGAACACCTCCAGGTCCCGCCAGCTCGGTACGAGCTTCTCGATCCCGACCACGCTGATCAGCGTCTCGGGCAGCGTCAGGCACATCCGGCCGTTGCCTTCGGACTCCACCACCACGAGGGTGCCGGTGTCGGCGACGGCGAAGTTCGCGCCCGAGACCGCGACCTTGGCCCGCAGGAACTTCTCCCGCAGGTGGCGGCGCGCGGCGTCGGCGAGCCGGGCAGGCTCGTCGGTGAGGTCGTCGGGCGCGGGCACCCCGACCGCGCCCATCTCGCGGCGGAAGATCTCGCGGACCTCGGCGCGGTTGCGGTGGATGGCGGGGACCAGGATGTGGCTGGGGGCGTCGTGCCCGAGCTGCACGATCAGCTCGGCGAGGTCGGTCTCCCACGCCGAGATCCCGGCATCGGCCAGCGCCTCGTTGAGCTCGATCTCCTGCGTGGCCATGGACTTGACCTTGACCACCTCGCGCTCGCCGGTGGCCCGGACCAGGTCGACGACGATCCGGTTGGCCTCCTCGGCGTCGCGCGCCCAGTGCACGACGCCGCCCGCGGCGGTGACGGCGGCCTCGAAGCGCTCCAGGTAGGTGTCCAGGTGCGACAGGGTGTGGGCCTTGATCGCCGCGCCCGCCTCGCGCAGCTCGGCCCAGTCGTCGAGCTCGCCGACGACCGACGCGCGCTTGCGGCGGATCGTCGCGGTCGCCCCGGCCAGGTTGTGCCGGAGCTGGGAGTCGTCGACCGCCCGCTTGGCCGCCTCCGGGAACGGCGGCATGCCGAGGAAGGTGCTCACGCTCGGTCTCCTTCGGTCGAGGCCAGGATCTCGGCAAGGTGCACGACCCGGATGCCCGAACGCTGCCGGGACAGCAGGCCGCCGATGTGCATCAGGCACGAGCTGTCGCCCGCGCAGAGCACCTCCGCGCCGGTCTCCCGCACGTGCCGGGCCTTGTCCGCGCCCATCGCGACCGACACGTCCGGGTTCTTGAGCGCGAACGTGCCGCCGAACCCGCAGCACTGCTCGGCCTGCGGCAGCTCGACCAGGTCCAGGGCGCGCACCTCGCGCAGGAGTCGCAGTGGGCGGTCTCCGACGCGCAGGAGCCGGGCGGAGTGGCAGGTGGGGTGGTAGGTGACCCGGTGCGGGAAGTACGCGCCGACGTCGGTGGTGCCGAGCACCGAGACCAGGAACTCCGACAGCTCGTGCACGCGCGGGGCGAGCCCGCGCACCGCGCGCGAGAGCCGGGAGTCGCCGGAGCTGTCGGCGACCGCCGCGTGCTGGTGGCGGACCGACCCGACGCACGAGCCCGACGGCGCCACCACCGCGTCGTAGTCGGCGAACGCGTCGACGAAGGTGCGCACGGAGGAGACGGCCTGGCGCCGGTAACCGGTGTTGGTGTGCATCTGCCCGCAGCAGGTCTGCGCGGCGGGGAACTCGACCTCGCACCCGAGCCGTTCCAGCAGCCGCACGGTCGCCTTCGGTGCTTCCGGGAACACGGTGTCGCCCAGACACGTCGCGAACAGGGCAACCCTCATCTGAAATCCAATCGGCGGATGCCCCGGCCTTCAGGTCGGGGAGGAGCCGATCCCGAGTGCTGCTCGGTGAACACCCGAGATCGGCACTTACAAACTGACTTGCAAACATGTGAGGCATGGCTAGGACGCTGGTGAAGCGGGCGTACAAGTACCGCTTCTATCCGACCGGTGCGCAGCGGCGGGAGTTGCTGCGTACGTTCGGTTGTGTCCGCAAGGTCTACAACCTCGCCCTGGATGCCAGGACCCGCGCGTGGTTCGCCGAGCAACGCCGGGTGAACTACACCGAGACCTCGGCGATGCTCACCGCGTGGAAGAAGTCCGACGATCTGGCGTTTTTGTCCGAGGTGTCGTCGGTGCCGTTGCAGCAGACGTTGCGGCATCTGCAGGGTGCGTTCACGGCGTTTTTCGACAAGCGCGCGAAGTACCCGCGTTTCAAGTCCCGCAAGAAGTCGCGCCAATCGGCGGAGTACACCAGGTCCGCGTTCAAGTACCGCGATGGGCAACTCACGCTGGCGAAGATGGCCGAACCTGTCGACATCGTGTGGTCGCGCCCCCTGCCGGAGGGTTCGGAGCCGTCCACGGTGACCGTGTCGCGAGACGCGGCTGACCGGTGGTTCGTGTCCCTGCTGGTGGAAACGGCGGTGGAACAGCACACTCCGACCGACACCGCCGTGGGTGTGGACGCGGGCATCACCTCGCTGGTGACGCTGTCGACCGGCGCGAAGGTCACCAACCCGAAGCACTCTGACCGGGAACGAGCTCGCCTCGCAAAGGCGCAGCGGGAACTTGCTCGTAAGGAGAAGGGCAGCAACAACCGGGCCAAGGCCCGTCTCAAGGTCGCCCGGATTCAAGCGAAGATCGCTGACCGGCGGCGGGACCATCTGCACAAGGTCACCACTGGACTCGTCCGTGACAACCAAACGGTCGTGATCGAAGACCTTCAGGTGCGCAACATGCTCCGCAACGGCAGTTTGTCGCGGGCCATCTCCGACGCCGCGTGGTCGGAGTTGCGGACCATGCTGGAGTACAAGGCCGCCTGGTACGGGCGGGAACTGGTCGTGATCGACCGGTGGTTTCCCTCCAGCAAGACGTGTTCGGCGTGCGGCAGGCTGGCCCGGTCGATGCCGCTGCACCTCCGGGAATGGACGTGTGCCGGTTGCGGCACCCGGCATGACCGGGACGTCAACGCCGCGAAGAGCATTCTGGCCGCCGGGCTGGCGGTGTCGGCCTGTGGAGCCGGTGTAAGACCTCAACGGGAGACCTCCCGGACGGGGCAGTCGGCGGTGAAGCAGGAACTTTCCGGCGCGAGCCGGAAGGGAATCCCCGCCCTTCAGGGCAGGGAGTAGTCAATGCGGCATCACTCCTGCGTGCGTGCGTGTGCGTGTGCGGGAGCCGGACCAGTGCAGGCCCGGAACCGTTTGCCGGCGTCGAACCGCCACCGGCCGGAACCACTACCGGCACTGTGGCCGGTGCGGCGCGAGCATGCTCGGCCGCCGACCAATCTATGGTCAGACCACAGCAAGGACGTACTGTAGAGACCGATGGAGCCGATGTGAACCCTGGGGGGTCGATGGCGGGACAGGACGACCCGGCGCGCGATGACGCGGCGGGCTGGCGGCCGGTCGCGCGGGCGCGCACCTACGAGCTGGTCATCGACCGGGTCGAGGAGCAGATCCGCACCGGCGCGCTGCGCGTCGGCGACCGGTTGCCCGCCGAGCGGGACCTGGCGGGCATGCTCGGTGTCAGCCGGGCCGCGGTGCGCGAGGCGCTGCGCGCGCTGGAGGCGCAGGGCGTGCTGCGCATGTCGGTGGGCACCGGACCGGACTCGGGCACGATCGTGGCCGCGATGCCGAGCCAGGCGCTCACCCGGTTCCTGCGCCTGCACGTCGCGCTGGCCAACTTCCCGATGCGAAACGTCGTCGAGGCCCGCGTGATGCTCGAGCGCGAGAGCGCGCGCAACGCCGCGCTCCGCGCCGGGCCCGAAGACCTGGCGGAGCTGGCGGAGCTGCTCGACGCGATGGACGAGGCCGGCTCGGACCGGGAGCGCTTCAACGAGCTGGACACCGCCTTCCACGTGGCGATCGCCGAGGCCGGTGGCAACCGCCTGGTCGCCGACATGACGATCGCCATCCGCGAGTCGATGCGCGCGCCGCTGCTGCGGGCGTTCGTCGAGCTGGGCGAGTCGTGGCCGTCGGTCGCCGACAGCCTGCGCGACGACCACCGCGCGATCCACCAGGCGTTGCGCGACCGCGACGAGGCGCTGGCCGAGCGGCGGATGGTCGAGCACATCCGGGGCTTCTACGCCCGGGTTCCCGGCACCGCCGGCTTCGGCTGACCGGACCGCTCAGCGCGCGAGCGGGCTCGCCCCGGAAGGCGCCATCCGCAGGTCGGCCCCTATGCGGGCGGCGGTCTCCAGCAGCGGCGGGAGGAACACCTGCCGGGCGTGGGTGTCGCTGGTGCGCGCGGCGTGCGAGGAGACGTTGATCGCGGCCACGACACGGTCGCCCCTGCCCCGGATCGGTGCGGCGATCGAGCGCAAGCCTGCCTCGAGTTCCTGGTCGACCAGCGACCACCCCTGAGCCCGGATGCGTTCGAGCTCGCGGCGCAGCCCGGCGGGGGTGGTGATGGTGTGCGGCGCGAGCTGCTCGAGCTGGACCTGGTCGAAGTAGGCGTCGAGCTCCTCCTCGGGCAGGTGGGCCAGCATCACCCGGCCCATCGAGGTCGCGTAGGCGGGGAACCGGGTGCCGATGTTGATCGACACCGTCATGATCCGCGAGGTCGGCACGCGGGCGACGTAGACGATGTCGGTGCCGTCGAGCACCGACACCGACGCCGACTCGTGCACCTCGGCGACCAGCCGCTCCAGGTAGGGCTGGGCGATCTCGGGCAGGGAGACGCTCGAGAGGTAGGCGAAGCCGAGCTCGAGCACCCGGGGGGTGAGCCCGAAGACCCGCCCGTCGGTCCAGACGTAGCCCAGGTGCACCAGCGTGTGCAGGAACCGCCGGGCGGCGGCCCGCGAGAGGCCGGTCGCGCGGGCGACCTCGCTGAGCGACATCTGCGGGTGCGACTCGTTGAACGCGCGGATCACCAGCAGTCCGCGCGCGAGCGACTGCACGTAGCCGGTGGTCGGCTCGGTGGTCTCGTCCAACGTCGTCTCCTCGCGGTGCTCGTCGACCGGTCAGCTCCCGGTCTCCTCCCGCACGATCGTATTGGCGATCGCGAAGGCACGGTTCGCGCGGGGCACCCCGGCGTAGACCGCGACGTGCATCAGCGTCTCGCGGATCTGCTCCGGGCTCACCCCGTTTCGGCGCGCGGCGCGCACGTGCATCGCGAACTCCTCCTCGCAGCCGGTGGCGGCCAGGACGGCGAGCGTCAGCATGCTGCGCGTGGGCCGGTCGACGCCGTCGCCGCTCCACAGCTCACCCCAGGCGTAGTGGGTGATGAACTCCTGGAACGGGGCGGTGAACTCGGTGGTGCCCTCGACGGCCCGGTCCACGTGGGCGTCCCCGAGGACCTCCCGGCGCACCCGCATACCGCGGGCGTGGCGGTCGGCGTCCCGCGGCATCAGCTGCTCCTCGTGAAGTGGTCCAGCAGGAGGTCGTTGACCAGCTCCGGCTGCTCGGCGTTGGCCAGGTGGGCCGCGTCGTCGAGCACTTCCAGCCTGGCACCCGGGACCGCCGCCGCGATGCGCTCGGCGTGCGGCGGGGGAGTGGCCGGGTCGTCGCGACCCGCGATGACCAGCGTCGGAGCCGTGATCCCGGGCAGCCCCGCGAGCAGGTCCATGGACGCGATGGCTTCACAGCAACCCGCGTAGCCCTCGTCGTCGCAGTCGCCGAGCATCCCGCCGAACTTGGCGGCGACGTCCGGCCGCTCGGCGAGGGCGGGGGTGAACCACCTGGGCAAGGACGCTTCCACCACGGCTGTGGTGCCCTGTTCGCGCACCAGCGCGGCCCGGTCGCGCCAGTTCTGCCGCGGGCCCAGCTCGGCGGAGGTGCAGATCAGCGCCAGCGCCGCGATCCGGTCCGCGGCGTGCTCGGCCAGCCACATGCCGGTCATGCCGCCGATCGAGACCCCGGCGAAGTGCGCCCGCTCGATGCCGAGGTGATCCAGCAGCTCGAGCACGTCACCGGCGAGGTCGCGCAGGTCGTACGGACCGGGTTTGGCGGGTGTCCCGCCGTGTCCGCGCTGGTCGTAACGCAGCACGCGGAAGTGCCGCGCCAGCGCGGGTACCTGCTGGTCCCACAGCGCGAGGTCGGTGCCGATCGAGTTGGACAGCACGACCACGTCGGCGTCCTCGGGTCCGGTCAGCTGGTGGTGGACGGTCAACACTCCTCCTGTTCGGCGAGGGCGCGGTCCACGAACGCGGTGGCCGAGCCGAGGTAGGCCGACGGGTCGGTGGCTCCGAGCACGTCGTCGCGCGAGAGCACCTCCCGCACGCGGGGGTCTTCGAGCAGTTCGTCGCGCAGGGTGGTTCCGCGCTCGACGGACTGGCGGCACAGTCGTCCGACGAGGTCCTGCGCGTCGTTGCGGCCCAGCGACGGCGTGAGCGCGGCGGCCGCGCTCTCGGCCATCACCAGGCCGCGGGTGAGCTCGACGTTGGCCGCCATGCGGTCTGCGTCCACACGCAGGTCCGACAGCAGGTGCCGGGTCCGCGACGCCGCCGACGCGACGAGCCCGAGCAGCTCGGTGAGCGGTTCCCACTCCGCCTGCCAGGCCCCGGCGGCCCGTTCGTACTCCTGCGGCATGGCCGACAGCAGCGAGGACACCAGGCCCGGCACCCGCTCGGTGGCCGCCGAGACGAGCACCGCGTCGACCGGGTTGCGCTTGTGCGGCATCGCCGAGGACCCGCCGGGCGCACCCTCGGCCAGCTCGCCGACCTCGGTCTGGGCGTGCAGCTTCACGTCGAGCGCGATCTTGCCCAGCACGCCCGCCACGGTGCCCAGCGCGCCGGCGAGCTCGCCGACGCGGGTGCGGTCGGTGTGCCACGGCACGACCGGCTCGGCCAGACCAAGCTCACCCGCCAGCAGCCCGAGTACCTTCGGGCCGTCGGCACCGAGCGAGGCGAGGGTTCCCGCCGCCCCGCCGAACTGCACGGCGAGGCGCTCCCGGCGCACCCGTTCGACCGCGGCCGTCGCCTCGCGCACCGCGGTCAGCCAGGTCGCGCAGCGGCAGCCGAAGGTCGTGGGCAGCGCCTGCTGGAGCAGCGACCGCGCGATCATCACGGTCCGCCGGTGCTCGCGGGCCAGCCGCTCGCACTGCCGCGCGACCTCGTGCAGGTCGGCGACGACCGTTTCCAGGGCGCGGCGCACCACCAGCATCGCGGCGGTGTCGACGACGTCCTGGCTGGTCGCTCCCCGGTGCACGTGCGCGGCGGCCGACGGCCCGACCAGCTCGGTCAGGTCGCGGACCAGGGCGATGACCGGTGTCGCCGAGGAGGCCGCGCGGCGGGCGATCGAGTCGGCGTCGAACAGCTCGGCCCGGCAGTGCCGGGCGATCTCGCGGGCGGCCTCGGCGGGCACGGTCCCTGCCGATGCCTGCGCGGCGGCCAGCGCGGCCTCGAAGTCCAGCATGGCCTGCAGCCAGGCGGTGCGGTCGGTCGCCGCGGTGACTTCCGGCGTGCTGAACATCGGACCGAACAAGGATTGCCTCCTCAGAGCGCGAAGAAGACGGTCTCGCCGGGGCCCTGCAACCGGATGTCGAAGCGCAGGCCGTCCTGGTCCGCCACCGCGATCAGCGTCGACCTGCGGTCCTCGTCCACCGCGCCCAGGACGGGGTCGGTGGCGTTGGCCTGCTCCTCGTCGGGGAAGTAGACGCGGGTGACGACGCGGTTGAGCAGGCCGCGCGCCAGCACGGTGACGTCGATGTGCGGTGCCTCGGTCGCGCCGTCCGGAGTGGGCAGCGGCCCGGGCTTGACCGTGCGGAAGCGGAACCGGCCCTCGGGATCGGTCCCGCACCGCCCGAAGCCGCGGAACCCGCCCGACGTGCCGGGCCGCGGGTCGTTCGGGTGGTCGAAACGGCCTTCGGCGTCGGCCTGCCAGATCTCCAGGACCGCGTCCGGCACCGGATCGCCGTTGCCGTCCAGCACCCGGCCGTGCAGCGGGACGGCGCCTGCGGTGCCTTCGGGCACCAGGTCCGGGCCGTCCGGCCACAGCAGGCCGTCGGGCAGCGCGTAGAACGGACCCACCGTCTGCGACGGCGTGGTCTCGAGGCTTTCAGCCGCCATCAGTCGTCGTCCTCTTCCTCGTCCTCGAACACGCTGGCCTCGGTGCCCCGCAGCACGATGTCGAAACGGTATCCGAGCGCCCACTCGGGCACGGTGGTCTCCAGGTCGAACCGCGAGATCATCCGCTCCCGGGCCTTCGGGTCGCGCACCGAGTTGAAGATGGGGTCCTGGCCGAACAGCGGGTCGCCCGGGAAGTACATCTGGGTGATCAGGCGCTGGGTGAACGCCTGGCCGAACAGGGAGAAGTGCAGGTGCGCCGGACGCCACGCGTTGTCGTGGTTGCGCCACGGGTAGGCCCCGGGCTTGATCGTGACGAACCGGTAGTTGCCGTCGCCGTCGGTCATGCACCGCCCGACGCCGGAGAAGTTGGGGTCCAGCGGAGCGGGGTGGCGGTCACCGGAGTGCCGGTAGCGGCCGGAGGCGTTGGCCTGCCACAGCTCGACCAGCGTGTTCGGAACCGGTTTGCCCCCAGAGTCCAGTACCCGGCCGCTCACCACGATGCGCTCGCCCAGCGGCTCGCCGTCGTGCTGGACGGTCAGGTCGTGGTCGGTCTCGCCGACCCGATCGTGCCCGAGCAGTGGCCCGGTGACCTCGGTCAGGTACTGGGGGAGCAGCTGCAACGGCTGCTTGGGGTGCCGCAGCGCGGTCGAGCCGTACCCGGCGAAGTCCAGCGGCGGGTGCGAGCCCTCGTCGCGCCGGTAGGAGGGCAGGATCAGCCCGGACTCCGACCGGGACTGGGTGGATTGCGTCATGGCGACTCCTCGGGCCGATGTGGCATCGGCTGGTGCTCGGTGGGCGCGAAGCGCCTCGGCGGGGTGCGGGCGGGCTACTCCTCGATCGTGGCCCTGAGCCGCCGCAGGACGTCGAGCTCCTCGCCGGTCGGCGGTTCCTGGACGGTGAGCTCGTCGGCGACGCGCAGGGGCCAGCCCGTCGCCGCGCGCGCCTGGTCCACCTCCACGCCCGGGTTCAGCCTGGTCAGGGTGAGCTCGAGGGTCTGCGGGTCCGGTTCCAGCACGCCGAGGTCGGTGATCACCTTGACCGGCCCGCGGCCGCGCAGGCCGTGCCGCTCGCGGCTTCCCGGTCCGTCCCCGTAGCCCACCGACGTGACGAAGTCGAGCCGGTCGACGAAGGCCCGGGTGCTCTGGCGCATGACGACCAGCACCTCCCGGCAGGACGCGGCGATCTCAGGCGCACCCCCGGCCCCCGGCAGCCGCACCTTCGGGTGCTCGTAGTCCCCGCCGATCACCGTCGTGTTGATGTTGCCGAAGCGGTCCACCTGGGCACCGCCGAGGAAGCCGGTCTCGATTCGGCCGGGCTGGAGCCAGTAGTTGAAGATCTCCGGCACGCCTACGACGGAGTCGGCGGTGTCGGCCAGCACGCCGTCGCCGATCGACAGCGGCAACCGGTCCGGCTTGGCCCCGAGCGTGCCCGACTCGTAGATCAGCACCAGCTCCGGCGCGTGGGTACGCCGGGCCAGGTTGGCCGCAGTGCTCGGCAGGCCGATGCCGACGAAGCACGCGGTGCCGTCGCGCAGCGACCGGGACGCAGACACCGTCATCATCTCGTCGGCGGTGTACTCCCGCGCGGTCATCGGGGGCTCCTCTCCGCTCGCAGCACCTCGGTGCCCAGCCAGTTCTCGAACGCCTCGCGGTCGCGGGCGACGGGATCCCAGTCGCGGTAGTAGGCGTTGTCGCGTTCGGAGTACCCCTGCGCGTAGGAAGGATGTGCGCCGCCCGGGACCTCGGCCACGGCGGTGATCGCCCACTTCGGCAGCACCACCGCGCCCGGCCGGGGCCGCAGCTCGTCGACGATCTCCTCGACGGTGACCAGGCTGCGCCGCGAGGCCAGCACCGTCTCCTTCTGCACCCCGGTGATGCCCCACATCTGCACGTTGCCGGAGCGGTCGGCCTGCTGGGCGTGGACGATCCCGACGTCGGGGTTGAGCGCGGGCACCGCGGTCAGCGCCTCCCCGGTGAACGGGCATTCGATGGTCTTGATGTTCGCGGTGTGGTTGGGCAGGTCCGTTCCGGTGTAGCCACGCAGCACGGCGAAGGGCAGCCCGGAGGCTCCGGCGACGTAGCGGTTGGCCATCCCGGCGTGGCTGTGCTCCTCGATCTCCAGCGGCACCGGCCAGGAGTTCTGGATGGCGTCGCGGAAGCGGTGCAGCGACCCCACGCCCGGGTTGCCGCCCCAGGAGAACACGAGCTTGCTCGCGCAGCCCGCACCGATCATCTGGTCGTAGACGATGTCGGGCGTCATCCGGCACAACGTCAGGCCCCGGCGCCCCTGGCGGATGATCTCGTGCCCGGCGGCAACCGGGATCAGGTGTGTGAAGCCTTCGAGCGCGACCGTGTCGCCGTCGTGCACCAGTTCCGCGATCGCCTCTTCCAGCGACAGGATCCGCGCCACCCCAACCTCCGTGCGCATAGAGAACACATGTGCTTTATACGAACACGATAGGGCGAGGCGTGTTCCGCGGTCAAGGTTCGGACCTGCTCGGCCGACGGGCGAGCTGGAAGTTCATAATGCGAACACCCCTGCCGGCGATGACCCGCCGACCCGGGACACGCCTGCACCGGCGCACGAGAGAGGTTCGGATGGCTGAGGAACGCGGCGAGCACTTCGTCAAGTCCTTCGAGCGAGGGCTCTCGGTGCTGCGGGCCTTCTCCGCCGAGCACCCGGAGCTGACGTTGTCGGAGGTCGCCGCGGCGACCGGGCTGACCCGGGCAGGCGCCCGGCGGTTCCTGCTCACGCTGGTCGACCTCGGATACCTGCGGGTGGAAGGGCGGCGCTTCGCGCTGACGCCGCGCGTGCTGGAGTTCGGCTACGCTTTCCTGTCCGGCAGGCCGCTGCCCAAGATCGCCGAACCCCACCTGCACCAGCTCGCCGGGGAGCTGCACGAGACCACGTCGGTCGCGGTCCTGGACGGCACCGACATCTACTACGTGGCCCGGGTGCCCAGCTCCCGCCTGCTGTCGGTGGCCATCACCGTGGGGACCCGGTTCCCGGCGCACGCCACGTCCATGGGCAAGGTGCTGCTCGCCGGGCTCCCCGGTGACGAGCTGGCCCGCCGCCTCGACGGGATGGAGCTCAGGGCGCTCACCCCGCGCACCATCACCTCGCGGGAAGCGCTCACCGCCGAGATCGAACGGGTGCGGGAACGCGGCTGGGCGATCTCCGACGGCGAGCTGGAGGAGGGCCTGCACGGCGTCGCCGCCCCCCTGCGGGACCGCACGGCGTGCGTCACGGCGGCGGTCAACGTCTCCCTCCAGACCCACAGCGCCGACGAGTCCCACGTGCGGCGCGAGGTGGTGCCGCCGTTGCTGGCCACGGCCTCGCGGATCGAGGCCGAGGTGAACCTGCAGCCGTCGGCCCCGGTGTAGCGGCGGTCACGCGCTGCGGAGACCGGGCGTGCCGGAGTGCAGCAGCGCGCGTGCCGCGTCGTGGTGGTGCCGCAGGAAGCGATGCGGTCCGAGCGATTCGATCAGCTCGAGGTTCGGAGCCTCGACGCTGACGGCGAGGTCCGGTGGCAGGACGTCGAGCAGCTCGCGCAGGCCCAGTTCGCCGTCCCCGGCGGGCAGTCGCGCGGTGAGGCTCTCCACCTGGGCGGGGTCGTCGCCGCACACCTGCTCGCGCGGCAGCGGTTCGGCCGGCCGCGTCAGTCGCGGGGGCTGCCACGGCGCGTCGGAGATCTGGACGTAGGTCAGCAGGGCGGGATCCACCGCGCGGACGTCGTCGAGGGTCTCGCCGCAGCGCCGCAGGTGCAGCGAGTCCAGCAGCACTCCGCCGCCGTCGGACCGGCGAGCGATGCCGGCCGCCTGCGACAGG
Organism: Saccharopolyspora erythraea; assembly: GCF_018141105.1. Taxonomy (NCBI): domain Bacteria; kingdom Bacillati; phylum Actinomycetota; class Actinomycetes; order Pseudonocardiales; family Pseudonocardiaceae; genus Saccharopolyspora; species Saccharopolyspora erythraea. The sequence goes on along the minus strand of NZ_CP054839.1, from coordinate 4,728,115 downwards.
CTCGACACCTTCTTGTAGGCCATCGGCTCGATCGCCGGGCGGATGCCGTAGATCCTGGCGCGCTCCACGACACCGGCGAAGGTGTCGGCGGCGCGGTCGAGGTCCGGGTCGTCGCACATCACGTTGAGGAACCGCGCGCCCAGCCGGACGCCGACCTCCAGGGCCTGCTCGTAGTCGGCGGGAGCGGTGCCGGGCTTGAGCGCGACGATCTCCACGTCGAGGACCGAGACGCCGGTGTCCTCCATGCGCCGCACGGTGTCGAGCAGCATCGGCGAACCGACGTCGACCGGCCAGCGCCGTTCCGTCCCGTTGCCGGTCAGCACGCGCAGTCCGACGAAGCCGAACCCGGCCTCGGCCGCGGTCGTGACCAGTTCGGGCGGGGCCAGGCCGAGCGCGGTGAGGTGGCCGACGCCGAGCGGGCGCGAGGGGTGGGACATCGGGGTCTCCTCGGTGGCGCGGGGGTTCATGCGGACCAGTCGGAGAGGTCGATCCAGGACTTGCCGGGGATCTCGCGCGCCGCGGCGAGCGCCTCATCGGCGCGGCCGGGCGTGGCGCGGGAGCGCAGAATCCGCTCGGGCGCCAGGTCGAGGTCACCCAGCGCGGTCCTGGTGTGGTCGAAGTCGACCGGGTGGTCGTAGATCAGCGCGCCCAGCAACGTGAGCTGGCGCTGCACGATGTCCTGCGTGACCACCGGGAACGGCGCCGTGTTCTGCCCGACCAGCGAGACCACGGCCGTCTTGTCCGCGGCGCGCAGCGCGTCGTGGAAGCCCGGCTCCACCCCGGAGGACTCGAAGACGTAGGAGTACCGGCGGTCGGGGTCGTCGGCTGGTTCCGCGCCGAGGGACACCGCGAGCGCGAGCCGGCCCGGGTGGGGTTCGCTGACCGCCGGCGTGACCCCGGCCGCCAGCAGGCTCAGGCAGATGAGCAGCCCCTGCGAGCCGGCGCCGACCACGAGGCAGCTCTGCCCGGCCCGCACACCGGAGCGGCGGACGACGCCCTGGGCGACGGCCAGCGGTTCGAAGCACACCAGGCGTTCGACGGGCCACTGCTCGGGAACGGGCCAGGCGAACCGCGCCGGGACCGCGGCGAACTGCGACAGCAGGCCGGGGCGGTTGATGCCGACGATCCCGCGGTGGTCGCACTGCGCCGTGCGGCCCCGCCGGCACCACTGGCAGTGCAGGCAGCAGTAGTTCGGCTCGACGACGACCAGCTCGCCGACGGACCGGTCGGCCACGGCCGGTCCCACTTCCACGATCCGGCCGCACCCCTCGTGACCGATGATCCACGGCATCGCGGCCGGCTCGCGTTTTCCGTCGTACACCGACAGATCCGAGCCGCACAGGCCGACGCCGAGCATCTCGACGACCACGTCGTGCTCGCCGGGCTCCGGGTCGGGCCAGTCGTCCACCTGCTCGAGGTGCCGGGCCGAGGTCAGGGTGAGTGCCTTCATCGCCACGCTCCGCGCGGTCGCGCGTACGCCTCGGGTCGAAGGTAGCCGCGGGAACCGGGCACCGTCATCGTCACTCCCGTCGTAACGCGATACGAACACAGGTTCATCATGCGAACAAGACGTTAGCCGTCCTCAACGACGACGTCAATGAGCGATCTACGTGCGAGTACGGGAGAGCGCACGGAGCCGGCGTCGACGCTCTGCCGCGCGTCGGCCCTGTGCGTTGTGCGAACGATCTATCGGCGATGCGAACGTTCGCGCTGGGGCATGCCCGTGCCTGCGGGCGGGAAAACCGCGATTGTGCGCGGCATGCGGGGCAGAACCCGGGTGGCGCCGGAGGTGCTTGGTCGAGGGTCAGATGTAGCTCGGTGCCGGCAGGTCGTGGTGCGGCAGCCCGAGAACGGCGATCGCCGCCGCTGCCGCCGCCGACGCCTGCTTGCGGCCGCTGACGCCCCAGTTGAGCAGTTCACCGGCCCGGCCGGGCGGGACCAGCAGGCGGCGATAGGTGCGGCCGTTGTCCGGGTCCGGTGCCGGTGGGTAGACCTTGGCCAGCGAGGCGACCATCCGGACCTGCGCGTAGGGGGCGATGCCGTCGTCGACCCGCTGGTATCCGAGGTAGTGCGGGTCGGTGATGTCGGCGGTGACCTCTTCGTAGGTCTCGCGCCGCAGGATGTCGGCGTAGGTGCGCTCACCGGGTTCGGGACGGCCGCCGGGCAGCGAGTGCTTCGCGCCGTCGACGCGGATCAGCACGCGCCCGTCCGAGGCGAACAGGAACCCGTAGACCTGGCGCACGGGGAGGCCGTCCGGCACGGAGTGGGTGAACCACCGGAACCTGGCCATAGTGCACTCCTTCCGTGGGCTGCGCGACCGATCACATTAACGGATTTCCCGGTGGCGCAGGGTGATCGCCGCGCGCCGCCGGTGGGCGCCGTCCGCTTCCGGAAAGCGGTCGGCGCCAGGATCAGGTGAGGTGGCGGGCACCGAGCGCGGGTGCCGGACGCTCGACCCGGCCGGCGATGTCCACGGGTCCCTGGTCCAGGGTGATGGCCTGCAGCGCGTCCAGGACCTCGCACACGTGGTAGGCGAACTCGCCGCTGGTGCGGTGGTCGTCGCCTTCGAGGTGCGCGGCCAGGTCGGCCACGCCCAGCGCGCGGAACGGCTTGGGCGGCTCGGGGGTGGTGCGGCCGATCACCGGGGGTAGCTGCGACCAGTCGTCGTCGGTGCGGCGCCTGATGCGTACCGGCTGGTCGAAAGTGTTGGGGTCGGGCAGTTGCAGGGTGCCCTCGGTGCCGTAGATCTCCAGGTGCGGCAGCTCGGTGTCCCAGACGTCGAAGCTGTACATCGTCGTCACCAGCGCGCCGGACTCGAACCGCAGCACGCCGGTGGCGTGGGTGGGGACCTCGACGCTGATGCGCTCCACGCGGCGCCGGGGAGCGGTCACGGCGATCTCGCCTTCGGCGGTGAGCGTGGCTCCGGCGACTTGGCCGACCGGGCCGAGCAGGTTGACCAGCGCGGCGACGTGGTAGGGACCCCAGTCCAGCACCGGACCGCCACCTGCCTGGAACAGGAACGACGGGTCGGCGTGCCACGTCTCGGCCTTCGACGACCGGGCGAACGAGGTGCCCGCGAACGGCCGGCCGATCAGGCCCGCGTCGATGGCGGCTCGCGCGGTCTGCCCGGCGGTGCCGAGGAAGGTGTCCGGTGCCGAGCCGAGCACGCGCCCGGTCTCCTTGGCGGTCGCGAGGTTGTCCAGCGCTTCGCGCATGGTCGCCGCGAGCGGCTTCTCGACGTAGACGTGCTTGCCCGCACGCAACGCGGCGTCGGTGAGCCGGGCGTGCGCGGACGGCGGGGTGATGTTGACGACGATGTCGACCTCGTCGTCGGCGAGCAGTTCCTCACCGGTGCCCCACGCGGGGATGCGCCACTGCCGCGCGGCGTCGCGCGCGCGGTCCAGGTCGAGGTCGGCGACGCGCACGACCGGCAGGTGCGGGAACAGCGAGAGTCCCCGCGCGTACGCGCCGAAAATGGTCCCGGTTCCGAGGATTCCGACGTTCAGCCGCTCGCGGGCCTGGCTCATCGCGTCTCCCACCTCAAGCATCCGTGCCGTTTTCCCTTTGCGGTGGCGCGGAATTCGGGCGTGAGACGAAAGAATCGTGATCGGCTTTCCGGAACGGTGTCAAGCTCGGCGCCCGACATGCGCGCGAATGCAGCAATGCCGGGACGGAGCAGGCCCGCGATCTTGTCCGCCGCGACGGCAGCGGCTACGTTCGATGCCGCGGCGCCGGGCGTGAGACACCCGCGGCGCGTCCGGGCGCGGGCGCCACCAGCCGGGTGGGGCGGTCAGCCGAGCAGCCACATGAAGAACTGCGCGACCCTGCTCACCCTGCGCACCCGCACGTCGCCCTCCACGCCGTGGATCTCCCACTGCTGGCCGCACTCGTCGCAGCGCCACAAGCCGATCCGCGATGTGTCGGGGTCGCACGGGTGCCCCCGCCGGCCTCTTCGCATTCCGCGCCCTCCTCGGGTCGAGCGGGGGGGGACGTCCCCACCTTCTCGATCAGACCACAGCCCCGCCGTGCGGGGAAGGTGATCTCCGAGTGACCGGACTCGTGACTTTAGGCCTTACCGAACACATGTCCCAGCTTCGTACTCTCGCCTGGGTGACCGAACGAGAGGGGCAGCCGCATGGGACCGAGTACGCTGCGTGAGCTCGCCGAGCAGATGCGCCACCGCTGGGAGGAGCTGATGGTGCTGAGCGCGGGCCCGGACATGTACGGCAGCGAGATCCTGGACGGCCAGCTCGTCGAGCTCGAGATGTGGATGAGCAGGATCCGGCGCATGGACGAAGTCGAGCAGGCCGCGTGAGGCGGTGGGCGACGACGGGGGTACGGATCAGCTGACCGCGGGACCGCTCCCGCGCCGCTCGCCGGAGCGGTAGGCGCAGGTGCACGGGTCCTGGCACGCGTGGTTCAGCCCCGGCACCGGCATGTTCTCGACGCGCCGTGCGCGGTCGATCGTCAACCAGGCCAGGACACCGCCCAGCGCGCACAGGGCAGCCGAGATCAGCATGGCCCGTCCGAAGCCCGCGCCCAGCGGAGCGCCCGCGCCGGTGTGCGTGAGCCCGGCCACCAGGGGCAGCACCGCGATCGCGAGCAGGCCCGCGACCCGGGACACCGCGTTGTTCACGCCGGACGCGGTACCGCCGTGGTGTTCGTCGACCGCGCCGAGGACCGCCGAGGTCAGGGGCGCGACCGTGATCGCCAGCCCGAGCCCGAACACACCGACGCCGGGCAGCACGCCGCCGAGATAGGTGCTTCCCGGCACCGCCAGCGTCATCAGGGCCAGCCCCGCCGCGCACACGAGCGGACCCGCGGTCATCGGCAGCCGGGGTCCGGTGCGCTGCGCCAGCGCACCCATCCGGCTGGAGAGCAGCAGCATGATGATGGTGATCGGCAGGGTCGCGATACCGGCCTGCAGCGCGTCGTAGTCCAGCGTCTGCTGGAGCTGGAGCGACAGCAGGAACAGCGCACCGCTGAGCGCCGAGTAGACGGTGAAGGTGACCAGGTTCGCCCCGGCGAACTGCCGCGAGCGGAACAGCGACAGCGGCATCAGGGGCTCCGCCATGCGGGACTCGATCACCGGGAAGGTTATGAGGCAAGCCACTCCGACGACCGCCGCGGCCGCGGTGACGCCGTCCCAGCCGCGTACCGGGACCTCGATGAGCGCGTAGATGGTGCCCGCCAGGCCCGCCGTCACCGCCGCCGCGCCGCCGAGGTCCGGCCTGCCCGACATCCCGGGGTTGCGGCTCTCCGGCACCCGGCGCGTGGTCACCAGCAGCGCCAGGGCCGCCAGCGGGACGTTGATGTAGAACACCCAGCGCCAGGACACCGCGTCCACCAGCCAGCCCCCGACGAACGGGCCGATCGCCGAGGAGACACCGGTCAGCCCGGCCCACGTGCCCACCGCCCGGCCGCGGTCCTCCTGGCGGATCGAGGCGTTGATCAGCGCCAGGCTGCCGGGGATCAGCAGCGCCCCGCCGATTCCCTGCACCAGGCGGGCGGCGATCAGCGCGCCGCCGGTCGGGGCGAGCCCGCAGGCCAGCGAGGCCAGCGTGAAGACCACCAGTCCGATGTTGAACACCAGCCTGCGCCCGTAGCGGTCGCCGAGCGCGCCGCCGAGCAGCAGCAGCGCGCTGAGCGTGAGCAGGTAGGCGTCGAGCACCCACTGCAGGACGGAGAGGTCGCCGCCGACGTCGCGGCCGATGGCCGGCAGCGCGACGTTGACCACCGAACCGTCGAGGAAGGCCACGCCCGAGCCCAGGATCGTCGCCACGATGATCCAGCGCCCCTCCGGTGAGCGCAACGCCACCGCGGCCCCCGTCGCCGCCCGCGGCAAGTCGGATGCCATCCGTCGAGGATAGGGGTGCCCGCCGCGGGCGGCGGTGCCGATCAGCGCGGGCGGACCGCGGTGAAACCCACCGGCAGATGCTTGATGCCGTTGATGAAGTTCGACACCAGGTGCCGCACCGGCCCGGTCACGTGCAGGTCGCGCAACCGCCACAGGGCCTCGGAGTAGAACGCCCGCAGTTGCAGCCGTGCGAAGTGGGCGCCGAGGCACACGTGCGGTCCGGTGCCGAACGAGAGCTGTTCGTTCGGGTCGCGGCGGATGTCGAAGCGCAGCGGGTCGTCGAAGCGCGCCGGGTCGAAGTTCGCCGAGCAGTGGAACACCACGACCTTGGCGCCCGCCGGGATCGCCTGCCCGGCCAGCTCGACGCCGGTGGTGGCGGTCCGGCGGAAGCTGAGCACCGGCGGGTGGTAGCGCAGCGTCTCCTCGATGGCCCGTTCGAGCAGCTCCGGTGATTCCAGCAGCAGCCGGTGCTGGCCGGGGTGTTCGGCGAACGCGCGCAGGCCGCCGGGCAGGGCGCTGCGAACGGTGTCGTTGCCCGCGACCGACAGCAGGAAGAAGAACATCTCGAGCTCGGTTCCGGACAGGCGCCTGCCGTCGACCTCGGCGGTGGCCAGCGCGGTCATCAGGTCGTCGGCGGGGTGGCGGCGCTTGTGCGCGGCGAGTTCCCGGGCGTAGCCGAACATGTCGGCGAGCATCGCGGGCGAGCGCGGGTTCAGCGGGCGCCCGTCGGCGTCGCGGACCACCTCGGAATGCTCCGGGTCCTGGTATCCGATGATCCGGTTGGTCCACTCCAGCAGCATCCGCCGGTCCGCCTCCGGCACGCCCATCAGGTCGGCGAGGTTCAGCAGCGGGAAGTCGTCGGTGAGATCCGGCGGCACGTCGCACTCCCCGCGCTCTGCCACCGCGTCGACCAGCCGCCGTGCCCTTGCCGCCACCTCCGCCCGGAACCGGTCGACGCGGCGGGGTGTGAACGCCCGGCTGACGATGCGGCGCAGCTTGCCGTGTTCGGGCGGGTCGAGGTTGAGCATCATCCGCCGGATGAACGGCAGGTCCGCGGGCGCGGGGTCGCGGATCTGGGTGGCACCGAGCCACGACGAGAACTCGCCGGGCGAACGCAGCACCCGGACCACGTCGTCGTATCCGGTCACCGCCCAGAACCCCGGTCCCGCGGGCCAGTCGCCGATCGCGTGCTCGGGTTGCCAGCTCACCGGCGCGTTCGCGCGCAACCAGGCGAAGTCGGCGTGCGGGATGCCCGAGGCGTACCGGCGCGGGTCGAAGACGTCGGGGACCTCGGTCGCGGTCACGACGCCAGGAACGCCTCGATGCGGGCGACCAGGGCCAGCGGCACCTCGTCGGGCGCGTAGTGGCCCGCGTCGGCGTAGACCTCCAGCTCGGCGTTGGGGTACCACTGCAGCCAGGTCGCCTTCATCACCTCGGGCGTCAGCGACTTGTCGTGCGCTCCGGCGCACACCAGGACCGGTGTCGGGTTGCCCTCGACCTCCTGGTGGATGTCGGTTCCCGACCAGGAGTCCAGGATCCGCCGGAACGCGCGGGTGTCGGTGTGCTCGACCGAGCGGCGGGTCATCGCGTCCAGCCAGGTGTCCGGAAGCCGGTTGCCGGAGGTGCTGTCGATGATCGCCCTGCGGTTCTGCGGGCGCTCGGCCGCACCGGCGAACAGCTCCCAGGTCTGCTCGTCGAACGGAACGCCGGAGGCGGGAACCGGCGAGATGCCGACCAGCCTGCGCACCCGATCGGGGGCCTTCAGCAGGACGTGCTGGGCGATCATGCCGCCCATCGAGTGCCCGACGAGCGAGAACCGCTCCAGCCCCAGCGAGTCCGCCGTGGCCAGCAGGTCGTCCGCGGCCTCGCCGACGGTGTTCTCGCCCGCGACGTCGACGGCTTCGCCGTAGCCGCGCAGGTCGACGAAGACGTAGGAGTGCGCCGACCGGTTGAGGTGGGCCCGCACCGGGGCGAAGCTGGTCCGGTCACCGAACCAGCCGTGCACGACCAGCACCGCATGGTCGCCGTTTCCGACGCGGTCGTGGGGGAGGACGTGCGCTGCCATTCTCGGCTCCTTCGCGGGTCTCACGACGAGGTGTTCACACCTTGTCGCCCGGTTCACCGATCGTCAATGCCGCATAACGGTGATCCATAGTGGACTCGAAGCGGGATTGCCGGATTTCACGTTTCCGTTCCACTGCCGCGATGGCGCGCGGGGCGCGGTGCCGCGCCGGTTGGCGAGAAGTGGTCAGCGGGGTTCTCCGGCGCCGGATCCGTCGGACAGGGTGGTCTGGTCCTATCGCAGAGCAACGGCCGACCAGAGGTGCACGTGAGCGCGAACGCGACGGAGTCCGACTGTCCGGTGTGGGTGCCCGATCCCGCCGAACTGTCCGATGTGGAGCTTCTGCTCGATGGCGCTTTCCCTTGCCTGCGCGGGTTTCTGGATGCCGGAGCGGCGGAGTCGGTGCGCACTGCGGGCGAGCTGCCCGACGGCACCCGGTGGCCGGTGCCGATCGTGCTGGAAGTCCCCGACGACCTCGCGCGCCACGAACGGGTCGAGCTGCGCGACGAAGAGGGCGCTCCGGTCGCCGTCGTCGACAACGTGTCGCCGTGGTGGGACGAAAGGGCGGCCTACCTGGCGGGTCCGGTGCGGGCGGCGAGCGCCGAAAGGGGCCGGACGCTGCGCACGCTGCGGCCACCGGCCCCGGTCGTCCGCGCGGGCCTGCCCCCGGGGCCGGTGCTGGGGCTGGTGCCGCGGCACCCGCTGGACCGCAGGCGCCTGGCGCAGATCCGGCACGTGTGCGGGGAGCTCGGTGCGACGGTCCTGCTCCTGCCGCGGCTCACCGGCCCGAGACCGCAGGCGCTGGTGCGGGCCACCTTCGCGGCGATGGCCGAACTGCCCGAAGGCACCACGGTCGTGCCGGTCCCGTTGCGTTCCCACGGCGACGGTAAGCGGGACGAACTGCTGGCTGCCCACGTCGCCGCCGCCTACGGCGCGACGCACCTGCTGAGCGAGGACGTTGTGGAACACGCGCCCATCCGGGTGGTGGAACCGCCGGAGATGGCCCGGGACGAAGCGGACCGCTGGCGCCCGGCCGCGGACGTGCCCGCGGCCCGGCGGCGTCCCGGGCTCGGCGAGGACGAGCTGAGCGAGCGGCTGGCGGCCGGGGACGAGTTGCCGGGCTGGTTCGCCTCCGAGCCGGTCGCGCGCGAATGGTCCCGGTTGTCCCCGCCGCTGCACCGGCGCGGCTTCACCGTCTTCTTCACCGGGCTGTCCGGGGCGGGCAAGTCGACGCTGGCCAGGGAGCTGCGCGACGAGCTCACCCGATGCGACGCCCGCGAGGTCACGCTGCTCGACGGCGACGTGGTGCGCCGGTCGCTGTGCGCGGGGCTCGGGTTCTCCGCCGAGGACCGCAGCCGCAACGTGCGCCGCATCGGGTGGGTGGCGGCCGAGGTCACCCGGCACGGCGGCGTGGCCATCTGCGCGCCCATCGCGCCCTACGACGCCGACCGGGCCGAGGTGCGTGCCCGCGTCGGAGAGGTCGGGGAGTTCCTGCTGGTGCATGTCGCGACACCGCTGACGGAGTGCGAGCGGCGCGACCGCAAGGGCCTCTACGCGCGGGCGCGCAGCGGGGACCTCCCCGAGTTCACCGGGGTCTCCGCGCCGTACGAGTCGCCGGAGGACGCCGACCTGGTGCTCGACACCTCGCGCCTGCCGGTGCGGGACTGCGTCGGGCAGGTGCTCGCGCTGCTGCGGCAGCGGGGCTGGGTGCGACCGTGGACCTAGGCGTGACGGCCACCGGCCTGCTCACCGGGGTGCTCGTGGGCCTGACCGGGATGGGCGGCGGCGCGCTGGCGATGCCACTGCTGACGCTGGTGTTCGGCGTCCCTCCGCTGGCGGCGGTGTCCACCGACCTGGTCGCCAGTGCCGTCACCAAGCCCATCGGCGCCGCGGTGCACCTGCGCAGGCGGACGGTGGACCTGCGACTGGTGGGACTGCTCTGCCTCGGCTCGCTGCCGTGCGCGGCGATCGGCTCGGTGCTGGCCGGAACGCTGGGCGAGCGGACCCAGGACGTGCTCAGGATCGTGGCGGGCGCGGCCGTCGTGGTCGCGGCCGGGACGCTGTTCGTCCGCATGTACCTGGACCGGATGCGTCCGCCGCACCCCTGGGAGCACCCGCGCGCCCGGCCGGTGGCCACCGTCGCGCTCGGCGCGGTGGCCGGACTGGTCGTGGGCACGACCTCGGTCGGCTCCGGCTCGATCGTGATCGTCTGCCTGCTGCTGCTCCAGCGGCGCCTGACCTCCGCCCGGCTGGTCGGCACCGACCTGGTGCAGGCCGTGCCGCTGGTGCTGGTCGCGGCGGGCGGGCACCTGCTGGTCGGCGACGTCGACCCGGGCCTGGTCGCCTCGCTGCTGGCAGGGTCGGTGCCGGGGGTGCTGGCCGGCGCGGTGCTCTCGGCCCGGACGCCGGACGTCCCGATCAGGGTGGCGCTGGGCACGATGCTGATCCTGACCGGACTCGTGCTGCTCGGGGTGCCGGTGGCCGTCGCGGTGGTGCCCGCCGTGGCCGCCGCCGGTGCCGCGGCCGCGGTGCTGCGGGCCGGCCAACCCACCCCGGCGCGGGTGGGAGACGAAGGAGGACGAAGTTGACCGACAACGACCACGTGCTGGCGGCGCGGCTGGCCGAGGCGGCGGGCCGCCACCTCGTCGACCTGCGCGGGCGCGGCGACCCGGCCGACCCGAAGGCGCTGGGCGAGGAGGGGGACCGGGGAGCCCACGAACTGCTCCTGGCGGAGCTGACCGAGCAGCGCCCCGCCGACACGGTCCTTTCCGAGCACGGCACCGCAGGCCCGCCGCGGCGGCCGGACGGCCGCACCTGGATCGTCGATCCCCTCGACGGCACCAGGGAGTTCGGCGAAGGGGACCGGCAGGACTGGGCGGTGCACGTCGCGCTGGCGCAGGGCCCCGGGCTGGTCGCCGGGGCGGTGGCCCTGCCCGCCCGGGACGTGGTGCTGAGCACCGCCGACCCGCCGCGGCATTTCGACTCCGGCGGCGAGCGGCCCCGCATCGCGGTGAGCCGGACCCGCCCGCCCGTGTTCGTCGAGGCGCTGGCCGAGGCCCTCGGCGCGGTGACGGTGCCGCTGGGGTCGGCCGGGGCGAAGATCGCCGCGGTCGTGCTCGGCGATGTCGACGCCTACGTCCACGCGGGCGGCCAGTACGAGTGGGACAGCGCCGCACCGGTCGCGGTGGCCAGGGCCGCCGGGATGCACACCTCGAGGCTGGACGGCTCGGAGCTGGTCTACAACCGGCCCGACCCGTGGCTGCCGGACCTGGTGGTGTGCCGTCCCGCGCTGGCGGAGCGGCTGCTGGCCGAACTGTCGAGGCTGGAGCGGGCGGGGGAGGCGTGATGCCGGAAGCGGACAGGCTGGCGGTGCTGGAGGCCGAGGCGGTGCACGTCCTGCGGGAGGTCGCCGCGGAGCTCGACCGCCCGGCGCTGCTGTTCTCCGGGGGCAAGGACTCCGCGGTGCTGCTCCGGCTGGCAGAGAAGGCGTTCCGGCCCGCGCCGATCCCGTTCCCGGTGCTGCACGTCGACACCGGGCACAACTTCGACGAGGTGATCGAGTTCCGCGACCGGCGGGTCGGCGAGCTCGGGGTGCGGCTGGTGGTCGGCTCGGTGCAGGACTCGATCGACGCGGGCCGGGTCGCCGAACCCGCCGGGCGGTGGCCGAGCCGCAACCGAGCGCAGACGGTCACCCTGCTCGACACGATCGCCGAGCACGGCTTCGACGCGTTGTTCGGCGGTGCCCGCCGCGACGAGGAACGGGCGCGGGCCAAGGAACGGGTGCTGTCCTTCCGCGACGCCTTCGGGCAGTGGGACCCGCGCAACCAGCGCCCGGAGCTGTGGAACCTCTACAACGGGCGGGTGCGTCCGGGCGAACACGTCCGGGCGTTTCCGCTGTCGAACTGGACCGAACGCGACGTGTGGGCCTACGTCGAGCGCGACGGGATCGAGCTGCCGTCGCTGTACTTCGCCCACATGCGCAAGGTCTTCGAACGCGACGGGATGCTGCTGGCCGACAGCCGGTTCGTCGACCGGTCACCCGAGGAGGCGCTGGTGGAGCGTTCGGTGCGCTTCCGCACTGTCGGGGACATGACCTGCACCGGGGCGGTGCCGTCGCGGGCGGGCACCGTCGCCGAGGTCATCGCCGAGATCGCCGCGACCCCGGTGACCGAGCGCGGCCAGACCCGCGCCGACGACCGCGCGGGCGCCGCGGCCATGGAGGACCGCAAGCGGGAGGGCTACTTCTGATGAGCACGACCACCGCGACCTCGCTGCCGGCCTCCGGGCTGCTGCGCTTCGCCACGGCCGGGGCCGTCGACGACGGCAAGAGCACGCTGATCGGCAGGCTGCTGCACGACTCGCGCTCGCTGCTGGCCGACCAGCTCGACGCGGTGCGGCAGGCGAGCCTGGAACGCGGCGACGAGCACCTCGACCTGGCGATGCTCACCGACGGGCTGCGCGCCGAGCGGGAGCAGGGCATCACGATCGACGTGGCGCATCGCTACTTCGAGACAGCGCGGCGCGCGTTCATCATCGCCGACACGCCGGGACACGCGCAGTACACCCGCAACATGGTGACCGGAGCGTCCACGGCGGACCTGGCGATCGTGCTCGCCGACGCCCGCCACGGGCTGACCGAGCAGAGCCACCGGCACGCGGTGCTGGCCGGTCTCCTGCGGGTGCGCCACGTGGTGCTGGCGGTGAACAAGATGGACCTGGCCGGCTACGACCGGTCGGTGTTCGAGCGGATCGCCGAGGACTTCGGCGACCGGGCCGAGCGCATCGGACTCGGCGCGGTCACCGCGATCCCGATCGCGGCGTTGCACGGGGACAACGTCGTGGACCCCTCGCCCGCCATGCCCTGGTACGAGGGGCCCACGCTGCTGGAACACCTTGAAACCGTGGCCACGAGGACAGCCGACGACGGTCCGTTGCGGCTGCCCGTGCAGTACGTGATCCGAGCGGTCGGCGGCTACACCGGCTGCGCCGGGCAACTGGCCGCCGGGGTGGCGATGGAGGGCCAGGAGATGTTGCACCTTCCGTCCGGGACGCGCACGCGGATCGCGGCGCTCGATTCGCCCGACGGCCCGGTTCGGCATGCGGCCGCGCCGCTGTCGGTGACCGTGCGCCTCGCCGACGACGTCGAGGTGCACCGGGGCGACCTGCTCTGCGCCGTCGAATCCCCGCCCGTGGCGTCGGACCGCCTGGACGCGACGGTCTGCTGGATGTCGGCCGGACGGGCCATGAAGCCCGGCTCGCGGCTGCTGCTGAAGCACACGACCAAGACCGTCCGGGCGACCGTCACCGACCTGCACCACCGCCTGGACGTCACGACGTTGCGCCGCGAACCCGCCGACGAGCTGGCGCTCAACGACATCGGAGGCGCCGGCCTCCGGCTCGACGAGCCGGTGCACTGCGATCCGTACGCCCACAACCGGTTCACCGGTGGCGGAGTGCTCATCGACGAGTCCACCAACGCGACGGTGGCGGCGGTCATGATCGACCGCGCGACCACAGTGGACGAAGGTGCGCCACGAGCGGCTCGGTGAACCGTTTCCATCGCGGTTGTGCTTGTCGAGCGGGCTTCGTCACCGGCTGCGGTGTGTGGTCGTGGCCCATGCGGGGGCGATGCGGTCGAGGAAGACGTCCTGGTGGTCGGCCAGGTGCGCCGACAGCGGCAGGGCCGTGAACCGGCAGGCGAACCGCAGGCCGTTGTCCTGGCCGGCCGCACGGACGCGGTGAATCCAGCTGCTCCGGCCGCAGGACGGCACGTGCACGTGGAAGTAGGTGGTATGACGGGGCTGCCCGGTTTCGGGATGGGGCTTGTCTTCCGCGCCGAGTTCAGCGACGAGGGTGACGTCGGTCAGGCCGGTCTCCTCGGCGATCTCGCGGACCACCGCGTCGGACAGGGCTTCACCCGGTTCGACGCCACCAGCGGGTATCTGGGTACCGGCCGCGGGGACGCCGACCTGGTCGAAGACGAGGAGCTGAGGGCCGGTTCCGGTGCGTCGGATGACGTAGGCGGCGACGCGAAGGCGAGTCGTGCTCGAGTGCGTCAACGCATCGCCCCCTTCATCGTGGCGGTGTCGTACCTTCTCATCCTCGATGACGTTCGGTTCGGCGTGGCTGAGAACGTCGCGGCGGCCCCACCTCGTGCCGATCAACACCTGGCACTGCCGTGAAGAAGAAACCTCAGCGCACCGGGACGGCCAGACCTTCGGCGGGCAACGTCGAGGCCACGGCGTCCGGTGCGTACCGGTGCAACAGGTCCAGGCCGATGCGTGCCCGGCGTACCCGCTCCCGCCCCAGCGCGACCGCGGTGGGCGTCAGGTGCAGGCCGCTCGGGTAGATGTTCGGCGCGTTGCGGAGTCCGAACTTGACGTACACCGGCGCCGCGACGCGCACGATCTCGGCGATCTCGTAGTGCCGCACGAAGCCGCCCATGTCGTCGGGCGCCTCGACGTAGACGTCCAGCGGCAGGTCGGTCGCGGCGCGGACGGCCGCGAGCTGCGGGAGGGTGAAGTCGGTCGGCACGTTGTAGGAGTCGGCGCCGAGGTCCTCGGCGATGCGGATGGATGCCGGGTTCGCCAGTCCCATCTGGACGCTGATCTTGAACCGCATGCCGGCGGGCAGCTCACCGGCCTCGCGCATCCTCGATGCGACCGAGAGCACCCCGAGATCGGTGATCAGCACGCTGCGGATGCCGGCCTCGGCGGTGCGCCGCACGTCCTCCAGCGCGTGCACCAGTTGCTCTGTCCCGCGCGCCTGCGCGGCGACCGGCCCGCCGCCCGGGGCCGTCGACAGCGCCGAGGTGTCCCACGCCGCCACCGGGCGGGCGAACAGGCTCAGCTCCACGGCGGCGTCGACGGCCGTCACCGCCATCGCGCGCAGTTCGCCGTCGGTGAGCAGCATGCCGCCGCTGCCCTGCGAGACGCGGTGGACCACCACCCGCCGCGCCGCGGCCTCGGCCAGCACCGCCTCCAGCACGTCGGGACCCTCCACGCTCGGGATCTCGACCCGGTACTGGGATCCGTCGGGGAATCGCTTCCTGCTGGTGGCGGGTGCGTCCGGATCGCCGCCGGGCAGGCCGGCCGAACGCAGGAACTCCCGGGTGGCGCGCACGAACCGCCTCCGTTCGAAATATCGGACATTGTTCGGTGATCGTAGGTAGGTCCGCGCATGCCGGTCAAGCCGTGCCATCCGTCCGCCGATACCATGTTCGAAATACCGGACAGCGACGCCGGCGGTGGCCGGCGCCAGTGAGGAGCGTCTCGGTGGCACGAGCGGTACCCGCGGTGGAACGCGCATTCGACGTCCTGGAGCTCTTCCTCGACGAGCACGAGCTGAGCGCGCCGGAGATCACCGCGAAGCTGGGCCTGCCCCGCACGACGGTGCACGAGCTCGTCGGCACCCTCGCCGAGCGCGGCTACCTGACCCCGGCGGGCGCGGGCAGCAACCGGTTCCGCCTCGGCGTGCGCGGCTTCCAGCTCGGCTCCGCCTACGCCGAGCGGCTCGACCTCGCCCGCGAAGGGCGCGTCGTGGCCGAGACCGTCGCCGAGCGGTGCAGCGAGACCGTCCACATCGGCGTGCTGGACGGCACCGACGTCTTCTACGTCGCCAAGGTCGACAGCAGCCACCCGGTGCGGATGGTCTCGGCGGTCGGCAAACGGCTGCCCGCCCACTGCACCGCGGTCGGCAAGGTGCTGCTGGCGGCCCTGCCACGGCCCCGGCTCGACGAGCTCTACGCCAACGTCCGGCTCGCCGCGATGACCGCCAACAGCATCAGCAACCGCAGGGCGCTGCGCCGCGAGCTCGACGCCATCGCCGCCGACGGGGGAGTCGCGCGGGAGTACTGCGAGTCCAACGACGCGGTGGCATGCGTGGCGGCCCCGGTGCGCGACCAGTCCGGCGAGGTGGTGGCCGCGCTGAGCATCTCGGCGCCCATCCTGCGCTGGAACGACGAGACCGAGCCCGGCCTGCGCGAACTTGCCTGCGAGGGCGCCCGGCTGCTGTCGGAGCGCCTCGGGCACCGTCCGGCCGGATGAGCGCGATCGGTTGGCGGGCAACCGGAATCGGTCCGCGGTTGGGGCCGCGCGCCGCTGGGTAACTCGGTGAGGTGGACACCGAGCCGGACCTCGCCGACCGACGGCGATTCGCGCGGCACTTCGGGGAGCGCGACTCCGGCACCGCCCGGTGGCCGCAGGTCGCCGACACCCGCGAGCAGCTCTGGTCGCCGCTGGCGCGGCAGTTCGCCGACCTGGGACGCGACCTGTTCGCGGTCGGCTCGGTGGCCGGGGTTCTGCAGCTCGTGGTCGACGTGGCGGCGGTGACCGTACCCGGCGCGGCGATGGCGGGCCTGACGGTGCGAGAGGCAGGCGGGAACCTCTCCACCGCCGCGCAGACCGACGCGAAGGTGGGCGAGCTCGACGCCCTCCAGCAGGAGAGCGCTGAAGGACCGGTCGCCGACGCCACGCGAGCCGACGGCACCGGCCTCTCCTACAGCACCGACGTCGCCGTCGAACCGTCGTGGGACCGGTTCGGGGAGCAGGCGGCCCGGCACGGGGTCCGCAGCGTGCTCGCGGCGGGCGTTTTCCTGGCCACCGGAACGGATCGGCACGCGGCGCTCACCGTGTGCTCGACCGAGCCCAGGGGGCTGGCGGCCGCCGACCCCGACGTGGTGCTCGTGCTGGCAGCCCACGGCGCGGTCGCCCTGGACGCGGTGGGGGAGCAGGATCCCGAGCACGCCGCCATCGGCGAGCCACTGCGCAGCAGCGACGTGATCACCCGTGCGGCCGACGTCCTGATCGGCAAGCGCGGCCTGGAACCGGAGGACGCCTACGACGTCCTCTGGCGCGCGTCGCTGTCGCTGGCGGAGAGCTGGCGCGAGTGAGCCCGCCGCTCGCTCACGTGCGGACGATCACCACCGGGCACTCGGCGTGCTGCGCGCACCGCTGGCTCACCGATCCGAGCAGCACACCGTAGAAGCTGCCGTGCCCGCGGCTTCCGACGACCAGCAGCTCGGCGTTCCTGGCGGCGTCGAGCAGCACCTGCGCGGAGTGGCCGTGCATGATCTCCCGGTCGATCCGCACCGGCTGGTCGGTCTCGCGCTCGACCTCGTCGACCACGTCGTTGAGGCCCTTGCGGGCGGTCTGCTCGAACTCCTCGGGCGGCATCGGGCCGCCCTCCCAGCTGTAGAAGGCGGGGAACTCCCACGCCACCACGGCGCGCACCCGGGCACCGGTGAGCGCGGCCTGGCCGACGGCCCACTGCAGCGCCGCCTTCGACGATGAGGAACCGTCCACGCCGACGACGATCTCGCGCTCGGTCGGGTTGCTCATGGCGCATACCTCCCTGGCGACTCGCCCCCGCGTCGCTGGAACGGGGATTCACCGACCAGTGTGGGGATCAACCGGCCCGATTGCCATACCGCGCGGAAGCGGACTTCCCACCACGATCGGCAATTCGATCCACTGAGGACAGCCGCCGACGGGGTGCTCGTACCCGTCCGGCCGCTTGCTCGGGGCTGTGACGCGCGATACACCTGTGACAGGTGTGCCGTAGGAGCACCGCGACCAAGGGGGCGCTGTGGCCGGAACGGAAAGCTCATCCACCGGGCGTTATCTCGTACTGCTCGACGACGACGCGACCGTCGTCGGCGCACGTGAACTGACCAGGCTGGCCGGGATCCGCACGGTCAACACCGCCGACGTGGTCGGCGCGTCGGCCGCGGAGCTGTTCGGCGCGGCCGACGGCGTGGTGCTCAACGAGCTCGGCATCGCGCTGGTCACCGCCGGATCGGACCAGGCCAGCGCGCTGAGCGAGGCCGTGCGCTCGTCCGGCCCGATCGCCGCGTTCGAGGCCGAGCGCACCGTCTACGCGATCGACGACGCCGCGCCCGCGGCCGAGGCGCCTCCCGCTCCGGTCGACGGGGAGCTCACCTGGGGACTGCAGGCGGTCGGCGTCAACGGCACGACCCCCACCGGCGCGGGCGTGCGGGTGGCGGTGCTCGACACCGGGCTCGACCTGAAGCACCCGGACTTCGCCGGGCGCGACATCGTCACCGGCTCGTTCGTGCCGGGCGAGGACGTCCACGACGGCCACGGCCACGGCACCCACGTGATCGGCACGGCGTGCGGGCCGCGCACCCCGGCCGAGGGCCCCGGCTACGGGATCGCCTCGGAGGCCAGCATCTACGCGGGCAAGGTGCTGAGCAACGGGGGCACCGGCAGCGACGGCGGCATCCTGTCCGGCATCTCGTGGGCGATCTCCAACGGCTGCTCGGTGGTGTCGATGTCGCTCGGCGCGGCGACCGAGCCCGGCCAGCCGTTCTCGCAGGCCTTCGAACGGGTCGCGCAACGCGCCATGGCCCGCGGCACGCTGATCATCGCCGCGGCGGGCAACGAGAGCAGCCGCGGGGCGGGCACCATCGCTCCGGTCGGGCACCCGGCGAACTGCCCGTCGATCATGGCGGTCGGTGCCGTGGACGCCCGGAACGCGATCGCCGAGTTCTCCTGCGGCACGGTGGACCAGATCGGCCAGGTCGACCTGGTCGGCCCCGGCGTCGACGTGCACTCGAGCTGGCCGGGCGCGGGCTTCAAGTCGCTGAGCGGCACGAGCATGGCCACCCCGCACGTGGCGGGTGTGGCCGCCCTCTACGCCCAGCAGCACCACGAGCGGGCGTGGGGACTGTGGGCGCGGCTCGCGCAGAAGGGCAGGCGGCTCCCGCTGCCGTCCACCGACGTCGGGGCCGGGCTGGTGCAGGTGCCCTGAACCTCCCGGTCACGTGTGCCCGCGCTCCCGGCGGGGTAGTCACCGGGAGCGGTTGGGCGCGCCTCTGACGGGCGCGTCCGGGTGAAGGACGGCATCATCGGCGGATACTGCCCGCCGGGTGCCGGTACCCGCAGCAGCGCGGGCACACGTGGTGGGGGCCGAGATCGATGACAGGCAGGGCGGCGTCCTCGGGGTGGCGGGATCTGGACGCCACCGCGCGCGCCATGGCGCGCGCGACGGAGGGGCTGGAGGAGTCCGCGGGCCCGCCGGCGGTGGCGCCCGACGAGCTGGCCGCGGCTCAGGAGGCGTTGCTGCTGGTGACCGCTGCGGGCAACAAGCTCGCGCGGCAGCTCGACCTGCTCGCCAACCGCTACTCGGGGGCAGGTCTGGTGCAGCCGTCGGAGGTGCAGGTCGCGCTCGACCAGGCGGCCGCGGCCGCCGAGGACCTCGGCAACTGCACGAAGGTCGCCGCGCAGGCGATAGAGGACGAACGCGGGCCGCGGGACGACGAGCCGACCGCCGGGCCCGGGCCGCAGCGCACAGGCGAGCAGGACGAACGCTGAGGGCCGGACCTGCACCAGCCGGAGATCCCGGAGCGAGAAGGCGGCTGAGGTTCCGCCAAGCGCCCAGCTACGCGAGCCACCTCTGAAACACGTTTCAGGACGGGGAACCGTTTCGCCGGCGGAGCCCGGAGGCCACCCGCGCGGCGGCCGTCGCCGAGGCGGCGGTGAGCCCGATGCTCAACCTCCGCGAGTTCGCCACCGCGAGCCGCGAGCCGAACACTTCGTAGCCGGATTCCACCACCCGGTCCAGGATTTCCCCGTACAGGGTGAACGCGGTGGCCACGCACGGCCGCGAAGCCTCCGCGAGCAGCGCGATGCCGGGCTCGGCCGCCCGGTACGCGGCCTTGGTGCGCGCCACCTGGTCGGCCAGCGCCCGCCGCACGCTCGCGTCGGGCCTGCCCCGGCGGCGGCACCACGTGAGTCGCTCCCGGTCCACTCCGAACGCCGCGAGCTCGTCGGCGGGCAGGTAGACGCGTCCGCGGTCGAGGTCCTCGCCGACGTCGCGGATGAAGTTGGTGAGCTGGAAAGCCCGGCCGAGCGCCGCGGCGTAGGACGCGGCGCTCGCCTCGCCGGAAACGGTGCCGAGCACCGGCAGCACCTGCAGGCCGATGACCGCCGCCGAGCCGTGCACGTAGTGCTCCAGCGCGGCGCGGTCGGGGTAGTCGCGGACGGTCAGGTCCATCCGCATCGAGGTCATGAAGTCGGTGAACAGTGCCCGGTCGATGGCGTGGCGGCGCACGGTGTCGGCCAGGGCCGCCAAAATCGGGTGGTCGCTTCGCCCGGTGTCCAGCCCCGCCCGCAGCGCTCCGTCAAGCTGCCGGAGCCGGCGGTCGCGGTCGTCGACTCCGCTCGCGGGCTCGTCCACGACGTCGTCGACCCACCGCGCGAAGCCGTAGAGCGCGTGCACCGCCGGTCGCCGCTCGGGACTGAGCAGGCGGGTGGCCAGGAAGTACGTGCGGCCGTGCTCGGCGTTGAGCCGCCGGCAGCGCCGGTAGGCCGCCCGCACCGCCGGCTGCCGGATCCCGGCCGCGTCGAGCTCGCGACGGGTCATCGACGGGTTCCGGCAGCGGTGTCCATACCGGAATCTCAGCACACCGCGGCCGCGCGCCGCGCCGCGCCGATGGCATCGTGAAAACGGTCACCGTCAGCGGTCGATGCCCGCCTGGGCCATCTCCTCGTCCAGGCCGTCGAGCAGCACGATCCCCAGCGTGTCGGCGACCGGTCCGGTGCGCAGCTCCTCGCGGAGCCTGCGGGCGAACAGGCGCACCCGGCGGGCGTCGGGATCCGGACGGCGCGCGCATTCCCACAGCTGGCGCGCCGTGTGCTCGACGAGGTCGCCGTCGCCCGAGCGGGCCTGCACCGTGGGCAGCGTCAGCAGCACCACCCGCGCGACGCGGGCCAGGCCCGCGAAGTCGGCGCGCGTGGGCGGAGCGGCCTGGGACGGGATCACCGGTTCCGACGGCTCGGGCTGTTCGAGCACGCCGACCGGGGCCTCGCGGGCGCGGGTCCACGCCTCGACGTCCCCGTCGTGGTGGCCCGCGCAGATCAGTCCGGACCCGGTCAGCCCCGCGCGCCGGGGCAGGCCCTCGGCGTCGGGCCCGCTGGTGGCGATGAGCTCCTTCTCCCGCAGCGACTCCACGATCGCGGCGAACTCGTCGTGGCTGATGTCGGCCTGCGGCCCCGGCCCGTCGAGGAAACCGGCGACCTCCGGGCGGAAGTGGCTGTCTTCGTACAGGTAGCGGAGGAAGGCGCGAGCTATCGTCTCCGAACGTGACACGGAGGCCTCCGGATGCCGTGTGCATGTGCTGCGAACGCGCTGCGCGAGGGCGATGCCCATGGCGTTCTGTTCCCCAGTGCGACTTGTCCGGCCGACGTTAGGGGGCGCTCCGCTAGATCGCAGGAGGCTTTCGGCCCGGTCGCCGCGGTGTCGATCGCCCCCAGGCACGAACGGCGGGGTTCGTGGTTTCTGTCACAGCACCGCGCGCGGGAGTACATCGCGGCGCAGAAGTCACAGGCGTCCCAACGGAAACGCCCGGCCTCCGCACATGAGAAGAGTCCCCGACCGCTCGGATCGAGGACTCCCCCCCACCTGGGCTGCGTACCCGGTGTGCCAACACCGGAGCCCGGCAGGCTGCTTCCAGCCTAGGGGAATGTTTCAGGGGTGGATTGCGTGGCGGGCCGAACCTCAGGGGCGTGCGCGCAGGCATCCGGGGGCGCGGCCGCCGGCCGCCGCACGGGACTCCGGCGCGGCCGGCGGCCTGGCACGCGCGGAAGCCCCTCAACGTCCCACGCGCGGTGCGGGCGCTCCAGATCGCCCGCACGACAACGAGACGAACCAGCGCGGCCGATATGACGCGGCGGCCACGAACTCATCCGCCGGATTCGCCCGCACCGCCGCGCAGCCCGTCGAAGGCGATCTTGGTGACGGCGTCGGCGATGGCCGGCGCCCGCAGCCCCCGGCTCGGCCGGTACCACTCGATGATGGAGTTGACCATGCCGAACAGCAGCCGCGCGGTCAGCGCCGGATCGACGTCCGGGCGGATGCTGCCCTCGGCCTCGGCCTGCTTGACCAGGTCGCTGACTATGCGGTCGAACTCGCGCCGCCGGGTCAGCGCCTGCCGCTCCACCTTGGTGTTGCCCCGCACCCGCAGCAGCAGCGTCACGAAGGGCAGGTCCTCCACCAGCACCTCGACACTGCGCCGGACCACGTGTTCGAGCCGGTCGATGGCCTTGCCGGTGGTCGAGCGCTCCTCCTCGACGACCGCGAACAGCGCGTCCAGCGCCCGGTTGACGCTGAGCCGCAGCAGCTCGTCCTTGCCCGAGACGTGGTGGTAGATCGCGGACTTGGTGATGCCCAGCCGGTTGGACAGGTCCTCCATGCTGGTGCCCTCGTAGCCGCGCTCGATGAAAACCTGCACCGAGACGTCGAGGAGCTTCCCGAGGTCGTAGCCCGGTCGACCTCGGCGGTTGCGCTGACCTGCGTTGCCCTGCATGACCCGGAGTATTTCAGCCGCCGGTCAGCGGCCGCGGGTGTCCACGATCCGCCGGAGCTTGCCGACCGACCGCTCCAGGGTGTCGGGGTCCACCACCGAGACGTCGGCGCTGACGCCCACGGCGTCCTTGATGGACCGGACGAGCTCGTCGGCGGCGCTGACCCGGCGCGGGCCCGGGCAGTCCGGCCGGGCCTCGACCCGCACCGTCATGTGATCCATCCGCTCGTGCTTGCTCAGCACGAGCTGGAAGTGCGGGGACATCCCGCTGGTGCGCAGCACGATCTCCTCGATCTGGGTCGGGTAGACGTTGACGCCGCGCAGGATGATCATGTCGTCGCTGCGGCCGGTCACCTTGGTCATCCGGCGCATCGGGCGCGCGGTGCCCGGCAGCAGCCTGGCCAGGTCGCGGGTGCGGTAGCGGATGATCGGCAGCGCCTGCTTGGTCAGCGAGGTGAACACCAGCTCGCCCTCCTCGCCGTCGGGCAGCACCTCGCCGGTGAACGGGTCGATCACCTCGGGGTAGAAGTGGTCCTCCCAGACGTGCAGGCCGTCCTTGGTCTCCACGCACTCGCCTGCCACCCCGGGCCCCATCACCTCCGACAACCCGTAGATGTCCACCGCGTCGATGTCGAGCCGTTCCTCGATCTCCAGGCGCATCTGCTCGGTCCAGGGCTCGGCGCCGAAGATGCCGGTGCGCAGCGAGGTGGTGCGCGGGTCGATGCCCTGACGCTCGAACTCGTCGATGAGGGTGAGCATGTAGGACGGGGTGACCATGATGATCTCGGGCTGGAAGTCCTGGATGATCTGCACCTGGCGGGCGGTCATCCCGCCGGAGGCGGGGATGACGGTGCAGCCGAGGCGTTCGGCTCCGTAGTGCGCCCCGAGACCGCCGGTGAACAGGCCGTAGCCGTAGGAGACGTGGACCTTGTCGCCCGGCCTGCCGCCCGCCGCGCGGATGGTGCGGGCGACGACGTCGGACCAGACGTCGAGGTCGCCGTCGGTGTAGCCGACCACGGTCGGCCTGCCGGTGGTGCCGCTGGAGGCGTGCACCCGCCGCACCTGCGACATCGGCACCGCGAACATCCCGAACGGGTAGTTGTCGCGCAGGTCGTGCTTGGTGGTGAAGGGCAGGTTAACCAGGTCGGCCAGGCTCGTGCAGTCCTCGGGGCGCAGGCCCGCCTCGTCGAAGCGCTCGCGGTAGAGCTCGACGTTGTCGTAGGCGTGCCGCAGCGTCCGGCGCAGGCGTTCGAGCTGGACGTGGGCGAGCTCGTCGGCCGAGTACCGCTCGGCGGGGTCGAGATCCGATCGCGCGGGTGCGGCTCCCAGCCGGCGCGGTGTGCGAGACCCCGTCGTCCCCGTCATGGCGTGCTCCCTCGACGTGCTGGTGCGCTCTGCGGCCCGCCCGGTGCCCGCGGTGCCCGCGCGAACCTGGTTACTGACCGACTAGTCGGTTATTTATGCAGCGCCGCACCGGGATGTCAATAGTGCGCTCATGTACGCGGTTCTTGCTCGTTACAGCGGGGGATCGTGCCTTCGCGGCGCTGTCGGCCGACCCCGATCGCTGCTATGGTTACCGAACGAACGGTCGGTAAAAGAATTCGTGCTGAGGAGGTTGGCTGGATGGCCGCCCTGCGGAGCTTCGTCAACGGTGACTGGCACGTCCCCTCCGAGGATGGGGCGCCACTGCACGACGCTGTGACCGGTGAGGAGGTAGCGCGGATCTCCTCTGCCGGGATCGACATGGCCGGTGCGCTGGAGTACGGGCGCACCCGCGGGGGTCCGGCGCTGGGCGAGCTGACCTTCCACCAGCGCGCGGCGCTGCTGAAGGTGCTCGCCTCCCACCTGCTCGAGCACCGCGAGGAGCTCTACGCCCTGTCGGCGCGCACCGGCGCGACGCTCGGCGACTCCAAGTTCGACATCGACGGCGGGATCGGCGTGCTGTTCGGCTACTCGGGCAAGGGCCGCCGCGAGATGCCCAACGCCAAGGTCTACGTCGACGGCGCGGTGGAACCGCTGGGCAAGGGCGGCACCTTCGTCGGCCAGCACATCTGCACGCCCCTTCAGGGCGTCGCGGTGCAGATCAACGCCTTCAACTTCCCGGTGTGGGGCCCGCTGGAGAAGTTCGCGCCCGCGTTCCTGGCCGGGGTGCCGACCCTGGTCAAGCCCGCCAGCCAGACCGCCTATCTGACCCACCGGCTGGTGGAGCTGATGATCTCCTCCGGAGTGCTGCCGGAGGGCTCGCTGCAACTGGTCTGCGGCGGGGTGGGCGACCTGCTCGACCACCTCACCGACCAGGACCTGGTGTCCTTCACCGGCTCGGCGGCCACCGGCCAGCGGCTGCGGGCGCACCCGAACGTGGCCGCCCGTTCGGTGCGGTTCAACGTCGAGGCCGACTCGTTGAACTGCTCGGTCCTGGGGCCCGACGCGGTGCCCGGCACCGACGAGTTCGCCCTGTTCGTCAAGCAGCTCGTCACCGAGATGACGGTCAAGGCGGGGCAGAAGTGCACCGCGATCCGGCGGGCGCTGGTGCCGGCCGGACGCGTCGACGACGTCGTGCAGGCGGCCTCGGAACGGCTGTCGAAGGTCGTGGTCGGCAACCCGGCCTCGCCCGAGGTCCGGATGGGCGCGTTGGCCAGTCTCGAACAGCGCGAGGAGGTCCGCCGGTCGCTGAAGGCGCTGCTGGCGGCGGGGACGCTGGTGCACGGCGATCCCGAGCGGGTGGAGGTGGCAGGCGCCGACGCCGAGCGGGGCGCGTTCCTGCCCCCGCTGCTCGTGCGTTGCGACGACGCCGACCGCGCCGAGCCGCACGAGGTGGAGGCGTTCGGGCCGGTCAGCACGATCCTGCCGTACGAATCGAGCGAGCACGCCGTCGACCTGGCCCGCCGGGGTCTGGGCAGCCTGGCGGGTTCGGTGGTCACCGCCGACACCGACTTCGCCCGCGAGGTGGTCGTGGGTACCGCCTCCCGGCACGGCAGGCTGCTGGTGCTCAACCGGCACAACGCCAAGGAGTCGACCGGGCACGGTTCCCCGCTGCCCGCCCTGGTCCACGGTGGACCGGGCCGCGCGGGCGGCGGCGAGGAGATGGGCGGCGTGCGCGGCGTGCTGCACCACATGCAGCGCACCGCGGTCCAGGCCGACCCCGACACGCTGACCGCGATCACCGGCCAGTGGGTGCCCGGCTCCGGCCGGACGGTCACCGACGTGCACCCGTTCCGCAAGCACCTGGAGGACCTGCGCGTCGGCGACACCGTGGTGGCGGGCCCGCGCGCGGTGACGATGGCGGACGTCGAGCACTTCGCCGAGTTCACTGGCGACACCTTCTACGCCCACACCGACGACGAGGCCGCGCGGGCCAACCCGTTCTTCGACGGCCGGGTCGCCCACGGCTACCTCGTGGTGTCGTTCGCCGCGGGTCTGTTCGTCGAGCCCTCGCCGGGCCCGGTGCTGGCCAACTACGGGCTGGAGAACCTGCGGTTCCTCACACCGACCTACCCCGGCGACGAGCTGACCGTGACGCTGACGGCCAAGCAGATCACCCCGCGCGTCAACGCCGAGCACGGCGAGGTCCGGTGGGACGCCGACGTGACCAACCAGGACGGCGAGTCGGTGGCCAAGTACGACGTGCTCACGCTCGTGGCCAAGCGACCCGAGGAGAAGGCATGACCGCGGTGCAGGAGTCCGGCGACGAGGTGCTGCAGGAGCACTTCGACCGCAGGATCGCCCACGACCAGCGCATCGAGCCCCGCGACTGGATGCCCGAGGGCTACCGCAGGACGCTGGTGCGCCAGATCGCCCAGCACGCGCACTCCGAGATCATCGGCATGCAGCCGGAGGGCAACTGGCTGACCCGCGCGCCCAGCCTGCGGCGCAAGGCCATCCTGCTGGCCAAGGTGCAGGACGAGGCCGGGCACGGCCTGTACCTGTACTCGGCGGCCGAGACCCTCGGCGCCGACCGGGCCGAGCTGACCGACAAGCTGATCAGCAGCAGGCAGAAGTACTCGTCGATCTTCAACTACCCGACGCTGAGCTTCGCCGACATCGGCGTGATCGGCTGGCTGGTGGACGGCGCGGCGATCTGCAACCAGGTGCCGCTGTGCCGCAGCTCCTACGGGCCCTACGCGCGGGCGATGGTGCGCATCTGCAAGGAGGAGTCGTTCCACCAGCGCCAGGGATACGAGCTGCTGATGACGATGATGCGCGGCACCGGCGGACAGCGGGAGATGGTGCAGGAGTCGACCGACCGCTGGTGGTGGCCGTCGCTGATGATGTTCGGCCCGCCCGACGGCGACTCGCCGAACACCCAGCAGTCGATGGCGTGGGGCATCAAGCGGCACACCAACGACGAGCTGCGGCAGAAGTTCGTCGACATGACGGTGCCGCAGGCCGAGGCGCTCGGTGTGACCCTGCCGGACCCGGACCTGCGGTGGAACGCCGAGCGCGGGCATTACGACTTCGGCGAGCCGGACTGGTCGGAGCTCAAGCGGGTCATCGGCGGCAACGGGCCGTGCAACGCGCAACGGCTGGCGCGCCGCCGCCGCGCGCACGAGGAAGGGCAGTGGGTTCGCGACGCGGCCGCGGCACACGCCGCCAGGCAGGCCGCGCGACGGGAGGCCGGAGATGGGTGAGGGAAGCGGGGCGCCGCGGTCGTCCTGGCCGCTGTTCGAGGTGTTCGTCCGCGGCAAGCGCGGCCTCAACCACGTGCACGTGGGGTCGCTGCACGCCGCCGACGAGGAGATGGCGCTGCACAACGCGCGCAACCTCTACACGCGGCGCAACGAGGGCGTGAGCATCTGGGTGGTGCGGGCCGACGCCATCACCGCGTCGAGCCCCGACGAGAAGGACCCGTTCTTCGCGCCCAGCGGGGACAAGGTGTACCGCCACCCGACGTTCTACGCCATCCCGGACGCGGTCCCGCACATGTGACCGGGCCGGGAACGCGGCGAGTCGGACGCTCCGAGGGCGGGGCTGGTTCTTCAGACGGGAAGACGTGTCGATGAGCGACGAGAACGCATACCAGGCGCTGACCGAGGCCGAGCCGGACGGCGAGTCGCGGTGGGCCTTCGGGACCGGGTTCGACGACCCGCTGTCCGGTGTGGACACCACGCTGCCGGACGACGTCGACGGCGCCGCGCTGGGCGAGTACTGCACCATGCTCGGCGACGACGCGCTGGTGCTCTCGCACCGGCTCACCGAGTGGGTGACCAACGCGCCGGAGCTGGAGGACGAGCTGGCGCTGGCCAACATCGCGCTCGACCTGCTGGGCCAGGCCCGCCTGCTGCTGTCTCGGGCCGGGCAGGCCGACGGTTCCGGCCGCGGCGAGGACGAGCTGGCCTACTTCCGCGAGGACCGCGCGTACCGCAACGTCCGGCTGGTGGAGGTGCCCAACGGCGACTTCGCCGAGACCATCGCCCGGCTGCTGGTCTTCTCGACCTGGCGGCTGGCGCTGTTCAGCCGGCTGGCGGGCTCCCGCGACCCGGTCGTGGCCGCGATCGCGGCCAAGGGCGTCAAGGAGCTGGCCTACCACCGGGAGTACGCCGCGCGGTGGGTCGTGCGCCTCGGCGACGGCACCGAGCTCTCCCACGAGCGCATGCGGGCCGCGATCGAGGCGGTGTGGCCGTTCGTGGACGAGCTGTTCGCCACCCACGACGTCGAGCGCCGCATGACCGACGCCGGGACGGGAGCCGACCCGGCGCAGGTGCGCGCGGAGTTCGACGAGGTGCTGGCGCAGGTGCTGCGGACCGCGCTGCTGCCGTGGCCGGAGACCGCACCGCTGTCGGGCGTCAACGGCGCCGCCGGGCGCGACGGCATCCACACCGAGCACCTGGCCTACCTGCTCGCCGAGATGCAGAGCCTGGCACGAGCGCACCCGGAGGCGACGTGGTGACCCGCACCAGGACCGACGCGCAGCGTGCGCTGGAGATCGCGCGCACGGTGCCCGACCCGGAGCTGCCGGTGCTGACGCTGGCCGACCTCGGGGTGCTGCGCGAGGTCGAGACCACCGAGGGCGGCGGGGTCGTCGTCTCGATCACGCCGACCTACTCGGGCTGCCCCGCGATGGCCGAGATGCGTGCCGACCTGCGCAGGCGGTTGCACGACGCCGGGTTCGACGACGTCGAGGTGCGCACCGTCCTGCACCCGGCGTGGACCACCGACTGGATCAGCGAGGAAGGCAGGCGCAAGCTCGCCGAGTACGGCATCGCACCGCCCGGCAGGGCCCCGCAGCACGGGTCCGGACCGGTACCGCTGACGCTGAACGCACCGGCGCCGCGCGTGCCGTGCCCGCACTGCGGATCAGCCGACACCGAGGAGGTCTCGCGGTTCAGCGCGACGGCCTGCAAGGCGCTGCGGCGGTGCCGCGCGTGTTCCGAACCGTTCGAGCACATCAAGGAGATCTGACGTGCCTCGTTCCGCTCCCGTCGCGGCCGACGCCCCCGACGCCGGTGCGCAGCCGGTCACCCAGGCCCCGGCGCGCCGTCGCACGGCCTTCCACACGCTCACGGTCAGCCGGGTGGAGCGGCTGTGCGACGACGCGGTCGCCGTCAGCTTCGACGTGCCCGTCGAGCTGGCGGGCGAGTACGAGTTCCGGCCGGGGCAGTCGCTGACGCTGCGCCGCGAGGTCGACGGCCGGGAGGAGCGCCGCTCCTACTCCATCTGCGCGCCGCACGGCAGCGCGCCGCGCATCGGCGTGCGCCACGTCCCCGGCGGGCTGTTCTCGTCGTGGCTGGTGCACGAGGTGCGGGCCGGGGACCGGATCGACGTCATGCCGCCCACGGGCGGCTTCACCCCGGACCTCGGCGCCGACGAGCGGCACGTGCTGGTCGCGGCGGGGTCGGGCATCACGCCGGTGCTGTCGATCGCCGGCTCGGTCCTGCGCGAGACCGGCGCGACCGTGACCCTGCTCTACGGCAACCGCCGCAGCGACACGGTGATGTTCGCCGACGAGCTGGCCGACCTGAAGGACACCTACCCGGCCCGGCTGGAGCTGGTCCACGTGCTCTCCCGCGAGCCCCGCGAGTCCGAGCTGTTCACCGGCAGGCTCGACGCCGCGAAGCTGCGCGCCATCCTGGACGCCGTCGTCGAACCGTCCGAAGTGGACCACTGGTGGCTGTGCGGTCCGTACGGGATGGTCCGCGACGCCCAGCAGGTGCTGCGCGAGCGCGGCGTGGCGAACCGGCGCGTCCACCAGGAGCTGTTCTTCGTCGACGACGTCCCGCCCGAGCCGGTCCGGCACGAGGAGCCCGCCTTCGAGGGGCCGACCAGCGAGGTCACCGTGGTGCTCGACGGCAGGGCGACGCCGCTGTCGCTGCCCAGGGACGTGCCGGTGCTCGACGCCGCCCAGCGGGTCCGTCCGGACCTGCCGTTCGCGTGCAAGGGCGGCGTGTGCGGGACGTGCCGGGCGAAGGTCACCGACGGCGAGGTCCGGATGCGGCGCAACTTCGCCCTGGAGGAGTCCGAGCTCGAGCAGGGGTTCGTCCTCACCTGCCAGTCGCTACCGGTCACCGACACAGTCACGGTGGACTTCGACTCCTAGGTGTCGGTCATAGCGGCGTGGACGGTGAAACCATAAGACTGCTTTTCGTCTTTGAAGCGGCGCAGCCGCTTGGCCCACGCTCGCAACCGGAACCGTCACGCAACGTGAGTTCAGAACGCCTGTCAAGAGGTCACAGCGGGGTGGGCGAGTCCTCCAGACCGGCCATGAGGTCGCCGTGGCGGTCCAGGCGCCGCAGGACGTCGTCGCTTGTGAACACCAGCTCGTCCGGCCTGGTGCAGCCGCGGACCTCGTCCCAGGTGACCGGTGTGGACACCGTCGGCCTGGCCCGCGCGCGCAGGGAGTAGGGGGCGACGGTGGTCTTGGCGGTGTTGTTCTGGCTCCAGTCGATGAACACCTTGCCCTCGCGCTCGGCCTTGGCCATCTTCGCCACGACCGAGTCCGGGTGCTCGGCCTGCATGTGCTGGGCGATCTCCTTGGCGTACTCCGAGGTGCGCTTCGGCGAGTCCACGCGCACCGGGCAGTAGAGCTGGAGCCCCTTGGATCCGCTGGTCTTGGGGTAAGGGCGCAACCCCTCCGCGCTCAGGACGTCGTGCAGCAGTTCGGCCACCCGGCAGCAGTCCACGATGGTGGCGGGTTCGCCGGGGTCGAGGTCGAACACCAGGATGTCGGGCGGGTTGCGGGTGCCGTCGGCGTCGACCTTCCACTGCAGCACGTGCAGCTCCAGCGCGGCCAGGTTCGCCGTCCACACCAGCGTCGGCAGGTCGTTGACCACCACGTGGTGGTTGAGCGCGCGCCCGGTGCCCTCGGCGCCGCTGATCAGGGCCACCGTGGGCAGCCAGTCGGGCGCGTGGCGTGCGACGTTCTTCTCGTAGAAGGAGAACCCGCCCACACCGTCCGGGAAGCGGATCAGCGTGGCCGCGCGGTCGCGCAGGTGCGGCAGCATCGCGGGCGCGACCCGCTGGTAGTAGTCGATCACGTCCCGCTTGGTGAACCCGGACACGGGGTAGAGGACCTTGTCCAGGTTGGACAGCTTGAGCCGGCGGCCCGACACCTCGACGGTGACGTCGCTGCCCGCCATCGCTGCCTCCTGCCGGCTCATGACGCCCTGCGGCGGCGCCTGCCGCCCGAAGCGGAGCCCTGCGACTCGGCGACCGCGGCCTCCAGGTCGGCGCGCTTCATCTTGGACCGGCCCTTGATGCCGAGCTCCTTTGCCAACTTGTCGAGGTCTGCCTTGCTCAGCTCGGAGACGTCCGGCTCCTCCTCGCGCTGGCGGGGAACCCGGCCGCCCCGTTCGCGCCGGGCCTGGTCGACGCTGCGGCGCAGGGCCTCGGTCAGGTCGATGACGTCGCTGGGCTCGCCGGGCGCCTCCTCGACCTCCGGGGCGCGGCCCTCGGCCTTGTCCTCGATCAGCTTCTCCACCCGCGCGGTGTAGGTGTCCTCGTACTGCTCGGGCTCCCAGTCCCCGCTCATCGACTCGATGATCATGGTGGCCATCTGGATCTCCTTGTCGCTGGGCTTGGCCACCGAGGACGCGTCACCGACCAGCTCGCCGGGGTCGCGGATCTCGTCGGCGAAGAACATCGTGTTCAGCGCCAGCACCGAGTCCTCGGCGCGCACCGCGGTCAGGTACTCCCGCCCGCGCATGACGAAGGTGGCGATGCCGACCTGGTTGGTCTCGTCCATCGCCCGCCGCAGCAGGTTGTAGGGGCGGAAGTGCTCCTTGCTGTTGGGCGCGAGCCAGTAGGTCTTCTGGAAGTACACCGGGTCGATCGCGTTGAGGTCGACGAAGGTGTTGATGTCGATGGTGCGGGAGAGCTTGGGCGCGATCTCCTCCAGCTCGGACGGTTCGACGGCGACCAGCACGCCGTCGACCTCCCGGCCCTTGACGATGTCGTTGTAGCCCACTTCCTCGCCGGTGCGTTCGTTGACCCGCTTCATCCGCACCCGGTCGGTGGTCCCGCGTTCGTACTGGTGGAACTGGATCGAGTGGTCCTCGGTCGCGGCGTAGAGCCCGACCGGGATGGTCACCAGGCCGAAGTTGATCGAGCCGGTCCAGATCTTTCGCGGCATGGCGCGCCTCCCTTGCCATCGCGCTTCAACCATGCGGCCCGCCGCGCAAGATCGCAGCACCAGCCACCGGCGCGGTCGGTACCTCGAAATGCCCGGTCAGCGGGTGTGCGAAACGACCTGGTGGGTGCCGTCGGGCAGTCGCCTCGTTCGCCCGCGCCGGGCGAGGAACTCCAGCAGCACCACTGCGACCCGCCGGGTTGTGCCCAGCGCGCGGCGTGCCTGGCTGACGGTGAACGGAGCCGGAAGCCCGGACAGCTGGTCGATAGCGTGGCGGTCGGCGCCCGGCAGCAGCACGATGCCCGGTGCGATCCGCAGCAGTTCACCCGCTCGCTCGGCCGCGGCGAGTTCCTTCTCGCCCAGGCCGAGCTCGGCGAGCTCGTCGGCAGTGGGCGCTTCGAACGGGTGGGCGGTGAGCTTGTCGCGGACGGTGCCCAGCGCCCGGCTCAGCGGCTCCGGCAGCGGGGCCGGGCCCAGGCGGAGCCGGCCGCCGTCCAGCGAGATGCCGGAGGCCGCGGGTGCGGCCAGCACGACGGGCAGCAGATCCGGGTCGGGAAGGTCGAGCGCGCGCCGGGCCATCTCGGCCGGGACGCCGTCCTCCAGCGGGTGTTCGCGCCGGTGCCGGTCGAGCAGGCCCGCCAGCTGGGCGGCCAGCTGGTCGCGGTGGGCGGGGTCGATCAGCCAGTCGCCTTCGGCGGGCGGGACGGCGCCCATCGCGCGCAACTCGTCCGCGCGGACCACGCGGCGCCGACGCAGCTCGGCCGCACCGTCGGGGCGGCCGTCCATCGTGGCCAGCTCCAGCGCCCGCCGCTGGGCCGCACCGCGCCGGTCGAGCTCGGGAGGCCGGACGTCCAGCACGAGCGCGCCCGCGCGCGCCTGCCGCCCACCGGACTCGCGCAGCAGCGCGCGGTCGCCGATGCGCAGCGGCAGCGGCGCGCGCAGCGCGAGGCGCGCGGTGTCGACGTCGAGCGGGCGGACGCGGACCGGCACCGAGGCCGAACCGATGTGCAGCGCGAGCTCGCGCGGCAGCTCCTTGGCGACCGATCCGCTCAGCCGCACGTCCACGAGATCGGTGTCCAGCCAGCGCCCGGGTGAGAGCAACACGTCGCCCCGGCCGGTCTCGGCGGCCTCCACCCCGCGCAGGTTCACCGCAACGCGGGACACCGCGCGGGCCTCCGGCACAGGGGAGCCCAGGGACTGCATGCCCCGGATCGCCACCTCGCGGCCCGACGACCCGAGCCGCAGCCGCATGCCGGTGCGCAGGGTTCCCGCGGCCAGCGTGGCGGTGACGACCGTGCCCGCGCCCCGGATCGAGAAGGAGCGGTCGACCCACAGCCGGACGTCGGCGTCGGGGTTCGGCGCGGGCAGGCGGTGCACCAGCTCGTCGAGCGCGGCGCGCAGGCCGTCGAGCCCCGCGCCGGTCGCGCCGCTGACCCGCACGACCGGGCTGTGTGCCAGCGAGCTCTGGTTCAGCCGGTCCCGCGCCTCGGCGATCGCGGGCTCCGGGTCGGCGAGGTCGCAGCGGGTCACCGCCAGCAGACCGTGGCGCACCCCGAGCGCGTCGAGGGCGTCGAGGTGCTCGGTCGACTGGGGCATCCAGCCCTCGTCAGCGGCCACGACGAACAGCACCGCGGGCACCGGCCCGATCCCGGCGAGCATGTTCGGCACGAAGCGCTGGTGCCCGGGCACGTCGACGAAGGCGACGGTGCAGCCGTCGGCCAGCGTGGTCCAGGCGAAGCCCAGGTCGATGGTCAGCCCGCGGCGGCGTTCCTCCGACCAGCGGTCGGGCTCCATCCCGGTCAGCGCCCTGACCAGGGTGGACTTGCCGTGGTCGACGTGTCCGGCGGTGGCGACGACGTGCATCACGGTGCCGCCTCCCGCACCGCACCGACGAGCACCTCGTCGTGTTCGGGGTCCAGGGCGGCCAGGTCGAGCAGGCAGTACCCGCGTTCGAGCCGCGCCAGCACCGGTGGGTGCCCGGCGCGCAGCCGCTCGGCGAACGAGCGCGGCAGCCGCACCGCGGCGCTCGCCAGCTCCACGCCCGGCGCGCCACCCCCGCCCACCGTCGCCGACGAGTGCTGTGCGCGGGCGTCGACACCTGCCTCGCTCAGCGCCGCGGCTATCTTCTCGGCGCGGCGCATCAGGCTCGCGCGGTCCCGGCGCAGTGCGTTCTCGACGGGCGTGTCCGGTCCGCGCAGCGTGGCCTCCAGCGCGGCGAGCGTGAGCTTGCCGACTCGCAGGGCGCGGGCGAGCGGATGCCGGGCGAGCCCGCGCACGAGCTCGGCGCGGCCGAGGACGATGCCGGCCTGCGGCCCGCCCAGGAGCTTGTCGCCGCTGGCGATCACCATGTCGGCGCCCGCGGCGAGCGTGGTCGCCGCGTCGGGTTCGTCGGGCAGCGCGGGGTGCGGTCGCAGCAGCCCGGAGCCGATGTCGACGACCAGCGGCACGTCCAGGCCGCTCAGCTCGGCCACCGGGACCGAGGAGGTGAAGCCGCTGATCACGAAGTTGGACGGGTGCACCTTGAGGACGAAGCCGGTCTCCGGTCCGACGGCGTCGAGGTAGTCGGCGCGGTGGACCCGGTTGGTGGCGCCGACCTCGCGCAGCCGCGCACCGGTGGAGGTGAGCAGCTCGGGGATGCGGAAACCGTCGCCGATCTCGACCAGCTCGCCGCGCGCCAGCACGATCTCCCGGTCCTGCGCCAGTGCGGTCGCCGCCAGGGCCAGGGCGGCGGCTCCGTTGTTGACCACGTGCGCGGCCTCGGCGCCCGGCACGGCTTCCAGCAGCGCGGCCAGGGCCGACTCGCCGCGCTTGCCCCGCGCGCCGGTCGTGAGGTCGAGCTCGACGTTGGTGGTGCCCGCGGCCTCGCGAACCGCGTCGATCGCCGCCTGCGACAGCGGTGCCCTGCCGAGGTTGGTGTGCAGCACGACGCCGGTCGCGTTGAGCACCGGCCGGATGCCCGACGCCGACCGCGGCAGCGCCTCGAGCGTCGCGGCGAGCACCTGCTCGGGCTCGATCTCCCCGGCGCGCGCTCGGCGCTGGGCGTCGTGCACCGCCTGCTTCACCAGGCCGCGGCCGAGGCGGGAGGCGGCCGCCGCCACCGGGGCGGCGCCGAGGACGTCGTCGGTGGCCGGTACGCGCCTGCGCGGGTCACCCATGCGCCGAACTATATGTGCTCCGGCGGGAGCGGGCACGAAGATCAACCCCGCATTGAGCCAACACCTATTGTTACAACGAACATTGACAATGTTGGTACTGTCCGGGTCATGTCCCACAGTCCTGTCCCCGACCCGGCGCAGTACGCCCGGTTCCGGGAACTCCAGCGGCTCGCGTACTCGGCGGCCGAAGCCGTGGCGCGGGGGTTGGAGCCCGGCGTCACCGAACGGGAGGCGGCCGCGCGGCTGCGGCACCACCTCGTGGAGCGCGGTGTGCAGGACTGGTTCCACGCCCCGTTCGCCTGGTTCGGCGGCCGCACGGCCTTCGGCGGGTTCAAGGTGCCGCTGCAGTTCTTCCCGACCCGCGGGCGGCTCGAGGAGGGCATGCCGTTCATCCTGGACTGCGCACCGGTGCGCAGTGGCTACGTCGCCGACATCGGCTACTCGGGATGTCTCGGCGCCAACCGCATTCACGACAGGCTGATGGACGACCTGGCCGCCTATCGCGAGCCGATCGTCGAGCAGGTGCGGGCCGGGCGCAGGCTCAGCGACATCTACCGGGCCGCGGACGCGCTGATCAGCGAGCAGGGCTACGACAACCGGCACCAGGTCTACCCGGGGCGCGTGATCGCCCACCAGGTCGGCCTGGCCCGTTTTCGGCTGCCGAGGTTCGTCGCGGCGGGCTCCGGCATCCGGCAGGACAGGAAGGTGACGCGATGACGCGCCGAATGGTGACCACCAGCGACGGGCTCTCCCTCGCGGTCTGGGAGCACGGCGATCCGGACCGGCCGACCGTGGTCGCGGTGCACGGCTACCCCGACGACCACTCGGTGTGGGACGGCGTCGTGCGGGTGCTCGCCGAGGACTACCACGTCGTCGCCTACGACGTCCGCGGCGCGGGAGAGTCGGACAAGCCCCGTGAGCGGGCGGCCTACCGGCTCGACCGGCTCGTCGGCGACCTGGTCGCCGTGCTCGACGCGGTGAGCCCGGACCGGCCCGCGCACCTGCTCGCCCACGACTGGGGCTCGATCCAGACCTGGCAGGCGGTCACCGAGGAGCAGCTTCGGGAGCGCATCGCCTCGTTCACCTCCATTTCCGGGCCGTGCCTGGACCACGCCGGGGCGTGGATGCGCGGGCAGTGGCGCAGGCCGACTCCCCGCAACCTGCGCCAGCTGCTCACGCAGCTGGCGTTCTCCGGCTACATCGGGTTCTTCCAGCTGCCGGTCCTGCCGGAGCTGGCCTGGTACAGCGGCGCGATGACGCGGCTACTGTCCACTGTGGAGAAGATGGACCCGGCGGCAGGCGGAACCCCGCCGCGGCCGCGGATCGCCGACGGCGTGCGCGGGCTGGAGCTGTACCGGGCCAACATGATGCCGCGGCTGTCCGCTCCCCGTGTCCGGCGCACCAGCGTGCCGGTCCAGGTGCTGGCGCCGACCGGCGACCCGTTCGTGAGCACCCCGCTGCAGGCCGCGGCCGCGCGCTGGGTGCCGGAGATGCGGATCCGGCGGCTGCCCGGAGGGCACTGGCTGCCCCGCACGCGGCCCGGGCTGATCGCCCGGTGCGCCGCCGAGCTGGTCGAGAACGTGGAGTCCGGCGCCGAACCGAGGTCGCTGCGGCAGGCCCGGGTGGGTTCGGGCCGGTTCGCCGACCGGCTGGTCGTCATCACCGGCGCGGGCAGCGGCATCGGGCGCGCCACCGCGCTGGAGCTGGCCGAACGGGGCGCCGAGATCGTCGCCGCCGACGTCGACGAGAAGGCCGCCGCGCGCACCGCCGAGCTGGCCGCGTTGCTGGGCCCCGGTGCGACGCCGTACCAGGTCGACGTCTCCGACGGGAAGGCGATGCAGCGCTTCGCCGAGGACGTCCGCGCCCGGTTCGGCGTACCCGACATCGTGGTCAACAACGCCGGGATCGGGATGGCCGGGCCCTTCGCCGACACCACCCCCGAGGACTGGGAACGGGTCATCGACGTCAACCTGTGGGGCGTCATCCACGGCTGCCGCGTGTTCGCGCGGCAGATGACCGAGCGGGGCGAGGGCGGGCGGATCGTCAACATCGCCTCCGCCGCGGCGTACCTGCCCTCGCGCACGCTGCCCGCCTACTCCACGACCAAGGCCGCGGTGCTGGCGCTGAGCCAATGCCTGCGCGCCGAGCTCGCCTCCGCGGGCATCGGGGTCACGGCGGTCTGCCCCGGGCTGGTCAGCACCGGCATCACCTCGACGACCAGGTTCGTCGGCGCCGGGGAGGAGGAGCAGGGCAGGCGCAGGCTGGCCGCGACCGCGTTGTACCGGCGGCGCGGCTTCACCCCGGAGCGGGCGGCGGCCGGCATCGTCCGCGCCATCGAGCGGGACGCCGCCGTCGCGCCGATCACCGCCGAGGCCCGCGCCGGCCTGGTGCTCTCGCGGCTGACACCCGGTCTGCTGCGCGCCGCCGCCCGCATCGAGGCGAACCCGAGGTAAGGGAGCAACAGCGATGTCCGATCAGCACGAGCACCTCGACCCCGGGGAGCCGGACCGGGTCGCGCTGCACGCCCGCGACGTCGAGTTCGACTGGGCGGAGCTGCCGATGCACTGGATCCCCGGCGAGCCCTTCGCCACCCACATGATCAACGTGCTGCACCTGCTGCTGCCCGAGGGCGAGCGGTGGTTCGTCGAGGTGTTCAAGCAGGCGCTGCCGCTGATCAGGGACGAGCACCTGCTGGAGGACGTGCGGGGCTTCATCGGCCAGGAGGCCATGCACGCCGAGTCCCACCAGGGCGTCATCGACCACTTCGACGCGCACGGCCTGGACACCACCCGCTACGTCGAGCAGGTCACCTGGATGTTCCGCAAGGTGCTCGGCGACCGCCCGTACGAGGGGGAGAGGCGGGAGGAGTGGCTGGTCGAGCGGCTGGCGCTGGTCGCGGCCATCGAGCACTTCACCGCCTTCCTCGGGCAGTGGATCCTCGACGCCGACGCGCTCGACGAGGCCGGCGCCGACCCGACCATGCTGGACCTGCTGCGCTGGCACGGAGCCGAGGAGGTCGAGCACCGGTCGGTGGCCTACGACCTCTACATGCACGTCGACGGCCGGTACGGGCGCCGGGCGCGGGCCATGGTGATCGCCGGCTTCGCGCTGTTCGTGCTGTGGACGCGGGGAGTGCGGTACCTGATGCGCCACGACCCGGTCCTGCGCGGTTCGCGCAAGGCGCGCTGGCGCGACCTGCTGCGCTCCGGCCGGCTGGGCATCACGCCGTCGCTGTGGCAGCTGCTGCGGGCCTTCCCCTCGTTCTTCCGCCGCTCCTACCACCCGTCTCAGCACGGGTCGACCAGCCAGGCGATCGCCTACCTGGCCAAGTCGCCCGCGGCCCAGTCCGCCGAGCACTGATGGCCGCCACGTTCGGCGGCGAGGTCCCGCCGCACCTGCACACCGGGCGCGGCGCGGACCCGTTCCTGCGGTTCCTCGCCCGCGCCTCTGCGGGACTGGAATGGCTCAACCGGCGGAGCTCGCGGCGCAGGCGGCCGGCCGTGGCCGTCGACCGGGACGTGCGCGTGGTCGTCGACCGGATCCGCACCGAGGCAGAGGACGTGGTCAGCCTCCGGCTCCGGGCGGCCGACGGTTCGGCGCTTCCCGCGTGGCAGCCGGGCGCGCACCTCGACGTCGTGCTGCCGTCTGGCCGAATCCGCCAGTACTCGCTGTGCGGCAGCACGGCGGACCGCCACCACTACCGGATCGCCGTCCGGCGGATCGCCGACGGCGGCGGTGGTTCCCGCGAGGTCCACGACGAGCTGGGGGAGGGCAGCGCACTGGTGATCCGCGGGCCGCGCAACGCTTTCCCCTTCATCACCGCTTCGCGCTACCTGTTCGTCGCGGGCGGCATCGGGATCACGCCGATCCTGCCGATGGTGTGCACCGCCGCGGCGCGAGACGCCGACTGGCGGCTGGTCTACACCGGAAGGTCGCGGGAGTCGATGCCCTTCCTGGACGAGCTCGCCGCACTCGACCCCGCGCGGGTGTGGATCCGCTCCGACACCGAGTACGGGGTGCCCGCCTCCGGCGGCGAGTTGCTGGAGCACGCGCCCTCGGACGCGACGATCTACTGCTGCGGGCCCACGCCCATGATCACCGGAGTGCGGATCGACGCGCGGCGCACCGGGAACGGCGCGGTGCACTGGGAGCGGTTCTCGGCTCCGCCGGTCGTCGACGGCAGGCCGTTCCAGGTGGAGTTGGCAACCGATGGCCGGGTCCTGGACGTGCCCGCCGACCGCTCCGCTCTTGACGTCATCCGCGAGGCCCGCCCGCAGGTCGCCTTCTCCTGCCGCCAGGGGTTCTGCGGCACCTGCCGGGTGAAGGTCCTCTCGGGCGGGGTCGAGCACCGCGACCACGTGCTGACCGGCGACGAGCGCGCCGGGCACATGATGATCTGCGTGTCCCGGGCCGGTGGCGACCACCTGGTGGTGGATCTGTAGTCCGCGGCAGCACCCGCGGATCAGTCGCGTCCCTGCTTGCGCTGGCGGTAGGACCGCGTCTTCATCCGGTTCCCGCAGCCGCTGCTCGCGCACCAGCGCCCGTTGCGCGGCTTGGAGTGGTCGTAGAAGACGTTCCGGCAGTTGTCGGCGGCGCACATCTTGATCCGCACCCAGGTCCCGTCGATGCTCGCGCGGACGGCGTCGGCGAGCAGCCGGGCGAGCGCGCCGCGCACGCCGTCCTGGAGGGGCCGCAGGCCAACGCCGCCGTCGTCGCCGACCACGGCGCGCAGCGGGAGCTCCCGGCCGAGTTCGGCCATCGCGTCTTCGGGAGGGCGCTCGCGCGTCCGGTTGGCGGCCGCGCAGTCCCGCAGCACCTCGCGCAGCCGCAGCGCGATCCGGAAGTCGGTCTCGTCGGTGCTCGTGCCGGGCGACACCAGGTCGCGGGCGCAGAGCCAGCCGTCCAGTTCGGCGGGTGAGGTCAGCTCGTCGTACGGGGTCAGCCCGCCGAAGGTGCGCTCGTCGAGCGTGTTGAGGAAGTCGAAGATCACCACCCGCGCCTCCGGCACCTGGTGGTGGTCGGACCAGCGGATTCCGTGTCCGGGCGGCATGGGCGACCTCCTTCCGCGATGCTAGCCTGACACGAGCATACGCGTTTGCTAGTGTCGAGACCGTTTGATCAACGCCCACGCCGGATCCCCGAGGAGCCCTGCCATGGCGGTAGCCGTGCCGCGGCTCACGGTCCTCTGCGTGGGCGCGCGATGCGGCGGAGCTGAGCGGTTCCGCCCCGTCGGTCGCAGAGCTGTACGCGCGGGCGCCCGCTGGTGGTCGTGCTCCTCGGCTCAGGGCTGGGACAGCGATCCCAACCCGCGGCCTCCTCGTCCCGGTGGTTCGCGCCGGGAGCAACGAAGCGCAAGAACAACAACGAAGAAGGGAAGTCCGATGTCGACCGAACGTGGGCGCACCGTGGCGGTGCTGGGCACCGGCATCATCGGCGCCGCCGTCGCGCGCAACCTCGGCCGGGCCTCGTTCGACGTGCGGGTCTGGAACCGCACGCGCTCGAAGGCCGAAGCGCTGACCGACGCGGGCGCGGTCGTCGCGGCCACCCCGGCGGATGCCGTCCGGCACGCGGGAATCGTGCTGACCGCGCTCAACGACGGGCCACGGGTGCGGGAGGCGGTCGAGGCCGCCGCCCCCGGCCTCGCCGAGGGCGCCGTGTGGGCTCAGCTCAGCACCGTCGGCGTTCACGCCGTGGCGCCGCTGGCGGCGTTCGCCGAGGAGCACGGCCTGGTCTTCGTCGACTCGCCCGTCGTGGGCACCCGCCAGCCGGCCGAGCAGGGACAGCTGGTGGTGATGGCCTCGGGGCCGGAGCCGGCGCGCGAGGCGCTGCGTCCGGTGTTCGAGGTGATCGGCAAGCGGACGCTGTGGGTCTCCGACGACGGTGCAGGCGGGGCGAGCTCCCGGCTCAAGCTCGCGCTGATGAGCTGGGCGTTCGCGCTGACCCACGGCACCGCGGAGGCGCTAGCCATCGCCGAGGGCCTGGGCGTGGATCCCCGCCAGGTCCTCGAGGTGATCGAGGGCGGGCCGATGGACAACGCCTACCTGCAGCTCAAGGGTGCGGCGATCCTCGGCGAGGACTACACGCCGAGCTTCACCGTCGCCAACGCCGAGAAGGACTCGCGGCTGATCGTGGAAGCCGCCGAGCAGGCCGGTGTCCGGGCCGACCTGGTGGAGGCGGGCCTGCGGCGCTACCGCAGGGCGGCCGAGGCCGGGCACGGCGGCAAGGACATGGCCGCCAGCTACCTGGCGAGCTTCGGATGAGCGGCGGCCCGGCGGGATCAGCCACGATCCCGCCGGGCCCGCGGCGCCTGCGGAGGCGGACGGGAATCGAACCCGCCTGACCGAGGTGCTCGGCCACGTCGGTTTTGAAGACCGCGGGGTCCACCAGGAGCCCTTACGCCTCCGCTGCCGAGCATATGAGCTGTCGCGCCTCGGCGTCGGGCGGGGCCTCCACA
This sequence comes from Saccharopolyspora erythraea, assembly GCF_018141105.1. Classification (NCBI taxonomy): domain Bacteria; kingdom Bacillati; phylum Actinomycetota; class Actinomycetes; order Pseudonocardiales; family Pseudonocardiaceae; genus Saccharopolyspora; species Saccharopolyspora erythraea. The sequence continues at coordinate 4,686,702 of NZ_CP054839.1, read as the reverse complement.
GAGGCCGGACACCGCCCGGAGCTGGGGCGTCACCCAGAAAGCCGGTCAGGAGTGTGATCGGTTGTCGTAGGCTCGCCCTGGGAGAAAAGGGGGCACCTGGTGCACACCGAGCAATTCGTCGAGATCAACTCCGAGGCCGAGCTGCGCGAGCTCGTCGGCGCGCCGTTGCAGCGGGCGGTGGACAAGACCCGGCCCGCGCTGCACGAGCTGGACCGCCAGTGGCTGGCGCAGTCGCCGTTCTGCCTGATCGCGACCTCCGGCGCGGACGGCTCCTGCGACGTCTCGCCCAAGGGCGACCCGGCCGGTTTCACCGCGGTGCTGGACGACCGGACGATCGCCATCCCCGACCGCAAGGGCAACCGCCGCGTCGACGGGTTCCGCAACGTGCTGGCGAACCCGCACGTCGGGCTCATCTACCTGCTGCCCGGCCGAGGTGACACGTTGCGCATCAACGGCAGGGCCAGGCTCCTGCGCGACGCGCCGTTCTTCGACCGGATGGCGGTCAGGGGAGTCCGGCCGTCGGTGGCGCTGCTGGTGGAGATCGACGAGGTGTTCCACCACTGCTCCAAGGCGTTCCTGCGCTCCGGCCTGTGGAACCAGGAGACCTGGAACGGCGAGTCCGTGCCGTCCCGCGCCCGGATCGCCAAGGCGCTGGATACACCGGAGGCCTCGCTGGAGGAACTGGAGCGCTACTACGGCCCGGACTACGCCAAGAACCTGTACTGAGCGATCACCGATGCTCCGCGGGCGGGTGGCGAATAGCGTCGGGGCATGGACCTCGAAGCTGCGACCACGCACCGGCTCACGCAGTACGCGCACGGAGGCGGCTGCGCCTGCAAGATCCCGCCGGGAGAGCTCGAAGCCATGGTCTCGGGCCTGGCCGAGCCGCACCCGGGTCTGCTGGTCGGTCTGGACGGCGGTGACGACGCCGCGGCCGTGCGCGTCGGCGCGGACGGCGCCGTGCTGAGCACGGCGGACTTCTTCACCCCCGTCGTCGACGACCCCTACGACTGGGGACGGATAGCCGCGGCCAACGCGCTTTCCGACATCTACGCCATGGGCGGGCGTCCGGTCCTGGCGATCAACCTGCTCTGCTGGCCCCGGGAAGTGCTGCCGGTGGAGCTGGCGCGGGAGGTGCTGCGCGGCGGCGCCGACGTCGCCCGCGCGGCGGACTGCCCGGTCGCGGGCGGGCACAGCGTGGACGACCCCGAACCCAAGTACGGCATGGCGGTGACCGGACTGTGCGATCCGGACGCCCTGCTGCGCAACGACGCCGGGCGTCCGGGGCTGCCGCTGTCGCTGACCAAGCCGCTGGGGATCGGCGTGCTCAACACCCGGCACAAGGCGACCGGTGATGTCTTCCCGCAGGCGGTCGAGGCGATGACGGGCCTCAACGCGAAGGCCGCCGCCGACGCCGTGGCGGCCGGGGTGCGCTGCGCGACCGACGTGACCGGCTTCGGACTGCTCGGCCACCTGTTCAAGCTGGCCAGGGCCAGCGGGGTATCGGCGGTGGTCGACTCCGCGGCCGTGCCGTACCTGCCCGGGGCCCGCGAGGCGCTGCGCGACGGCTACGTCAGCGGTGGCACCAGGCGCAACCTGGACTGGGTGCGCCCGCACACCGACCTGTCGGCGATCGACGAGGACGAGGCGCTGCTGCTGGCCGACGCGCAGACCTCGGGTGGTCTGCTGGTCGCCGGTGAGGTCCCGGGTGCTCCGGTCGTCGGGGAGCTGGTGCCGCGCGGCGAACACGTCGTCACGATCCGCTGAGCGGCGCCCGGCCGGCCGTCACGGAAATCCGTCCCCTCCTCGCGTTGCGAGCGGTGGGGGGTGGTGGTCTCCTGGAGATCAAGCCGTTCGAGGAGAGGTACATGGCCGAGTGGCTGCGGTGGCCGGTGATCCGCCAGCTGACCGGATCCGACCCGCTGGGTCGCGGTTCGGCGGCGCGGTCGCGGCGCACCGACGCCCTGCGTTCACGGACCGAGGACGCCGATCAGGTGGCGCGCTCGGTCTGCCCGTACTGCGCGGTCGGCTGCGGCCAGCGCGTCTTCGTCCGCGACGGCGAAGTCACCCAGATCGAGGGTGATCCCGACTCGCCCATCAGCCGCGGCAGGCTCTGCCCGAAGGGCTCGGCGAGCCGCGAGCTGGTCACCTCGCCGTCCAGGCAGACCAGGGTGCGCTACCGCAGGCCGCACGGCACCGAGTGGGAGGACCTCGACCTCGACACGGCGATGGACATGATCGCCGACCGGGTCCTCGAGACCCGCGACCGGACCTGGCAGGACACCGACGAGAACGGCAGGCACCTGCGCCGCACGATGGGCATCGCGAGCCTCGGAGGAGCGACCCTCGACAACGAGGAGAACTACCTCATGAAGAAGCTCTACACCGCCCTGGGCGCGCTCCAGGTCGAGAACCAGGCCCGCATTTGACACTCCTCCACGGTTCCCGGTCTGGGGACCTCCTTCGGGCGCGGCGGCGCCACCACCTTCCAGCAGGACCTCGCCAACTCCGACTGCATCGTCATCCAGGGGTCCAACATGGCCGAGGCGCACCCGGTCGGCTTCCAGTGGGTGATGGAGGCCAAGCGGCGCGGCGCCAGGATCATCCACGTGGACCCGCGGTTCACCCGGACCTCGGCCATGGCGCACCAGTTCGTGCCGCTGCGCGCGGGTAGCGACATCGCGTTCCTGGGCGCGCTGATCAACCACGTGCTGACCAACGACGCCTACTTCCACGAGTACGTCGTCGCCTACACCAACGCCGCGATGATCGTCTCGGAGGAGTTCGAGGACACCGAGGACCTCGACGGGGTGTTCTCCGGCTTCGACGCCGAGGCGGGCAGCTACGACGTCAAGACCTGGCAGTACGAGGGCAGCGACGCGATGTCGGCGGTCGGCGGGCACGGGCCCGAGCAGGAGCCGTCGAAGAGCCACGCGCGGGAGCGGGAGGCCGGGCGCCCCGAGCGCACCGGGGCGGGTGGGCCGGTCTACCACGGGCGGCCCGAGACCGATCCGACGTTGCGGCATCCGCGGTGCGTGTTCCAGATCCTCAAGCGCCACTACGCCCGCTACACGCCGGAGATGGTCGAGGAGGTCTGCGGGGTCCCGCGCGAGCAGTTCCTCGCGGTGGCCGAGGCGATCGTGGCCAACTCCGGGCGCGAGCGCACCACCGCCTTCGCCTACGCGGTCGGCTGGACCCACCACACGGTCGGGGTCCAGTACATCCGGGCGGCGTCGATCCTGCAGCTGCTGCTGGGCAACATCGGCAGGCCCGGCGGCGGCATCCTCGCGCTGCGCGGGCACGCCAGCATCCAGGGCTCCACCGACATCCCGACGCTGTTCAACCTGCTGCCCGGATACATCCCGATGCCGCACGCCCACACCGACACCGACCTGGACGCCTTCGTGGCGCAGGACGAGTACGCCAGCGGGTACTGGGGCAACATGCGCGCCTACATCGTCAGCCTGCTCAAGGCGTGGTGGGGCGAGAACGCCACGGAGGACAACGACTTCTGCTTCGACCGGCTGCCGCGGCTGACCGGCGACCACGGCTCCTTCCAGACCGTGATCGACCAGATCGAGGGCAAGGTCAAGGGCTACTTCGTCATCGGCGAGAACCCCGCGGTGGGCACCGCCAACTCGCGCCAGCAGCGGCTGGGGCTGGCCAACCTGGACTGGCTGGTGGTGCGCGACCTCAACATGATCGAGACCGCGACCTTCTGGAAGGACGGCCCGGAGATCGAGAACGGCGAGATGGCTCCCGAGGACATCGGCACCGAGGTGTTCTTCCTGCCCGCCGCCGCCCACACCGAGAAGGACGGCACGTTCACCAACACCCAGCGGCTGCTGCAGTGGCACCACAAGGCGGTGGAGCCCAAGCAGGACCAGCGCAGCGACCTGTGGTTCTACTACCACCTCGGCCGCAAGCTGCGCGAGAAGCTGCGCACCGCCGAACGCACCGCCGAGCTGCGCGAACGGGACCGGGCACTGCTTGAGCTGACCTGGGACTACCCGACCGAGGGCGAGCTCGACGAGCCGAGCGCGGCCGCGGTGCTGCGCGAGATCAACGGCTTCGGTCCGGACGGGTCGCTTTCCAGCTACACCCAGCTGCGCAGCGACGGCTCCACCCGCTGCGGGTGCTGGATCTACTGCGGTGTCTTCGCCGACGGCGTCAACCAGTCCGCGCGGCGCAAGCCGGGCCGCGAGCAGAGCCCGGTCGCACCGGAGTGGGGCTGGGCGTGGCCCGCCAACCGGCGGATCATCTACAACCGCGCGTCGGCCGACCCGGCGGGCAGGCCGTGGAGCGAGCGCAAGGCCTACGTCTGGTGGGACGAGGCGCGCGGCGAGTGGACCGGCCACGACGTGCCGGACTTCGACAAGGGCAAGCGCCCGGACTACGTGCCGCCCGAAGACGCCGTCGGCCCCGACGGGATCGCCGGCACGGACCCGTTCATCATGCAGAGCGACGGCCGCGGCTGGCTCTACGTGCCCGCCGGGCTCGTCGACGGCCCGCTGCCCGCGCATTACGAGCCGCAGGAATCGCCGCTGGCCAACCGCCTGCACGACCACCAGCAGCGCAACCCGGCCCGCCAGGTGTACTCGCGGCCGGAGAACCGGTACCAGCCCAGCGGCGACGAACCGGGCGCGGAGGTCTACCCGTACGTGTTCACCACGTTCCGGCTCACCGAGCACCACACCGCGGGCGGCATGAGCCGCTGGCTGGCGCACCTCTCGGAGCTGGCCCCGGCGATGTTCCTGGAGGTCTCGCCCGAGCTGGCCGCCGAGCGGGGCCTGGAGCACCTGGGCTGGGCGACCGTGGTGACGGCGCGCAGTGCGATCGAGGGCCGCGTGCTGGTGACGCCGCGGATGCGTCCGCTGCGCCTCGGGGACCGCACGATCCACCAGATCGGCATCCCGTGGCACTGGGGACCCAACGGCCTGACCACCGGCGACGCGGCCAACGAGCTGATCAACGTGGCGCTGGACCCCAACGTGCACATCATGGAGACCAAGGCGGGCACCTGCGACATCCGGCCCGGCAGGCGTCCGCGGGGCCCGGAGCTGGCCCGGTTCGTCGAGCAGTACCGCAGGCGGGCGGGCATCACCGAGCTCACCGGCACCGAGTACGCCGACGACCCGCGGCTCACCGGGGAACGACGAGGGGAGGAACGGCAGTGACCGACAACCGGCTCAGCGGTCCGCTGGCCGACCCCGCGGGAGATGCGGGCTATCCGGCCGACCACCCGGAACGGGTCGGGTTCTTCACCGACACGAGCGTCTGCATCGGGTGCAAGGCGTGCGAGGTCGCCTGCAAGCAGTGGAACCTGCTGCCCGAGGACGGCGTGGAGCTGACCGGCATGTCCTACGACAACACCGGTGCGCTGGGCGCGAGCACGTGGCGCCACGTCGCGTTCATCGAGCAGCACGTGGAGAACGGGTCCGCGGCGGCCACCGCCCCGGAGTCGGTGGACCTCGGGATGCCTGGCATGGGCCCCTCGGGCGGCGACGGGTCGGTGCGCTGGCTGATGTCGTCGGACGTGTGCAAGCACTGCACCCACGCCGCGTGCCTGGACGTCTGCCCCACCGGAGCCCTCTTCCGGACCGAGTACGGCACTGTCGTCGTGCAGGACGACGTGTGCAACGGCTGCGGGTACTGCGTGCCCGCCTGCCCCTACGGCGTGATCGACATCCGGCCCGGCGACGGCGGCGCGTTCAAGTGCACGATGTGCTACGACCGGCAGGGCGCCGGGCTGGCACCGGCGTGCGCGACGGCTTGCCCGACCGAGTCCATCCAGTACGGCCCGCTGGAGGAGCTGCGGGAGCGCGCGGCGGCGAGGGTGGACGAGCTGCACGCCCAGGGCGTGACCGAGGCGAGGCTCTACGGGCACGAGCCCGACGACGGCGTCGGCGGTGACGGCGCGTTCTTCCTGCTGCTCGACGAGCCCGAGGTCTACGGGCTGCCGCCGGACCCGGTGGTCACCACGCGGGACCTGCCGTCGATGTGGCGGTGCGCGGCCGCTGCGGCGGCCACCGGCGCCGCGCTCGTCGCGGGCTGCTTCCTGGGGAGGAAGAAGTGACCGAAGTGGATACCAGCGCCGATTTCCGCTCGTACTACGGCAAACCGGTGCTCAAGGAGCCGGTGTGGAAGGTCCCCGACGTCCCGGCCTACCTCTACATGGGCGGTCTGGCGGGCTCGTCGTCGACGATGGCGCTGCTGGCCGAGCTGACCGGCAGGCCGACGCTGGCGCGCAACGGCCGCATCACCGCCGCCGTCGGCGCCACGGCGAGCGTGGTCGCGCTGGTGCACGACCTGGGCAGGCCGACCCGGTTCCTCAACATGCTGCGCGTGTTCAAGCCGACCTCGCCGCTGAGCGTCGGCTCGTGGATCCTGGCGCCGTTCTCCGCGCTGGCCGGCGCCGCCGCGGCCAGCGATGTCACCGGGTACCTGCCCACGCTGGGACGGCTGAGCGCCGGGGTCGCGGGCGTCATCGCCCCGGCGATGACCACCTACACCGCGGTGCTGCTGTCGGACACGGCAGTGCCCGCCTGGCACGAGATGCACCGGGAGCTGCCGTTCGTCTTCGCAGGCAGCGCGGTGGCGAGCGCGGGCGGCATGGGCATGATCACCACACCGGTCGCCCAGGCCGGGCCCGCCCGCCGGATGGCGGTGGCGGGTTCGGCCCTGGAGCTGGCGGCCACCGAGCGGATCCACCGGCGCGAGGGGATCGTCGGGGAGGTCTACGAGAAGGGGCGTGCGGGCAAGGTGCTGCGGATGGCCAAGGCCCTGACCGTGGCGGGTGCGGCCACGGCGCTGCTCGCCGGTCGCAGCAGGACGATCGCGGTCGCCTCCGGGCTGTGCCTGACCGTCGCCGGCGTGGCCACCCGCTACGGCGTCTTCGCGGCGGGCCGGGTTTCAGCCCGCGACCCCCGCTACACCATCGTCCCGCAGCGCGAGCGCAAGAGCGCCGAGGAGCGGCTCGGGGCGATGGATTAGTCAGCTGAGTCGGGACTCCCGTTCGGATGTGCGGCGAGGCGGTCGTCAACGAGTAGCTCTGGCATTCGAACGCACCCTCGTCCCGGGATGACCGGTGTGCGTACCGGAACATCGGCTGGGGTCGTGCTTCGGACGGGTTACGGTTGTTGACGCAAGTTCGGTGGAGCAACGAGCGTGACAACGGCTGCGGCCGGCGCGGCGTGCGGACTCGCGAGGGGGAACGAGATGTCCGGCAACTCCGAACCCAGAGCAGCGGATCCGGCCATCGCTGCGGGTAATGAGGCAGTGCGGCACCGTTTGCCCTTCAGTGACACCAGCGACCTCGACGACGCCCGGCGCGGGTACCTGGGCTCTGCCGAGGACAGCCGCACCCAGGACGTCGACGGCGTCCCCGGAGCTGGGAGGCGGACATCACCGTGCGGTGGGTCCTCGCCGCAGGCGAACCCGTCACCATGCGTCTGCACAACGGCGTGCTCACCCACGTCACCGGGACCGGTCCCGCCGCACCCGACCCGGACGTGGAGTTCGCACTGGAGGAGCCCGAGTTGCGCGCCGTCCTCCTCGGCAGCGTCACGCCGGACGAACTGGTGGCCCGGGATTCCGTCCAGGTCACCGGAGATCCGGGCAAGCTCACCGAACTCCTCGGCTACCTCGGCGAACCCGATCAGGACTTCGCGACAGTCACCCCGTGGCTCCCGCACACGCCCTGAGAACGGCGCGACCACGCAAAGAGCGGGCCAGGACCGCACCAAGATCATCGCGGCGCGCGACACCCGGCCAGGGTGTCCGCAGTGGACGATCCGGCCGGGCGGCGCCGCTCTCCGGCGCCGTGCAGGCTACTTCAGGTCCTTTGAGGATTTGCCGAGCAGCCTGCGGGCGATCACCAGCTGCTGGATCTGCTGCGTGCCCTCGAAGATGTCCAGGATCTTGGCGTCCCGGCTCCACTTCTCCAGCAGGCTGTGCTCGGAGTAGCCCAGCGTGCCGCACAGCTCGACGCAGCGCAGCGTCACGTCGGTGCCGGTGCGCCCTGCCTTGGCCTTGGCCATCGACGCCTGCAGCGAGTTCGGCCTGCCGTTGTCGGCCATCCACGCCGCCTGCAGCGTCAGCAGGTATCCCGCCTCCCAGTCCGCCTCCAGCTCCAGGAAGGTCGCCGCGGCCGAGGACTGCCGGTGCGGCGGCCGGTCGTAGTCGGGGGCCAGGCCGGACTCGGTGAGCTTCTCCCGGGTCTCGTCCAGCGCGGCCCTGGCCACGCCGACGGCCATCGCCGCCACCAGCGGCCGGGTGTTGTCGAAGGTCTGCATGACCCCGGCGAAGCCCTGCTCGGTGTTGATCTCCGGGCTGCCGAGCAGGTTCTCCTTCGGGACCCGCACGTCGTCGAGCCGGAACTCTGCGGTGTCGGAGGCGCGGATGCCGAGCTTGTGCTCCAGCCGGACCAGCTCGAAGCCCGGCGTGCCCTTCTCCACGACGAAGGACTTGATCGCGCCGCGGCCCTTCGAGCGGTCCAGCGTCGCCCACACCACGACGGCGTCGGCGCGCTCGCCGGAGGTCACGAAGATCTTCTGCCCGTTGAGCACGTACTCGTCGCCGTCGAGCCGGGCGGTGGTGCGGATCGCCGCGGAGTCCGAGCCGCAGTCGGGCTCGGTGATGGCCATCGCAGCCCACTTGCCCGCGAAGCGCTGGAGCTGCTCGTCGTCGGCGACCGAGGCGATCGCCGCGTTGCCCAGCCCCTGCCGGGGCAGCGACAGCAGCAGCCCGACGTCGCCCCAGCACAGCTCGATCGTGCCGAGCGCGGTGGACATGTTGCCGCCGTTGCGGACCCCGTCGCCCTTGCCGGAGCTGCGCCGGACACCGCCGGCGCCGGAGGCGCCGCCCTCTCCGGATGAGTTGAGTCCGTCGAGTACCGCCGCGAGCATGTCCAGCTCGTGCGGGTAGCTGTGCTCGGCGTGGTCGTACTTGCGCGAGTTGGGCCGGAAGACCTCGGCCGCCGACTGCCGCGCCTGGTTCACCAGCGCGGCGAACTTCTTCGGCACTTCCAGGTTGATCAAGACGGCTCCCTAGAGCTGGTCAGGTCTGGATGTTGGGGGAGGGGAGGCTCAGTGGATCCGCTGGGGCCAGTGCATCCGCCTGGGCGAGGCATCCGCTTGAGGAGGGCAAGCTCAGTGGACCCGCCTGCGGCGGATGGCGCGGGGCGCCGTTTGAGGCTCCATCTGGAGCCTCAAACCATCACGATCCCCTCCGCCACGCCGATGGCGCGGAGGTCGCGGTACCAGCGTTCGACGGGGTGCTCCTTGACGAAGCCGTGGCCGCCGAGGAGCTGGACGCCGTCGCTGCCGATGGCCATGCCCTTGGCGGCGCAGAGGCGGCGCGCCAGCGCGGTCTCGCGGGCGTGCGACAGCCCCTGCTCGGCGCGGCTCGCGGCGCGGTAGGTCGCCAGCCGCATGCCCTCCAGCTCGGTGGCGATGTCGGCGACCCTGAACGCGACGCCCTGGCGGTGGCTGATCGGCTCGCCGAAGGCGACCCGGTCGTTCACGTAGGGGATGACGTAGTCCAGCACCGCCTGCCCGGTTCCGACCGCCAGCGCGCACCACGCGATCCGCGCGGAGCGGACGCACTCCACGTAGGACTCCCGCTCTCCCAGCAGCGCCGTCTCAGGCAGGTGCACGCCGTCGAGCGCGACGCGGCCCATGGCCGCGCCGCGCAGCCCCATCGAAGGCTCGGCCTCGATCGACAGCCCCGCGGTGTCGGACTCCACCAGGAACAGCCGGGGTGCACCGTCGAGCTCGGCGGCCACGACGAACAGCTCAGCCTCCGCCGCACGCGGCACCAGCGACTTGACCCCCTCCAGCACGAAGCCGCCTCCCGTGCGGCGAGCGCGCGTGCGCAGGTCGAAGGGGTCGAACAGCGGACGCGGCTCCAGCACGGCCAGTGCGGCCGCGGGGACGTCGTCGCCGACGAAGGAAGGCAGGTACTGCGCCTGCTGGGACTCGTCGCCCCAGGCGACCAGCGCGGTGCTCACCGCCGAGGGTGCCAGGCACGACACGGCCAGACCCATGTCCCCGTGCGCCATGGCCTCGGCCACCAGCACACCGGTCACCGCGGAGCGTTCGCTGCCGATGCCGCCCGCTTCGTCGGGAATCCCGACGAGCGTGACGCCGAGCTCGGCGGCCTGCTGGAGCAGCCCGTCGGGCGGCGCGCACTTGGTGTCGGCGTCGGCGGCCGCCGGGCGCAGCTTCTCGGCCGCGAACTCCCGGACCGTCTGCCGGATCATCTCCTGCTCGTCGGTGGGGGTGAGGTCGAACAGGTCCTGCCGGGGCGCGGCCGGGAGGCGGGCCGGCTTGCCGCCGCGCCGGACCGCCTTGAACGAGCGGCTCGCGGCGCCCACGGTGCGGAATCCGGCCCTGGTGGTCTCGAACATCACCCGCTCGGCGGGCTTGCGCAGGCCCAACCGGTCCACGACGCGGTTGCCGGCGAACCGGTTGAGCGCGGCGAGCGCGTACCCGATCGCGTCACGTCCCGAGCGCTGGCCGCTCAGGTTCTTCCCGCTCATCGGCGTCCTCCGGGACTCGAACAACACTTTACTTCCAAGTAATGCTACTCAGGAGTAGATAAGCCGCCAAGATGGGGCACCTGATGTTGATCCGAACGGTACAAGTGCAGGTCAGCACTCTATTCCTCGAGTGTATGTACTCGGTGTATAGACCGTGTGTATAGTCGCCGCCATGTCGATCGGTCACACCTTGCTCGGGTTGCTGGAAGGCGGCTCGCGCCACGGGTACGACCTCAAGCGCGCCTACGACGAGCGCTTCGGCCACGCCAAGTCGCTGGCCTACGGGCAGGTGTACTCGACCCTCTCCCGGCTGCTGCGGGACGGCCTGGTGGCCGTCGAGGGAGTCGAGTCGGGCGAGGGACCGGAACGCAAGCGGTACTCGATCACCGACGCGGGCGTGCACAAGGTCGAGGAATGGCTGGCCACACCGGAGAAACCGGTCGCCAGCCTGCAGAACACGCTCTACACCAAGCTCGTGCTGGCGATGCTCTCCGGCCGGGACGCCACCGAGGTCCTCGACTCCCAGCGGCAGGCGCACCTGGAGGTCATGCGCGACCTCACGCGACGCAAGAACGACGCCGAACCGGGCGAGCAGCTCGTCCTGGACTTCGCGCTCTTCCACCTCGAGGCGGACCTGCGGTGGCTCGAAACCGCCGTGCGGCGCCTCGGTCAGATCACCAAGGAGGTTCCCTCATGACGGGTGACTCGCGGGCCGAGCGGTCCCCGGGTACCGAGATCCTGCTGACCGCTTCCGACCTGCACCTGTCGTTCGGGGCCACGCCGGCGCTGCGCGGTGCGGGGCTGGCGGTGACCGCCGGCGAGATGGTCGCGGTGATGGGTTCCTCCGGCTCGGGCAAGTCCACGCTCCTGCACTGCCTGGCCGGGATCCTGGTGCCCGAGAAGGGCGAGGTGCGCTACCGCGGCCGCGACCTCGCGCGGGCCACCGACGAGGAGCGCAGCGAGCTGCGCCGCGGCGACTTCGGCTTCGTCTTCCAGTTCGGCCAGCTCGTCCCCGAGCTCACGGTCGGCGAGAACGTGGCCCTGCCGCTGCGCCTGTCCGGCGTCGGCCGTCGCAGCGCCGAGCGGCAGGCGGCGGAGTGGCTGGAGAAGCTGGAGATCGCCGGGATCGCCGGTCAGCGGCCGGGGGAGGTCTCCGGCGGTCAGGGCCAGCGGGCCGCGCTGGCGCGCGCCCTGGTCGGCAACCCCTCGGTGATCTTCGCCGACGAGCCGACCGGTGCGCTGGACTCCGAGGGCGGCGAGCACGTCATGCGACTGCTCTCCGACGCCGCTCGCAAGACGGGCGCCGCGGTCGTCCTGGTCACCCACGAACCCCGGGTCGCCGCCTACGCCGACCGCGAGGTCGTCATCCGCGACGGCCGGACCAAGGCGCGGGAGCTGGTCTGATGCGCACGATCCGCAACTGGGTGGCCGACCTGGCCTTCGGCGTGCGACTGTCGGTCGGGGGCGGCCGCACGCCGTGGGGCCGCCTGACGCTCACCGCGGTGGGCATCGGTCTCGGCGTGGCGGTGCTGCTGCTGGCGTCGTCGGTGCAGCAGCTCGACGGCGAGCGGCGGGCGCGGCAGGAGGCCAGGGGCGGCCAGGTGTACGTCCAGGACCCGGCCGAGGCCGCGGGCGCGGCCGTGCTGGTGGCCGAGCGGATGGACGAGTTCCGCGGACAGCCGGTGCTCGGCGTCGTCGTCGACCCGCAACGGCCGGGAGCCCCGCACCCGCCCGGCATCGCCGGAAACCCGGCGCCGGGAGAAGTGCTGGTCTCTCCCGCGCTCAAAGCCCTCCTCGACGGCCCCGATGGTGAGCTGCTGCGTCCGCGCCTGCCGGGGGCGGTCACCGGGGTGGTCGGGCAGGAGGCCCTGGCCTCTCCGGGGGAGCTGTTCTACTTCGTGGGCTCGGACCGGTTGCTGCAGGAGCGCAGTTCGGTGGCGGTGGTCCGCGACCACTTCGGCGAATCGTCGCGGCAGGACCGGGGACTGGACAGCGAGCAGTGGATGATCCTGTCCCTCGGGGTGAGCGCCCTGCTGGTGCCCGTGGTCGTCTTCGTGGCGTCGACGGCGCGGCTGGCCGAGTCGGCCAGGGAGCGCAGGCTCGCCGCCCTGCGGCTGGTCGGCTCCAGCGGCAGGCAGGTGCGCCGCATCGCAGCAGGGGAGGCGCTGGCGGGCGCACTGGCGGGAGTCGTGCTGGGCTGGGGGATCTTCCTGCTCGGACGCCTGGTGGCCGGCGCCGTCGAGGTCCTCGGCTTCACCGTGTACAGCTCGGACATCTGGCCGATGTGGTGGTACGCCATCGCGGTCACGGTGGGCGTTCCCGTGATCGCGGTGGCGACCGCGATCACGGCGATGCGCGGCACGATCGTCGAACCGCTGAGCGTCGTGCGGCGCACCCCCGCCGGCCGTCGCCGCCTGCTGTGGCGTCTCGTGCCGATCGTGCTCGGCACGGCACTGATACTCGCCGTCCGCGAAGGCGCGGGCGGCGTGCGGGAGCTGATGTTCGTGACGGCCGTCGTGCTCATCCTGGTCGGAGTGCCGCTGGTGCTGGCATGGGTGTTCGAGCGGGTCATGGGCAGGCTCAGGGGCAGCTCGCTGCCCGGCCAGCTCGCGGTGCGCGGCCTCCAGCTCAGCAGTGGTTCGGCGGCCCGGTCGGTCAGCGCCATCGCCGTGGTGCTCACCGGGGTGATCAGCCTGCAGACGGTCGTGGCGAGCATGGAGGCCACCTACACCGCCCAGCGGCGCACGCCCGCGGACCCGTCGGCGCTGTCGGTCCACGGTACGCAGGCGCGCGACATCCCCGTCGACCCGGCCGGGGCCACCGCACAGGCGCTGTCCGAGGTGCCCGGGATCACCGGTGTCGAACCCGCCTCCTACAGCTCGCTCACCCAGGGCGAGGAGCCGCAGGCGCCCTATCACCTGGTGGTCATCGCCGACTGCGCCGTGCTGGCCAGGAAGGCGGCGGTCGGCCCCTGCCAGGACGGGGACGCCTTCTACAGCGGCGGCGTCGACCGGACACCGGCTCCCGCGGCCGGGACCCGGATGCACGTCGAGCCGAGCTTCATCGGGGAACGGGCGACGGCCTGGACGACCCCGGCCGGCGTCCGGCAGATCGGCCCCATCGCGGATGAATCCGACTCTGCGCGCTTCCTGCTCACCCCGAAAGCCGCGGAAGGGATACCGGTGTCGGCGCGGTCGGTCAACATCGACCTCCGGCTCGGGCCGGACGTCTCACCGGACACCATCGAGCACGTTCGCAACGTCGCCGCCACGCACCTGGTCGGGTCGTCGGTGACGCGCGTCGAGGGTACGGAAGGGGTGCAGCCCAGTGCCTTCAATCTGATCCGGTACGGGCTGCTGCTCGGCGCGCTGGTCACCTTCGCGCTCATCGGGTGCAGCCTCTTCGTGTCCGCCGCCGAGCAGATCCAGCAGCGGCGCAGGCAGATGGCCGTGCTGGCGGCGGTGGGCGTGCGCCGCCGGACGCTGGCGTGGTCGGCGCTGTTGCAGAACGCGTTGCCGATGCTCGCGGCGGTGGTCGTGGCACTGGGGATCGGAGCACTGCTCGGCGGTCTGGTGCTGCTGGTGCTGGAGCCGGACCGGGTCGCGTTCGACCTGCCGGGCCTGGCCGGTCTGCTCGGCATCGCGGCAGCGGCGGTGGCCGTGGTCACGGCGCTGACCCTCCCGGCGCTCGGCAGGGCGATGCACCCGGAGGGCCTTCGCACCGAGTAGGGAGGCGGGGGCGTGAGGGGGGACCGCTCGGCACTGAAGCAATAGCGACTATTGCTTCAGTGCCGAGCGAAATCAATCCATCGCGCGGCGGCGAGGTGGTCGCGGGGGAGATCGGCAGCGAGTGCAAGAAGCCGGCAGTGAGCCGGGCGGGCCGTCGGCTAGTGGGGGCAGGTCGACGGCACGCCGAGCAGGTCGACGGTGAGAGCGTCACATCGACGGATAGCGGGGGAGTGGGCGGTGCCGTCGAACGGACAGTCCGACGGGCAGGGCGCCGAGCGGACTGCGCCTGCGGGGGAGTTCCGGCGAACGGGCGGGTCGGGGCCCGCCGGGCTGGTGAGCGCCATGGGCGCAGCAGGTCGGCTTTCCGCCCGCCGCGCCGGGTTGATCCGCGTCCGGCGTTGTACACGGCCGGACGCCGCCGCGGTGTGACGGCCGCGTTCCCCGCTCGGTCGCTGTGTCGGTGTGTTCCAGCGGTGGGAGTGTTCGGTCACTCGATCCGGCAAGCACTTGCGCGGACGAGGGCTGGTTAGGCTAGGCTACCTTTTGTTGATCAAGGTACCCGCCGGTCGGCGCGCTTGCTCCGTCCGGCCCACCGAGCCTTTCCCGCGAACGAAGCCGGAGCCCGCGCATGACCATCCAGACCCCGCCGCGGCCGAGGACCTCCACGGCGTTCAGGCTGTTCCCGGTCGAGGTGACCGGCGTGCGACGGCTCGGAGCCAACCTCGCGCGGATCACTTTCGGCGGGGCCGAGCTGGGCGCCATGGCCTCCGGCGGGCTCGACCAGCGGATCAAGCTGGTCTTCCCGCTGCCGGGGCAGGACCTGGTGCTGCCCGAAGGTGACCAGCCGTTCCAGGCGCTGTGCGCGCTGCCGGACGGCATCCGGCCGCACCTGCGCACCTACACGCTGCGCGCGCACCGTCCGGAGCAGCGCGAGTTCGACGTCGACTTCGTCCTGCACGGCGACACCGGCCCCGGCTCGGCGTTCGGCATGCGCGCCCGCGTCGGCGACCGCATCGCGGCGTACGCGCCGAACGCCGAACACCCGCACGGGAGGCGCTTCGCCGGCGTGGAGTACGACTTCGAGCGGCTGGGGGAGCGGACCCTGCTGGTCGGTGACGAGACGGCGCTCCCGGCGATCGCGAGCATCCTGGAGGCGCTGCCGCCCGGGGTGCGCGCCGAGGTCTTCGCCGAGGTGCCCGACTCCGGCGACGTGCTCTCGATCCCGACCGCCGCCGAGGTCCGCGTGCACTGGCTGCCGAGGCTGGGCTGCGAGGCCCCCGGTGTGCTCGTGGCCGACGCGCTCCGGGCCTCGCGGCCCGCGACCGGTGCGTACTGCTGGATCGCGGGGGAGCGCGACATGGTGACCTCGACGCGGCGGTACCTGCTCGGTGAGTGCGGCTTCGACCGCGAGTCGATCACGTTCATGGGTTACTGGCGTCGCGGTGTCCACGGGGACCTGCCTGCGAACTGATCCCGGGACTGATCGAATTCGCGTGAAAACGCAGAGTGATACACGGTCGAGTTATGTCGTGGCTCAAATCTCACCGTGAGTGATCGGTTTTCCCGAGATCCATATTTCTCCGGTCGGCAAATGACCAGGGAATTCTCTCGAATCGCAGTGATCTTCATCGTGTTTCTGTGACGATGGCCACTCCGGCACGGTTTTGTGCGCGCGGTTTCGCTACGTAGCGTATCGCCCCGTCGGTCCCCGAAACCGGCGAAGCGATACCGGAAGCCCGCCGCGCCGCGCCCTGCCCCGCGGGCTTCCTGCCCCCGACGAACAGGCACCGGGCAGGGCCAGGACAACCGATCCCGATGTGGTGGCGTCCCGGGCCAGGCCCGGTCGGACGCCCGTGGACACACGCCGGAGCCGTCCTGCAGGCGGGGCTGGAGAACGCAAATGGCTCGCTACCGAGGCAAGCACCGCACTTCCGGCGCCGGCCGCAACGTCGCGCGGGTCGCGCTGACCGGCGCCGTGATCGCGGCCCCGTTCGCCGTCGCCCTCCCGGCCAACGCCGCGTCGGAGTCCACCTGGGACGCCGTCGCGCAGTGCGAGAGCACCGGCAACTGGCAGATCAACAGCGGCAACGGCTACTCCGGCGGTCTGCAGTTCAGCGCCTCGACCTGGGCCGCCTACGGCGGCACCCAGTACGCCTCCAACGCGGCGAACGCGACCCGCGAGCAGCAGATCGCCGTGGCCGAGCGGGTCCTGCAGGCGCAGGGCCCGGGCGCGTGGCCGGTGTGCTCGAAGAAGGCCGGTCTGTCCGCCGGCGCGCTGGAGAACCAGGACGTCTCCGGTTCCGGTTCGGCGCAGGCCGACGAGGACTCCGAGAAGCAGGCCACCAAGCCGGCGCCGAAGCCGAGCGCCGGTTCGGCCGCCGGCAACGACTACACCGTCCAGGTCGGCGACACCCTCGGCAAGATCGGCGAGAAGTTCGGCGTGAGCTGGCAGTCGATCCACGAGAACAACAAGGACGTCGTCGGCGACCCGAACCTGATCTTGCCGGGTCAGCAGCTCGACATCCGGTGATTGCCCACCCGGTCCTCGCGACCGGGTGCGAAGAGGGACCCCGCCAGCCTCTCTCCGGCGGGGTCCCTCTTCTTCTCGCCCTACTTGGGTTTGTGCCGCCGCAGATCGCTTCGGATGTCCCAGACGGTCCAGCCGACCCCTCCGGCTACGATGGCCGACATCATCATCAGCACCAGCTCGGTCACGGGCGGTCCCTCCCCCCGGCGCGGTCGGGTCCGACGACCCGGCGGCCTGTGGTTCTGAGCCTAAACGCGCGATTGTTGATCGCTGTGCGTGCAGGCCCATTGAACTCGGAAGAGTGTTGTGCGTCGTGAGTTCAGTCGCCGCGCCCGGCTGTAACCAGTGCGTTGAGCTGCGATCAGCAGCGCGTCTCGGTATGAATGCGGAAAGTAGTCAAGGGAATTCTCCTAACGCTTCGTAGATCGAAAGCGACCCCAAGGGCTGCAAACGCTATCTGACCGGGTGATCGCCTGCGTGTCGACTGGATCGGACTTGCATTCGGCGGGCTAATACGCGCCTGCCGGGCCACACTGACGGCAACGCGACGCTCGCCAGATCAGTCCATCGGGCGCCGGTGCCGATCCGTGCCGCCCGCGCAGTCGTCACGCGCACCGGCGGCACCGCCCGCCAAGGGGAGGGCTGAATGACCGAAACCACGTGGGGCCGCGGAAGCACGGCCGCGGACCCGTCGGAAAGCACTGCCACCGACCAGCGGTGGCAGCTCGTCGCGCCGCCCCTGGTGCGACGTCCCGTGCGGTTCCACCGCAATGATCCCAGGACCGCGCTGGCGGTGGACCTCGGCAAGATCGCGGCGGCGATGTCCCGTCGGTTCGGCATGGGCAGCGGCGGAATGATCGGCGGCAGGCTGGCACTCGGCCTGCAGCCCAAGGCGCTGCAGAAGCTCGCGATCGGGCGCCGCGTCGTGATGGTGACCGGAACCAACGGCAAGACCACGACGACGCAGATGGTGGCCGAGGCGCTGCGTTCGCGCGCCCCCGCCGTCAGCAACGCCACCGGCGCCAACATGCTCGACGGCCACGTCGCGGCGCTGATGACCCACCTCGACGCCCCGTTCGCGGCGCTGGAGGTCGACGAGCTGCACCTGGCGCAGGTCACCGAGCGCTTCGGCCCCGCCGTGATCGTCCTGCTGAACCTCAGCCGGGACCAGCTCGACCGCATCGGCGAGATCCGCACCGTCGAGGCGAGCCTGCGCCGTGCGCTGGCGCAGGCGCCCGAAGCCCACGTGGTCGCCAACCGGGACGACCCCAACATCGTCTCCGCCGCGTTCGACCACCCCAACGTCACCTGGGTCTCGGGCGGGGCGCGCTGGAAGGACGACGCGGTCAACTGCCCGCGCTGCGGAGCCCACCTCGGCGACGGCGACCAGGAGTGGCGGTGCGCGTGCGGGCTCGCGCGGCCGGACGCCCACTGGACCGTCACCGACTGCGGCCTGCGCGGCCCGGACGGGCGGATGCGGCCGCTGTCGCTGAGCCTGCCCGGCCACGTCAACCGGATCAACGCCGCGTTCGCGCTGGCGGCCGCGCTGGAGAGCGGCTGCGAGCTGGCACCGGCGCTGGAGCGCATCTCCCGGGTGCACCAGGCCAGCGGCCGCTACAGCACGGTCACGCTCTCCGGTCGCACGGTGCGGTTGCTGCTGGCCAAGAACCCGGCGAGCTGGCTGGAGATGCTCGACCTGGTCTCGGCCCACGATCGGCCGCTGGTGCTGTCGGTGAACAGCCGGGAGGCCGACGGGCACGACGTCTCGTGGCTGTGGGACATCGACTTCGAGTCGCTGCGCGGCCGCGAGGTGGCGGTGACCGGTGACCGCGCGCTGGACCTCGCCGTCCGGCTGCATTACGCGGGCGTGCCATGCCGGGTCGCGGGCAGCGTCGAGGAGGGTCTGCCTCCCGAGGGCGGCGAGGTCCCCGACGTCATCGCCAACTACACGGCGTTCCGGGACCTGTTCGCGAGGAGCGTGGCGGCATGACGGAGGCACTACGGATAGCGCTGGTCCTGCCGGACCTGCTGGGCACCTACGGGGACCGCGGCAACGTGCTCGTGCTGGAGAAGCGGCTGCGGTGGCGGGGAATCGCGACTGAGACGGTCACCATCCTGTCGTCCTCGGAGCAGCTGCCTTCCTCGTGCGACCTCTACGTGATCGGCGGGGGAGAGGACGTCGCCCAGCAGGCGGCCGTGCGCTTCCTCAACCGCGGCAAGGGGCTGCGGCGAGCGGTCGGTCGCGGGGCTCCGGTGCTGGGCATCTGCGGCGGCCTTCAGGTGCTCGGGACGGAGTTCACCACCGGCGACGGTGTGCGCCACGACGGTCTGGGGCTGGTCGATGCGGTGACGATCCCGGGGCAGGGGCGCGCCATCGGCGAGGTCAGCACCGAGTCGACGATCGACGGCGTGGGCATGCTGACCGGCTTCGAGAACCACCTCGGCCGCACGGTGCTCGGCAGCGGGTCGAGCCCGCTGGGCAGGGTCGTGCGGGGGACCGGGAACGGGCACGACGACGCCGAGGGCGCGGTGACGGGGCGCGTGGTCTGCACCTACCTGCACGGACCGGTGCTGGCGCGCAATCCGGCGCTGGCCGATCTGCTCCTGGGGTGGGCGGTCGGCCACCCGCTGCCCGAACTGCCCGAACTGCCGGCGCTGGAGGCATTGCGCGCCGAGCGGACGCGACCGCCCGCCCGCGCCCGCAAGTAGCCGCTTGGTCCGCCGCGACTGGCGTTCGCTAGCGGCGGACCAAGCGGCGCACCCGGGCCAGCGCCGGGGCGAGCTCGGGTGCGCGGAACAGCGCCAGCAGGCCGAATCCGACCGCGAGGACGATGACCGCCTGCACGCCCAGCGTCAGCCACGCGCCGCCCACCGGCCCTGCCGCGGCGACGACCCCGCTCATGGCCGCGGCGGCCGCGACCGCGCATCCGCATCCGGCCGCCGACGCCGCCAGGGCACGCAGGACACCGCCGAGGGTACGCATCGTGTCGAGCCTGCCGACCCGCAGGCGCAGCCACACCTGGCCGACGACAGCGCCCACCACGAAGCTCAGCGACATCGCCAGCGCGACGCCGGTGACCAGCGCCTCCGGTCCGACCACCGCCAGGAACGCGTAGCACAGCACGCTGCGGAACAGCACCATGACCACGTTGATCCAGGCGGGGGTGCGGGCGTCCTTCATCGCGTAGAACGCGCGGAGCTGGAGCATCGTGATCGCGAACGGCACGATCCCCAGCGCGAGCGCCCCGAGGGTGACGCCGAGCCGCCCGGCCGCTTCCACGCTCGCGGCGCCGGTGGAGAACAGCGCGACGCCGATCGCGCCGCCTGCCACGACCATGAGCGCGCTCACCGGCATGAGCAGCACCGCGCTCATGCGCACGCCGAGTGAGAGGTCGTCGACGAAGTCGCCGGTGCGTCCGTCGGCGACCGCGCGGCTGAGCCGCGGCATCAGGGCGGTGAGCAGCGAGACGCCGAGCACGCCGTAGGGGACCTGCGACAGCAGCCACGCGTAGTTGAAGGTCGCGACGCTGCCTTCGGTGCCCTGGCCGGTGACCCTGGTGATCACCACCATCCCAGCCTGGCTGATCGCGGTGTAGAGCACGACCCAGAACGCCAGGCCGGCGAACTCGGAGAGGCGGCGGTCCCAGCCCCAGCGCCAGCGGAAGCGGAAACCGCCGCGCCGCAGCGCGAGCACCATGACCAGGCTCTGCGCCGCGATGCCCGCGACCGTGCCGATGCCCAGCACCAGCAGCTTCGCCTCGCCCATGCGCACCGGGTGCGCCGAGATCTCGCCCGGCACCACCGCGTACACACCCAGGGTGGCGATCACGACGAGGTTGTTGACCACCGGCGCCCACGCGGGGATGCCGAAGACCCCGCGGACGTTGAGCACCGCCGAAAGCAGCGCGGAGAGGCCGTAGAAGACGATCCCGGGCAGCACCAGGTACGCGAAGGCCGTGGTCAGCGCGGCGTTGGCGCGGGTGTCCGAGCCGAGGTAGAGCTCGGTGAGCAGGGGAGCGGCGGCCACGGCGAGCACGGTCGCGGTGCCGAGCAGCACCACCCCCATGGTGACCATCCACTGCGCGTAGGACTCCCCCTGCTCGGTGCCCTTCTGCTGCGCCCCCACCAGCAGCGGAACCGCGATGCTGGTCAGCACCCCGCCCAGCAGCAGCTCGTTGACCACGGTCGGCAGGGTGTTGGCCACGGTGTAGGAGTCGTTGACCACGCCCAGGCCCAGCACGGCCACCAGCAGCACCTTCGAGGCCAGTCCGCTGACCCGGCTGACGGCGGTGGCCAGCGCCATGGTTCCACTGGCCCGGGCCAGCGACTGGCCGTGCACCCGGGACTCGGCCTGCTCGACCACGCTCGCCCCCCGTCATCGGTCGTCACCGCTTGTTGACCGTGCCACGAAACCGGTCGCCGCGCGCTTCGGCGGACACGCCACCGCCCCGGCGTGGCAGGGTGGCGGTGGGACGACGCTGGAGCGCGGAGGTCGAGATGGTTGTCTTCGGTGTGGTGCTCGTCGTGGCGGGCCTGGTGGCCTACGCGGCGGGCCTCGGCGACCCGGCCGGGAGCTGGTGGTTGCTGCCGCCCGGGCTGATCGCCGCCGGGATCGGCATCGTCATCGCCGGTGCGGTCGCCATCGCGCGCCGCAGGCTCGCGCCGCTGCGGCGGGCGGCAGGCGGTGGCGGAGCCGCCGGCGGGCCGGTGGCGCGGGTGCGAGCGGTGCCCGCGATGATCGGCGAGGCGTGGCGCGGCCGGAACCCCGCGGTGCCCCGCTACCAGGCGGTGCTGTGGCTGATCGCGGCGGTGTACCTGGTCTCGCCGGTCGACTTCATCCCCGAGTTCTTGCCGCTGATCGGCATCGGCGACGACATCGGGGTGGGGGCGTGGCTGCTCAGCAGCCTCTACGCCGAGTCGGGCAACTACCTGGGCAGGCAGCGCGAACAGGTCGAGCGCCGCCCGGGCTAGACCTCGGGCGAGGCCGGCTCGCGCGCTGGCTGGCGGGTCCGGCGGGCGAAGATGAGCTGGTCGAGCGTCCAGCGGCCGCCGTTGAAGCCGAGCGCGAGCACGGTCACCAGCAGCGTCAGCACGTACTCGAAACCTTCCGGCAGGAACAGGCCGTAGGGCAGGTGCACCAGCACCAGGGCGCCCAGCATGTTGATGGCCAGCAACACCCCCACCACCGGCAGGAACAGGCCCAGGATGAACAGGATGCCGCCGACCAGTTCGACCAGGGCGTTGAACCAGGCCGAGACCGGGGCGAGCGGGATGCCTGCCTGCCCGAAGCCCTGGACGACCATGTCCATGCCCATGACGAAGAACTTCTGCGACCCGTGGGCGATGAAGATGAGGCCGATGGCAAGCCGGGCCAGGAACGCGAAGAGATCGCGAACGACGTTCATGGCTGCCTCCCCAGTGGGTGAACCGCGAGCACCACAAGTGTGGTGGCATGTGCGTTGAGCAGCACTTCGAACGCGAGGAGGCCCCGGCCGGGGCCTCCTCGTCGCCGCGGTCAGCCCTTGAGCAGGGCCCGGGACATCACCATCCGCTGGATCTGGTTGGTGCCCTCGTAGATCTGGGTGATCTTGGCGTCGCGCATCATGCGCTCGACCGGGAAGTCGCGGGTGTAGCCCGCACCGCCGAACAGCTGCACCGCGTCGGTGGTGACCTCCATCGCGACGTCGGAGGCGAAGCACTTCGCCGCGGCCGAGATGAAGCCGAGGTTGCCCTCACCGCGCTCGGCGCGGGCGGCCGAGACGTAGACCATGTGCCGGGCCGCCTCGATCTTCATCGCCATGTCGGCGAGCATGAACTGCACGCCCTGGAAGTCCGAGATCGCCTTGCCGAACTGCTTGCGCTCCTTGACGTAGTCCAGCGCGGCGTCGAGCGCGCCCTGGGCGATGCCCAGGGCCTGCGCGCCGATCGTGGGCCGGGTGTGGTCGAGCGTGCGCAGCGCGGTCTTGAAGCCGGTCCCGGGCTCGCCGATGATGCGGTCGGCCGGGATGGTGCAGTCCTCGAAGTACAGCTCGACGGTGGGGGAGCCCTTGATGCCGAGCTTCTTCTCCTTGGGGCCCACGGTGAAGCCGGGGTCGTCGGCGTGCACCGCGAACGCGCTGATGCCGTTGGCCCCCTTGTCCGGCTCGGTGACCGCCATGACGGTGTACCACTTCGAGACACCGCCGTTGGTGATCCAGCACTTGGTGCCGTTGAGCACCCAGTGGTCGCCGTCGAGGCGGGCGCGGGTCTTCATCGCGCCGGCGTCCGAGCCCGCCTCGCGCTCCGACAGCGCGTAGGAGGCGGTGGTCTCGCCGGAGGCGACTGAGGACAGCACCTTGTGCTTGAGCTCCTCGGAGCCCGACAGGATGATCGGCATCGTGCCGAGCTTGTTCACCGCCGGGATCAGCGACGAGGACGCGCACACCCGCGCGACCTCCTCGATCACGATGCAGGTCGCCACCGAGTCGGCGCCCTGACCGCCGTACTCCTCCGGCACGTGCACGGCGGCGAAACCCGACTTGACCAGCGCGTCGAGCGCCTCGCGCGGGTAGCGTTCCTGCTCGTCGACCTCGGTGGCGAAGGGCGCGATCTCCTTCTCGGCCAGCGCCCGCACCGCCTCGCGCAGGGCCTCGTGCTCGTCGGCCAGTCGGTAGGTCTCGAAGCTCGGATCCACCACGCGCCTCCCGTCTCCGGCGTCGCCGCCGGTCTCGATGTTCGCCAGCTCGGTGCGCGTCGGGGCCGGAAGGCGTCCGAGTGGGCGCACGCTGCGCCGGGAATCCTAACGGCACTGAGTGCCACGAGCAATCCACCCCTGTAGCATCCTGGCCATGACCCAGGCAGCGACTCCGGCTTCCAGGCCGCGGGCGGGACGGACCGCCCACGGGCGGCGCCGGGTGCGCAGCGCGCTCGCGCTGGCCGCGATGGACCTGTTCGCCTCGCAGGGCTTCGAGGCGACCACTGTGGATCAGATCGCCGACGCGGCCGGTGTCGGGCGGCGCACGTTCTTCCGATACTTCCGGTCGAAGGAGGACGTCGTGTTCCCCGGCCACGACGAGCGGCTGGCCGAGGTGGTGGAGCTGCTCGAGGCCGCGGGGCCCGACGAGCCGCCGCTGGCCGTGGTCTGCCGCACCGCCGAGGTGGTGCTGGACATGTATCTGTCCGAGCCCGAGGTCTCGCTGAAGCGCTTCGCCCTCACCCGGCAGGTCCCCGCGTTGCGGGACAAGGAGATCGCCAGCATCGACCGGTACCAGCGGGTCTTCGCCCGCTACCTGCGGTCCCGGCTGGCCGCCGACGCCGACGGCGACCTGCGGGCCGCTGTCATCGCAGCGTCCGTCGTCGCGGTGCACAACCACGTGCTGCGCGAGTGGCTGCGCAGCGGGGGAGCGGTCGACGCGCCCGCGGCGTTGCGCGAAGCCCTCGGCCGGGTCCGGGAGGCGCTGTCGTCCACTTGGGACTCCGGCGCCGACGCAGACGAGCACGTGGTGGTCGGCGTCGTGCGGACCGGCGCCTCGCCGGGCGTGGTTTTGCAGCAGCTCGAGGACGCCCTGCGCGGCCTGTCCAAGTAATCGGCACTCAGTGTCGAACCGGGGTGCTCTGGCCGTGTGGCCGAATTACTTCGTAAGCTCTATTACTTCAGTGTCGACTGAAAGTTACCAACATCCAAGCAGTCCGCCAGCACACACAAACTCCACGAGACCGACACAATCCGCTTAAGGGTTCGAGGCCGTTGCTCTCGTTTTGGACGGGGCAAGAACTGCGCTCGGGGCGCTTTGTTGGAGATTCTCGGTACCACGTTGCCTGGACGCGTTCGTGGCGCTAGAGTCGATCACGTGACTGCCGGGTCGGCCATGGGCCACGAGCGAGAGAGGCACCCGGCCGCGGCGTGATCGCCCGGCGGCCGAGAGGTCCGCCCTCCCGTTTCCGCACTTCGCGCCGGTTCTGATCCTGGCATTGCGGCCGTTGCCGCCGTTCTCGCGCGAAGCCTCCTCCTGAACGGATCCGCTCCCGGATTCCGTTCCGTTTCCCTGTGCGATTTCGCGATTCTTGCGCACCGCGGCCGATCGCGCCGTGGTGATTTCCTCCGCCGTGCCGGCGGTATTCCGTCATGCCCGCGCACAGTTCGCGGGCCGTTGAATGCTGGAGAACTTAAATCATGCCGAACGATTTCAACGAGAAGATCATCGAGGAGTTCCGGGCCCGAGGTGGGCAGGTCGGCGGCCCATTCGAGGGTGGCCGGTTGCTCCTGCTCACGACCACCGGCGCTCGCACCGGTGCCCCGCACACCACGCCGGTCGGCTACCTGCCCGACCTCGACGGGCGAATCCTCGTCATCGCCTCGGCCGGCGGCTCGCCGAAGCACCCGGACTGGTTCCACAACGTGCTGGCCAGCCCGCGCGTGACGGTCGAGGACGGCGTCTTCACCTACGAGGCGGAGGCGGTGGTACTAGGGCCTGTTTCATAAGTCGATCAAGGTTTGAGATGATCTTGTCTTGTGGGGCGTGGTGATCTGACCAATGACCAGTGGGCGAAGCTGGAGCCCTTGCTGCCCAAGGGAAAGAAGTCCGGGCGTCCGCCGAAGCATACGAAACGCCAGCTCATCGACGGGGTTCGGTACCGGGTCCGGACTGGGGTGCCGTGGCGGGATCTGCCGGAGCGCTACGGCCCATGGGAGACGGTGTATGGGCTGTTCCGGCGGTGGCAGCGGGATGGCACGTGGAAGCGGATTCTGACCGCGCTGCAGACCGATGCGGACGCTGCGGGCCTGATCACCTGGGATGTCAGCGTGGACTCCACCGTGGCCCGTGCACACCAGCACGCGGCCGGTGCCCGTCAAAAGGGGATCTCCAGAAGGAGCCCCCGGGCGGTGTCGAGTTCGAACCAGCCGATCACGGGCTGGGGCGCTCCCGCGGAGGATTGACGACCAAGACTCACCTGGCGGTCGAGCAGGGGCAAAAGCCCATGTCAATCGTGATCACAGCTGGCCAGCGGGGTGACTCGCCCCAGTTTCAGGTGGTGCTCGACCGTATCCGAGTGCCCCGGCGTGATCGCGGTCGGCCGCGCTGCCGCCCGGATCGGGTGCTCGGCGACAAGGCCTACGGGTCCCGCGCCAACCGCGCCTACCTGCGCAGACGCGGTATCCGCTGCACCATCCCGGACAAGGCGGACCAGATCCGCCACCGCAAGAAGAAGGGCTCCCGAGGAGGACGACCACCCGCATTCGACGAGGAGATCTACAAGCAGCGGCACGCCGTCGAGTGCGGGATCAACCGTCTCAAACGGAACCGAGCCGTCGCCACCAGATACGACAAGCTCGCCGTCCGCTACGAAGCCACCGTCACCATCGCAGCGATCAACGAGTGGCTGCCATGACTTTCGAAACAGGCCCTAGAGGGTCCGGAGCGGGACCGGGTCTTCGCCCGCGCGGTGGAGTTCGAACCCGGCTGGGGCGAGTACCAGGCCAGGACCACGCGCGTCATCCCTGTGGTCGCGCTGGAACCAGTCGCGGGCGGGCCGCCGTTCGCGGGGTCGCTGGGGGAGACGATCAAACGCGTCCACGACGCGTTCCGCCGGGAACTCGATCTGATCCGCAAGGAGGTCGCGTCGGCGGGCCCGCGGCTCGGCGCGCAGCTCCGGGTGAACTGCCTGAGCCTCTGCCAGGGCCTGCACAACCACCACGCCGGCGAGGACGCCGGGATCTTCCCCTTCGTCGGGGACCGCCATCAGGAGTTGGCACCGGTGCTGGAGCGGCTGGGCCAGGAACACCGCAAGATCGCCGCGTTGCTCGCGGAGCTGCAGGTGGTCGTTTCCGACGAGCACGCCGACCGCGCACGCACGTCGAGCGAGGTCGACCGGCTGGCGGAGGAGTTGGAGGCTCACTTGGCCTATGAGGAGGAGCAGCTGCTCCCGGTGCTCGAAGTCGTTACCGCCTGAGCGCTGCCGGTGCGGGCGTGGTGCTCCGCCGCGCCCGCACATCCGATAAAGATGCCGAAACGGCATCTTTGCCGTTAAGGCAACTGGTGCTAAGTTGACGGTCATGGTTGAGGAGCCCCGCGCGGGTCTGCGGGAACGCAAGAAGCGGCAGACGCGGCTGGCGCTGAGCACGGCCGCGATCCGGCTGAGCGTCGAGCGCGGGGCCGGCAACGTGACGATCGAGGACATCGCCGCGGCGGCCGACGTCTCCGTGCGGACCTTCCGCAACTACTTCTCCAGCAAGGCCGAGGCGATCGCGGGGATGCACCTCGACCGGATGCTGGCGATCGCCGACGGCCTGCGGGGACGACCGGCGGACGAGCCGTTGTGGGACGCCATCACCGATGTGGTGCTCGCCCACTTCGCGCCCGGGCAACCGGAGGCCGACCACGACGCGCAGCGCAAGCGGGTCGACGCGATCCGCCTGATGCTCACCGACCCGTCCCTGCAGGGCGAGCTGGCCAGGGCCAACGACGCCGCGCGGACCGCGGTCGCCGCGGCCGTCGCCGAGCGCACCGGCACCGATGCCGAACGGGACCTCTACCCGAAGCTGGTCGCCACGGCGGTCGGTTCGGCCACCGCCGTGGCGACCGAGCACTGGCTTCAGTGCGAACCGGGCTCCCAGGTCACCGCGCTGCTGCGCGAGGCGTTCGCCCGGGTCAGAGCCGGTCTGGCCGTCCCGTAAGGGCTTCCTGCCCGCTTCCGAACGGTTCTTCCCGGACCGGTGCGATCGGGCCGCGACGCGTCATGCCCTTCTACGCCGTGGAGAGGATCTCGATGATCGCCGATGTCGTCATCGCCGGAGGGGGCCCGAACGGTCTCATGCTGGCCTGCGAGCTGAGCCTGGCCGGTGTCCGGCCGGTGGTGCTGGAGACCTTGCCGGAGCCGAGTGCGGAGCCGAAGGCCAACGGCCTGCTGGGGCAGGTGGTGAGGTTGGTCGACCGGCGCGGTCTGCACGCACGGCTCAGCGGGAGTCCGGAGCCGCCGCGGCCGAACTCGGCCTACTTCATGTTCGCCGCGATGGGCATGGACCTGAGCCTGTTGGAGGACAGCCCGATCTACGCCCTGCCGGTGCCGCAGCGGCGCATCGTGCAGGTCCTGGACGAGCGTGCGGCCGAGCTCGGAGTGGACGTCCGCAGAGGCCACGAGCTGATCGGGCTGTCGCAGGACGACGAGTCGGTCACCGCCGAGGTCGTGGGTCCGGACGGGCGGTACGAGCTGGAGGGTCGTTACCTCGTCGGGGCCGACGGGGCCCACAGCATCACGCGGAAGCTTGCGGGGATCGATTTTCCTGGAGTCACCTACGACCGGACCACCCGGCGAAGCGCGCACGCCGGAGTTCCGCAGGAGTGGGTCGATCCGGCGACGGGCGGCCTGGATGTGCCCGGTTACGGTCGCGTGCTGCCGTTCCTGCCGCAGCGCACCGAGCGCGGCGGGTTCTCCTACGCGCCGTTGCCGGGACAGCCGCCGTTGATCACGACGGAGGAGTGGGACGAGCCGGCCGGCGACGAGCCGATGAGCCTGGGGGAGATGCGGGAGAGCGTTCGCCGCGTGCTCGGGGTGGATGTGCCCCTCGAGCCGCCGGCGGGTGATGGGCCGCATGTGTTGCGCCGGTTGCACGGTGGCAACACCCGCATCGCCGAACGTTTCCGGGACCGGCGGGCGTTTCTGGTGGGCGACGCGGCGCACGTGTACACGGCCGGTGGCGGGCCGGGGCTCAACCTGGGCATGCAGGATGCGGTCAACCTCGGCTGGAAGCTCGCCGCCGCGCTTCGCGGCGACGCCCCGGTGGGCCTGCTGGACACCTACGACGTCGAGCGCCGGCTGGCGGCTCGGCGCATGAGCATGTATGCGCAGGCGCAGTCGGCCTTGCTCGCGCCGGGCAGCGACGTCACCGCGCTGCGGGAGCTGTTCGGCGAGTTGCTCGGTGATCGCGGCACCGTCCAGCGCCTCGCCGAGCTCACCGCCGGTGCGGATGTCCGCTACGACATGGGAGTTGCCGATCCGCATCCGCTGGTGGGCCGGTTCGCGCCGGACCTGGACCTGTGCACGTCGGACGGCGGCGTCCGGATCGCGGAGCTGACGCGGACAGCGCGTCCGCTGCTGCTCGACCTGACACCGGACGGCGCGCTTGCCAATGCGCTGTCCGGCTGGTGCGAGCAGGTGGACGTCGTCACGGCGAGCGCACCGACCTCCGAGGTGACCGGGCTCTTGCTCCGCCCGGACTGCTACGTGGCGTGGGCGTCGGCGTCGCGACACCCCGGTTGCGGTGAGGTGGAGGCTCTCCAGGCGGCGCTGCGGCGGTGGTTCGCCGCACCTGTCCGCGCGGGCGGTGCTCAGTCGTAGCCGCGGATCAGATGGCTCTCGTCGTACTCGTCGATGTCAGTGGCAGGCACCCGCCGCTCGGGGGAGAGGGGGTCCCTGGGCCGCGGTGTCAGCTCCGCGGGGAGCAGGTGCTGGGGAGGAGCAGCGGCGGAGTCGGAGCGTTCCATTCCGGCACCTCTCGTTCGGGGAACCATCTGTCGATATTGCTTCCTCGGGAGGCGGCTCGCACGTTCGATACTCCACAAGTAGGACGAATCGACCTTGCGGCACGCATTAACTTTAAATGCATTCATTGTTTCAGTGTTGATTAAAACTAATCCAAGATCACCAAACCAAAACCAGCACCGAGCGGAAGCGCTCACCAGGCCGGGGTGAGACGGCGGCCTCTGCGAGGGGCGACATGCATCCCGTGGTCGACCACGGTGTAGCCGGCCAGTGCGACCCACGGGATGCCCGCGGGCGGGTGCACGGGGTCCCGGTAGTCGCCGACATCGGTCACGGTGGTCGCGTCGAAGGCCACCAGGTCGGCGATGTGACCGGGGGCGACGAGGCCGCGTTCGGGGATCCGGAAGGCTTCCGCCGGCATCGAGGTCATCCGGCGCACTGCTTCGGGCAGCGAGAACACGCCGCGTTCGCGGCAGTAGCGGCCGAGGACGCGGGGGAACGTGCCGTGCAGCCGGGGGTGCGGCTTGCCGCCGATGCCCGGCGGGAGACCGTCGGAGCCGATCGTGGTGTGCGGGTCGGCCAGCGCGGCGACGAGGTCGTCCTCGTGCATGGAGAAGTGGACCATGGATGCTCGCAGCCGCTCGCCGACGAGGATGTCGGCCAGCACGTCGGCGGGTCGCGCGTCCTGTTCGGCCGCGAGCTCGGCGATCGTGCGGCCTTCGTGGCGGTGGCTGGCCGTGGTGGCGATGAGGATCGTGTCCCAGTCGCGGTCGCGGTTGGCCTCGATGAGCTCGGCCCGGCCCGAGGAGCTGTCGAGCCGGGCCACGAGTTCGTCGGCCTCGCAGGCCAGGAAGTGCTTGGGCAGGGTGGCGGTGAGCATGGTCGAGGACGCCGTGTACGGGTAGACGTCCTGCATGACGGGGTGTCCGTCGCGGCGGGCGTCCTGGAGCTTGGTGAGGGCCGCGGGCACCGTTCCCCAGTTCTCGGGACCCGCGGCCTTCAGGTGCGAGATGTGGGTGCGCCCGGCCGCGCGTCCGATGCGCAGTGCCTCGTCGACGGAGTCGAGCAGGCCGGAGCCCTCGTCGCGCATGTGGGTGGCGTAGAGGCCGTCGCCGCCGAGCGCTTCGGCGAGGGTGAGCAGTTCGCCGGTGGTGGCGAAGACGGCGGGTGGGTAGATCAGCCCGCTGGAGAGGCCGAACGCGCCTGCGGTCATGCCTTCTTCGAGCGCGTCGCGCATGGTGCGCAGGGCGTGGTCGTCGGGGGCGGCGTCGCTCATGCCGGTGGCGGCGATGCGCAGGGTGCCGTGGCCGATGAGGGGGCACTGGTTGGTGACGTATCCGGCGGTGTCGGTGGCGGCGTAGAGCTCGTGGAAGCCGGTCCAGGCGAGGTCGACGGGCGGGAAGATGCGCTGGAGGAAGGTGGCGAGGGTGGTGGTGCGGTCGGGGTTGTTGGGTGCGAGGCTGAAGCCGCAGTTGCCGACGATCTCGGTGGTGACGCCCTGCAGGATCTTGGTGGTGTCGTCGTGGTCGAGCAGGGCGGCGTTGTCGGCGTGGGAGTGGACGTCGACGAAGCCGGGGGCGAGCACGAGTCCGGTGAGGTCGCGCACGGGGTGGGTGCGGGGCAGGACGCCGGGGGGTTCGACGGCGGCGACGCGGCCTTCGAGGACCAGGACGTCGGCGGGGCGCAGGGGGCGGCCGGTTCCGTCGGCGAGCAGGGCTCCGGTGAGCAGTACGGTGTCGGTGAGGGTGGGGTTCACGGCTGGGTACCGCCTTTCGCGTGCCCGCGGTGGCGTCGTTCATCTTGCCCCGGTGCGGTGTCGGGGGCGCGCGGTGTGGCGGGAATACGTGCCGGGTGCTGGTGTTCGTGTGTGTCGGGGGGACTGGTCGTTCGGTGGGGGTGCGCGGTGCACGGTGAGTACAAGGTTCCGGGTGGCAAGCTGGTCGTGGTCGACGTGGACGTCGAGGGCGGGAGGCTGGCCGGGGTCCGGTTGAGCGGGGACTTCTTCCTGGAGCCGGACGAGGCGTTGGAGGACGTCAACCGGGCTCTGGAGGGGGCCGAGGTGGGTTCGGACGCCGAGTCGCTGGTGCGGCGCATCCACAGTGGACTGGGACCTGAGGTGCGGATGGTGGGTTTCAGCGCGGAGGCGGTGGCGGTCGCGGTGCGGCGGGCGGTGACGCGGGCCAGCGACTGGGGTGAGCACGACTGGCGGTTGGTGCACGACGGTCCGCAGTCGCCGCTGATGCACATGGCGTTGGACCAGGTGCTGGCCGAGGAGGTGGCGGCGGGTCGCAGGCCGCCGACGTTGCGGTTCTGGGAGTGGGCGGCTCCGGCGGTGATCATCGGTAGTTTCCAGTCGGTGCGCAACGAGGTGGACGCCGAGGGGGCGCGGCGGCTGGGTGTGGAGGTGGTGCGGCGGATCACCGGTGGTGGGGCGATGTTCGTGGAGCCGGGCAACACGGTGACGTACTCGTTGTACGCGCCGGTGTCGTTGGTGGCGGGGATGTCGATGGCGGAGTCGTATGCGTTCCTGGACGACTGGGTGCTGGGTGTGTTGCGGGAGCTGGGGTTGAACGTGTGGTACCAGCCGTTGAACGACATCGCCTCGGATGCCGGGAAGATCGGTGGTGCGGCGCAGAAGCGGGTGTCCGGCGGGGTGGTGTTGCACCACGTGACGATGTCCTACGACATCGACGCGGGCAAGATGGCCCAGGTGCTGCGGGTGGGCAGGGAGAAGCTGTCCGACAAGGGCGTGGCGAGCGCGAAGAAGCGGGTGGATCCGCTGCGGCGGCAGACGGGGCTGGCGCGGGAAGAGGTCATCGCGCGGTTGATCGCCGGGTTCGGTCAGCGCCACGGGTTGTCCGGTGGCGCGGTGACCGAGGCCGAGCGGGTGCGTGCGCGGGAGTTGGTGGCCGCGAAGTTCGGGACCGCGCAGTGGCTGGGCCGGGTGCCGTGACGGGTCAGGTCAGCAGTTCGGGGACGCCGGGTGTGCTGCGTCGGCGGCGCAGCCAGACCTTGCGGGTTCCGTCGGCGTAGAGCAGGACGCGGGAGAGTTCCCATCCGGCGAACTCGGCGTGGATGCTGAGCTGGGTCGCTGCGTTGCGGCGGGTGACGCCCGGGGGCAGGCGCAGCGGCCGGTATTCCCAGTCCTGGTCGTTGGTTCCTTCGGCGTTGTCGATCACACTTTCACCACCTGTGTTCCTTGGCCGGTCGCGGAGGTGACGTAGACCTCGCCGGTGTCGGGGTCGATGGTCACCGAGTCGGGCTGGTGGACGGTGGGCAGGCGGTGGCGTTGGCGGGGTTCGCCGCCCGCGATGTCGTAGGCGATGAGTTCGTTGGTCGCGGTGAGGGTGATCCAGGCGAGGTCGCGGTGGGGGTCGTAGGCGATGTCGTAGGGGGCGCCCGGGACGGGGTAGCGCTGTTTCATGATCAGCGGGCCTACGGAGAAGGCGAGGAGTTCCTGGCCGCGGGTGTCGACGGCGAGGATGCGGTGGTAGCGGTCGGTGACGGCGTTGGTGGCGCCGTCGCCCGCGCGAAGTCCTGCGCCTTTTTCGCCGGTGGCGGGGTCGATGGGGGTGATGGCGGTGGTGAGGCGGTCCAGGACGTAGAGGTCGTTGCCGGTGGTGAGCAGCTGTGCGGGGCCCTGGAAGCCGGTTGCGGTGGTGGTGCTGCGGTCGCCGTCGAGGATGGTGACGGTCTTGGTGGTGCGCAGGGCGACGGCGGTGCGTCCGTCGGGCAGCGGGGTGGCGTCGGTGGGGCCGCCGGGGACGCGGGTGGTGGTGGTCTGGCCGGTGCGCAGGTCGGTGCGGGTGATCAGGTCCTGGTCGGGCAGTGCCGCGAGCAGGGTGCCGCCGGTGGCGTGGAGTGCGGCGGGGGTGCCGGGCAGTCCGATGGTGCGTGGGGGATGGCCGGGTGCGCGGGTGTCGGTGAGGGTGAGGCTGGGGCCGGCCGCGGTGATGAGGGTGTGGGTGGTGGTGTCGTAGGTGCTGTGCTGGGCGGCCGGGGTGGGCAGGATCGTGCCCGCGGGGGTCTGGGTGGGTGGTGCGGTGGCGGGGGTGGCGGCGGTGAGCTGGTCGGTGACCTGGAGGGGGTCGCTGGGGGTGTTGTCCGCGCAGCCGGCGAGCGCGAGTGATGCGGTGATGCAGGCGGCTGCCAGACGACGCAACGAGGACCTCCCGGTTCTGCGCGCCCGCGGGGTGCGGTGCGGTGCTGCGTCCAGCATCCCCGATGTGGGGGTGGTGGTGTGGGTGGGGGGCGAACTTCCAGCTTGACATCGGTGGTGGCGTTCGGGGTAGGGGGTTGGTCCGGTCGGTGGGTGGTGTCAGCGGCGGGTGGGGCCGCGTTCGGGGTAGCCCTGTTCGGGTTCGCTGACGTCGTCGAGGGCGGCTTGGATGGCTGGGGGGAGGGTGAGTTCTTCGGCGGTGAGGGCGGCTTTGAGCTGGGTGGTGGTGCGGGTGCCGATGATGGCGGCGGTGATGCCGGGGCGGTCGCGGACCCAGGCGAGGGCGACGGTCAGCGGGGTGGTGCCGAGTCCTTCGGCGGCGGTGGCGGCGGCTTGGACGATGCGGTTGGCGCGTGGGGTGCGGTGGTGGTCGACGTAGCTGGCGAGGTGGGGGTCGGCGCCGCGGGAGCCTGCGGGGGTGGTGTTGCGGTATTTGCCGGTGAGCACGCCGCGGCCGAGTGGGGCCCAGGCGAGGGTGCCGATGCCGTGGTGGGTGGCGGCGGGGAGGGCTTCGCGTTCGATGCCGCGTTCGACCAGGGAGTATTCGGCTTGGTGGGAGGTCAGCGGGGTGCGGGTGGGGTGTGCTTTCTGGTGGGTGGCGGCGGTGGCCAGTTGCCAGCCCGCGTAGTTGGAGACGCCGGCGTAGCGGACTTTGCCGCTGGTGATGGCGGTGTCGAGGGCGGCGAGGGTTTCGTCGAGGGGGACGCCTGGGTCCCAGGCGTGCAGTTGCCAGAGGTCGATGTGGTCGGTGCGCAGGCGGCGCAGTGAGTCGTCGAGGGCGGACAGGAGTGCGGCGCGGGAGGCGCCGCCGCCGAAGGGTCCGTCGTGGCGGCGGGCGACGGCTTTGGTGGCCAGGACGACGTCGTCGCGGGTGAGGACGGTGGTGAGCAGGTCGCCGAGGATTTCCTCGCTGTGGCCGTCCTGGTAGACGTCGGCGGTGTCGACGAGGGTGCCGCCCGCGTCGTGGAAGGTGACGAGCTGGTCGGCGGCCTGTTCGGCGTCGGTGTCCAGTCCCCAGGTCATGGTGCCGAGGGCGAGGCGGGAGACGCGCAGGCCGCTGCGGCCGAGCTGTCGGTGTTCCACGGTGTTGGAGCGTATTCGCTGCGTGGTCGTGGTGGGTTCATGGTGTGGTCGGTCGGCGTTTCGGTGGTGGTGTGGGTCACGCGGTGTGTGCTGGGGTGGCGCGGTCGTGGTGGCGGTAAGGGCGGGCCGCTACCGGGTGGGTGAGGGCGATACTGCAAGATCTCTGGCCGGAGGAGCGAGGTGGCCGGCGCGTGGGGCCGGTGCCGCACTGGAAATCTCTCGATCGTGCTGGAGTGGGTTTAGTTGTCGTGGTTGCAGGCCATGGTGCTCGCCGTGGTCCAGGGGCTCACTGAGTTCCTTCCGATTTCGTCGTCCGGGCATCTGTCGATCGTGTCGAAGTTGTTCTTCGGCTCGGATGCGGGTGCGTCGTTCACCGCGGTCACGCAGATCGGCACGGAGTTGGCGGTGGTGATCTACTTCGCCGGTGACATCGTGCGGTTGGTGGTGACGTGGTTCCGCGGTCTGGTCAGCGCCGAGGTGCGCAGGACGCAGGACTACCGGTTGGCGTGGTATGTGATCGTGGGCAGCTTGCCGATCGGTGTGCTGGGTTTTCTGTTCCAGGACTACATCCGGGGCGCGTTGCGCAGCCTGTGGATCACGGGTGCGATGTTGATCCTGTTCGGGATCCTGATGGGGTTGGCCGAGCGGTTCGGTGCGCAGCGGCGTGGTCATGACAAGTTGACGATGCGGGATGGCGTGTTGATGGGGTCGGCGCAGGCGTTGGCGTTGATCCCGGGTGTGTCGCGTTCGGGTGGGACGATCACGGCGGGTCTGTCGCTGGGGTTGGACCGTCCGACGGCCGTGCGGTTTTCTTTCCTGCTGGCGATTCCGGCGGTGTTCGCCGCCGGGGTGTCGGAGGTGTCGCACGTGTTCGAGCCGAGTGCGCACGGTGTGCAGCCGACGGGGGCGCAGATGATCGTGGCGACGGTGGTGGCCGGTGTGGTCGGGTACGCGGTGATCGCGTGGTTGCTGCGGTACGTGCAGAAGCACAGCGTGTACCTGTTCGTGTGGTATCGGATCGTGTTGGGTCTGGTGCTGTTCGGTCTGCTCGGTTTCGGGGTCATCCAGCCGTGATGCGGTGAGGTGGTCGCGGGGCGGTCCGGTGCGTTGCGCCGGGCCGCCCCTTTTTCGTGCGCGGGGTGTGTGGGGTGGCCGGTGGTGGTGGGCCTACCCTCGGCGGCGTGGCGACTCTCATCCTGCTGCGGCACGCGCGGTCGGCGGCGAACGGTTCCGGGACGCTGGCGGGTCGTACCGCCGGTGTGGGTTTGGACGAGACGGGGCGGGTGCAGGCCGAGGGGCTTGCGGGCAGGTTGTCGGGGATTCCGGTGAGCGGGTTGGTGGTCTCGCCGTTGCAGCGGTGCCAGGACACGGTGGCGGGGTTGGCCGATGGGCTGGGTGTGCCGGTGGTGGTCGAGGATCGGCTGGCCGAGGTGGATTACGGGCAGTGGACGGGCCGGGCGGTCAAGGACCTGACGCAGGAGCCGTTGTGGAAGGTGGTGCAGCAGCACCCGTCGGCGGCGGTGTTCCCGGGTGGGGAGGCGCTGGCGCAGGTGCAGGCGCGGGCGGTGGAGGCGGTGCGCGAGCACGACCGGCGGATCAGTGCCGAGCACGGGCCGCACGCGGTGTGGGTGGCGTGCAGTCATGGTGATGTGATCAAGGCGGTGCTGGCCGATGCGCTGGGGCTGCATCTGGACGGGTTTCAGCGGATCGTGGTGGATCCGTGTTCGGTGAGCGTGGTGCGCTACACCGAGACGCGTCCGTTCGTGTTGCGGGTCAACGACACCGGTGGGGACGTGTCG
The DNA here is from genome assembly GCF_018141105.1 of Saccharopolyspora erythraea. Lineage (NCBI taxonomy): Bacteria > Bacillati > Actinomycetota > Actinomycetes > Pseudonocardiales > Pseudonocardiaceae > Saccharopolyspora > Saccharopolyspora erythraea. The sequence goes on along the minus strand of NZ_CP054839.1, from coordinate 4,650,347 downwards.
GGTTTGCTGCCGCCGAAGGAGGAGGAGTCGGGCTCGTCGTCCTCGGATGCCGTGGTGGGGGGTTCGACGGGTGCCGGAGCCTGAGCCGCAGCTGTGGGGTGTGCGGGACCTGGTGGGGTTCCTCGGGGGGCGCTGGGGTGTGGAGCGGGAGATCGTCGATGCCGCGGGGGCGCGGATCGGGTCGTTTTCGGGTGTGGCGGTGTTCTCGCCGGTGGAGTGGGGGTTGGAGTTCCGGGAGGAGGGGCTGCTGGAGCTCGGGGCGCATCGGGGTCCGGCGCACCGCTGCCTGCACTACCGGGTGTCGGGGGAAGGGCGGGCCGATGTGTACTTCGACTATGGGACGTTCTTCCACGACCTGGACCTGCGGACCGGGTTGTGGCGGGTGGGTCATCCGTGCCGGGATGACATGTACCGGGGTGAGTTCCGGGTGTGGGACCGAGACCGGTGGCGGCAGGAGTGGACGGTGGTCGGGCCGGCCAAGGACCACACCCTGTTGACCGACTTCGTCCGGGAGGCATAGGCGCTGGCTTTCGCGAGCGGTGCTAGCCGCTTGCGGTGTGGGGCGGGGCTCGCATCGGCGTGCATACCGCTCCTGCGACTTTCGCTAGTCGCGTAGTTCGACCAGGTGGCAGCGGGTGCCGGCGGGCACGATGCGGCGGGTGCCGCCTTCGTAGTCGATGCGGACGCGGTCGCGGCGTGCGGGCCGGACGCGTTCGACGATGCCGACGGGGCCGATGGGGCCGTGCAGCCGCACGGCGGTGCCGGGCAGCAGTTCCTCGGCGGGGGCGCGGCCGCGGTTGACCGCGCGGGTGGCGGGCCAGATCCAGCGGGTGCTCACGCGCCAGGCGAGGTAGAAGGCCAGGGGCAGCGCCGCGACGGCCCAGGGCGAGACGGGCAGCAGGGCCAAGCCGAGGGCGAGGCCCGCCAGCAGTGCCCAGAGGCCGGAGCTGATCATGCGGCCGCCGATCTGCAACCAGCCGGTGGTGCGGATGATGCCGTCGCGGCGCTGTCCGCGGGTCGGGCGGCGCGGTGCGGTGGCGGGTTCCTCGAGGTCGTCGCGGGTGCCTTCGGCGCGGGCTTTCCACAGGGTGTCCAGCAGCAGCCGCTGGGTGTCGTCATCGGCCAGCGCTGCCGACGGCTCGTCGGGTGTGTCGGCAGGAGCCTGCGGTGACCACGCGGGTTCAAGCTCCACAGGTTCCTCGCCCACGGCGGGCTCGTCAGCCTCGGCGGCCTCAGGTACGGGCTCCCGGACCACGGGGATCTCGGTCGTCTGCTCCGTCGAGAGAGTGGAGGGAGCAGAGGGAGTGTCGGGGCTGACCGCCAGCGGCACGTCGAAGCGGGAGGCCGGGCCGCCGGGGTTGAGCAGGGTGCTGAGCATGGTGACCTCCATGCCGCGGCGAGCGCCGCAGGTGGGGCAGACCATGGCCGTGCCGGTGGGGGCCTGGGGGTCGGTGGTGGCGGCCAGCGGGCCGTGGCCGTGCGGGCAGCGCGGCGCGTAGGGGCCGTGTTCGAGCAGGTGCAGGGCCCCGGTGGGGCGGGAGTCGTTCACCACTGGGTGGTCCACCTCAGATCGCCGTCGTCGTCGGGTTGGCAGCTGGCCGCGGCGCCCTCGGGGGTGCGGCCGGCATCGCCCTGGCGCTCGCAGCGCTTGCCGGGGGTGACCACCGGGACCGACTCCTCGGTGGTGGTCGTCGTGGTCGGTTCCGGTGGTTGCGGCCGCGGTCGCGGTGGTGGCGGCGGAAGTGGAGCCGGGCGAGGTGTGGTCGTGTCGGGCGCCGGGCTCGACGGCTCCGCGGTCGTCGTCGTGGTGGTGGTCGACGGTGGCGCGGCGGTCGTGGTCTCCGGCGGCGGAGCCGGGAGCGCAGGGGTGGTCGGCACGGGCGCGGGGGAAGGCGCCGGAGCGGTGGTCGGCGCCGGGGCCGGGGCGAAGTGGCGCGCGGCCGGTGCGGTGGCGGGTGCCGGGTCGGGCAGGGCCCCGACGGCGGTGAAGGCGACCGCCGCGACCAGTCCCGAGGCGGGGACCAGCCGCGCGGGCAGCGGGCTCTTCCACCACCAGCGGCGCAGCAGACCGGGGTGATCCGAAGACAACGTCGCCGACTCTCCTCGCGTGCATCTCGTAGCCAACCCCGACCTGGCCGCCGAATCGTAGCGAACGCGTGATCTTTCCGTGTCCTAATCGCTGATCGACACCCCGGCGCGATCCGGATCTTCCGAGCGCACGAGCCCGCAGAAGCAGCGGTGTGAGCTGACGCACGTGTCGATCACGCCGGTGCGGCGATCGCACAGGGCGCTACCGCGATCACCGGACGTGTCAGGTGTGGGCGCCGCGGATCCGGGGAATTCGGTTGTCGTCGACCCGGCGGACCGGCATGATCACCGCCTGACAGCTCGCGCCGCACCGGGAGGAGGCACCCGTGGTCACAGCACAGCAACCACGGCAGGCCCGCCGCCGTGCCCCCGGTCGCCGCGCGAGACCACCACGCTGATCCACGCCGAGTCCAGCAGTGGCAGCCGCCGGGGCCGAACGACCCCGGCGGCTGCCGCTTTTTCGTTCGCCACCACCGCGGACCGGTGGTGGCCCGAACAGGGAGGACGATGTGTTCACCGCCGTGCAGGGCAGCCGGGTGCCCATCCGCATGTGGGCCGACCCGCGCCAGGTCGAGGACGCCGCCATGCACCAGCTGCGCAACATCGCAGACCTGCCCTGGGTGCACGGCGTTGCGGTGATGCCCGACGTGCACCTGGGCAAGGGGGCCACGGTCGGCAGCGTGATCGCCATGCGCGACGCGGTCTCGCCGTCGGCGGTCGGGGTCGACATCGGCTGCGGGATGAGCGCGGTGCGGACCTCGCTGCGCGCGGCCGACCTGCCCGACGACCTCTCGGGGCTGCGCTCGCGGATCGAGTCGGCGGTGCCGGTGGGCTTCGGCATGCACACCCACCCCGTGGACGTCCGGCGCGTGCCGGGCACCGGTGACTGGGACCGGTTCTGGAGTGGCTTCGGGGAGCTGCACGAGGGTGTGCAGAACCGGCGGGAGCGGGCGCTGGCGCAGATGGGCAGCCTCGGCGGCGGCAACCACTTCATCGAGGTGTGCCTGGAGCAGGGCGGCACCGACGACGGGCGGGTGTGGCTGATGCTGCACTCGGGGTCGCGCAACATCGGCAAGGAGCTGGCCGAGCGCCACATCGAGATCGCCAGGGGCCTGGCGCACAACGCCGACCTGCCCGACCGGGACCTGGCGGTGTTCGTGGCGGGTACCCCGCAGATGCGCCACTACCGGCGGGACCTGTTCTGGGCCCAGGAGTACGCGCGCCGCAACCGCGCGGTCATGGTGTCGCTGGTGCAGCGGGCGCTGGCCGACACCGTGGCGGGCACGCGGTTCGACGAGCCGATCTCCTGCCACCACAACTACGTCGCCGAGGAGACCTACGACGGCGTGGAGCTGCTGGTCACCCGCAAGGGCGCCATCCGGGCAGGCAGCGGGGAGCTGGGCATCATCCCCGGCAGCATGGGCACCGGCTCGTTCATCGTGCGGGGGCTGGGCAACACCGAGGCGTTCACCTCGGCCTCCCACGGTGCCGGCCGGCGGATGTCGCGCACCAGGGCCCGCAAGTCCTTCACCGCGCGCGACCTGGCCGAGCAGACCGCCGGGGTGGAGTGCCGCAAGGACGCCGGTGTGGTCGACGAGATCCCGGCCGCCTACAAGGACATCAACGAGGTGATCAAGGCCCAGACCGACCTGGTGGAGGTCGTGGCCCACCTCAAGCAGGTCGTCTGCGTCAAGGGCTGACCACGCCGAGACCGCACCGCCGGGCCGTGCCCGTGAGTCGTTGTGGCAGCCCGAACGACTCGCGGGGCACGCGGTCCCCGGTGGCCCGCGAGTGTGGAAGGCGGGGGGTCAGGCTGTCAGGGAGGGCCGGGGCTCCTGCTCGGCCAGGGTGTCGCGCAGCGCGTCCAGCGACAGCCCGACCGCCTCGGCGATCGCGGCGACGGTGAAGAACGCCGGGGTGGGGATGCGGCCCTTCTCGATCTTGCGCAGCGTCTCCACCGAGATGCCCGAGCACGCCGCGACCTCGATCATGCTGCGCGTGCCGCGGGCCTCGCGCAGGATCCGCCCGAGGTGTTCGCCCCGGTCGCGTTCGTGCTGGTTCAGCGGAACACGCACCATGCGCGTGATACTAATGTCGCCGCAGATGCCCGGTCCAGCTCGCCGGTCGCGGGACACCGGAGTGGATGGGATACCGGTGCCGATGGGGTGGCAGGGGTTGATCGAGCTCAGGAGCAGCGCGGAACTGGACGCGCTGGGCGAGGCCGGCCGCGCCGTGGCCGCCGCGCTGCGGGCCGTACGCGCCCACGCCCGCGCCGACGTGCGGCTGAGCGAACTCGACGAGCTGGCCCGCGCTGTGCTGCGCGAGCACACAGCCTTACCGCTGCCGCTGGGCGGCGATCCGGACACGGCGATGTCGGCGTCGGTCAACGACGTCGTCGGCCATGGAGTGCCCGATGCCACCCGTCTCACCGGCGGCGACCTGCTCGGGATCGACTGTCTGGCCCGCGTCGACGGCTGGTGCGCCCGCGCGGCGGCCACGATCGGCATCGGCACCGTCGACCCCGAAGACCTCATCCTGATGCAGACCGCCCACCAGGCCCTTGACGACGCCATCGCCGCGGCCCGGCCCGGGCGGCGCGTCGGCGACCTCTCCCACGCCCTCGGCGTCGTGGCCCGCAGCGGCGGCTACGGCATCCCCGCCGCCTCCGGCGGACACGGCATCGGACGCGGCCCGCGCGAAGAGCCACCGGTGCCCGGCGAAGGCCGGCCCGGCCGCGGCGCGCCGCTTCGCCCGGGCATGGTCCTGCTGCTGCGCCCGGTGCTGCTGGCCGGCGGCGGAGACGAGGTGAGCCTCGCCGACGACGGGAGCACCGTGGTCACCGGCGACGGCAGCCGCGCCGCCCGCGCCGGGCACACCATCGCGATCACCGACCACGGCGCCCGCGTGCTCACCGCCTGAACTGCCCACCGCTTTCCCGGAATCCGGCAACCGGGACCGGTCCGGCCGAAATGGACATTCCGCCACGGTGGCGCGGGCGCCACCCGCACACACGTTGAATTCAACACATGTTCAACAGCCTCGGAGGCGAGGATAATCGAACCCCGAGCGCCCGCCGAGCGTTCGCCACGGCCGCCATCGTCCGCGTGAGGAACCCATGACCAAGCACTTCGCGTTCGTCTCCCTGCCCGCCGCGGGGCACATCAACCCGACCATCCCCCTGGTCGAGGAACTCGTGCGACGCGGCCACCGGGTCACCTACGCCGGCGCCCGCCACTCCCTGGCCGGCGCCGAGAAAGCCGGCGCCGAGATCCTGGACGTGGGCTTCCGGATGCCCGACGTCCCGCCCATGACCGATCGCCTCGACGGCGCCGAGATCCGCGTCATGATGCAGCTGATGCTCGACAACACCCGCACCAGCCTGCCGCTGCTGCTGGACCGCTTCGCCACCGACACACCCGACGCGGTCTGCTACGACATGATGACCGTCATGGCGCGCATGGCCGCCCAGAAGTGCGAGGTGCCCGCGGTCAAGCTGATGCCGAGCTTCGCCTCCAACGAGACGTTCTCGCTGCGCGAGCGGATGACGCCGACGGCCGGATTCGACCCCGCCCACTTCGCCGAGTTCACGCGGCAGTTGCAGGAACTGGGCGAGGAGTTCGGCGTGTCGGCGGGCACCGGGTTCGACGAGCACGACATCGCCGGGCTGAACCTGTCGTTCCTGCCCCGCCGGTTCCAGCTCGAAGGCGACAGCTTCGACGAGCGGTTCCGCTTCCTGGGCCCGATGTTCGGCCAGCGCGAGGTCGAGCAGTGGGAACCGCGCGACCCCGCCTCGCCGCTGCTGTACATCTCGCTGGGCACCGCGTTCAACAAGCGCCCGGACTTCTACCGCATGTGCTTCGAGGCCTTCGGCGAAAGCCGCTGGCAGGTCGCGCTGTCGGTCGGTGCCGGCACCGACGTCTCCGAGCTCGGCGAGCCCCCGGCCAACTTCGAGGTGCGCGAGTCGTTCCCGCAGCTGGCGGTGCTGCGGCACGCCTCGGCGTTCCTGTCGCACACCGGCATGAACTCCACCATGGAGTCGCTGTACTACGGGGTGCCGCTGGTGGCGGTGCCGCAGATGCCCGAGCAGGCGCTCAACGCCCAGCGGGTCGAGGAACTGGGCCTGGGCAGGCGGCTGGTCACCAACGAGGTCACCGCCGAGCAGCTGCGTTCGGCGGTGGAGCAGGTCGCAGGCGACCAGGACGTGCGCGCCAACCTCGCCGACATGCAGCGCACGCTGCGCGAGTGCGGCGGTGCCCGGGCCGGCGTCGACGCCCTGGAGTCCTACCTGGCCTGACACCCGCAGGGGCCACCGCGCGGGATGACGCGGGGCCCTGCACGGACTCACACGGGTGGGGTCACGGCCGCGTACCGGGGCGCAGGAAGCGATGGCGGGCGGCGGCCATGGTCGCCGCTTCGGCACGCAACGCACGCAGCAGCGTCCTGACGGTGGATGCGTTCTGGGACATGGTCGTGTTCCTCCTGGGATCCACGGTGGTCAACGGGATGCGACGGGCCGCGCGGCGGTGGTCAGGGCCGCGCGGGCCGCGGCCACGTCGTCGAAGCAGGGCAGCGCGTCGTGCAGCCCTGCCGCGGCCAGCGCCCGGCGCACCGGGCGAGCACTGTCGGTCAGGCACAGCGCGACACCGCGGTGCGCGGCCTCGCTGTGGGCGCCGGCCAGCAGCCGCAGCGCGTCCACGCCGAGGAAGCTCACGTCGCCAAGATCGATCACCAGCGCCCGCAGCTCGGTCAGCAACCGAGGCCACAGCACCTCGGCCAGCCGCGGGGTCGTGGCCGCGTCCAGCTCGCCGCTGACGCACAGCACCGCCACCGGCGGCTCGGTGAAGTCCATGCGCAGCCGCAGCCCGCGCTCGTGGGCCGCCGGCCGGTCGCCGCGCCTGCGCGCGGAGTTGTCGAAAAGTTCGGTCACCGGAGTGTGCACAAGCACGCCTGGCTCCTCTCATCGCCAAAGGATGGGGCGCACCCGCCGCCGGAGGCGGCAGGCAGCGCCGGACCAGAAAGAGCCGGGCTGACACGAGCACCGCCTGACGTGGGCGGAAAGGAAGTGGGAGCGTGCCCCGGCCCGACCTCTCAGGTCATGCCAGCTGCTCGCTCAACCAACACCACCACCGTACGGACCCGTGCGCCCGGTGTCGACAACGCCCCTGGACGGGTAGGCCACGGGCAGAGGCCCGCGGCGTTCGCGGGCCCGGGAGGTGGTGAGCATGGAGACCGCAGGCGATCAGGAGCTGGCGATCGCGCTGGCGCGGATGTCGAGGAACCTGCTGTCGCAGGACACCGTCCAGAACACCCTCGACAGCATCGTGGAACACGCCGTGGAACTGGTCGACGGCTGCGAGCAGGCCGGGATCCTGCTGCTGCACAACAGGCGGCAGGTCGAGACCGCCGCGGCGACCTCGGATCTGGTCCGCCGCTCCGACGCGTTGCAGGGCGAGCTGTGCGAGGGGCCGTGCTTCGACGCCGCCGACAACGGCGTGCAGGTCTACCGCATCGCCGACATGACCGGCTCCGTGCAGCGCTGGGCGCAGTACGCCCCGCACGCCCGCGACCTCGGCATCGCCAGCATGATGGGCCTGCTGCTCTACACCGACGAGGACGAGTACGGCGCCCTGGACCTGTACTCCTCCCGGCCCGAGGCGTTCACCGAGCACTCCGAGCTGATCGGCTGGGTCGTGGCCTCCCACGCCGCGGTCGCCTTCTCCTCGGCGCGCATGGACGCCCAGCTGCAGACCGCGATCACCACCCGCCAGCGGATCGGGGAGGCCCTGGGCATCGTCATGGAGCGCTACCGGCTCGACGAGGACCAGGCATTCCAGGTGCTCAAGAGGAGCTCGCAGCACCGCAACATCAAGCTGCGCGACATCGCCGACCACGTCACCTCCACCGGCGAGATCCCCGGCGCCCGCTAGGCCCCACCACACGCGGTTCGACCCCCGCCTCGACGGGCTCCCGCGACCGGGGCGGTTCACGCGCTCGCCCGGCCACCCGGGTTCAGCAGTTCACGGACCCCAGCGGGAGGCCGGGGGAGAAAACCAGGCGCGCCCCGTACCGGAGACCGCTACCGTGCCCGGCATGGACGAGCAGCAGTTGCTGCGGCGCAGCGGCGGGCCGGTGACCCGCAGCCGCCTGGTGGCCGACCTCGGCGAGCTGGGCCTGGCCCGCGGCGACACCGTGATGTTCCACACCCGGATGTCGGCGCTGGGCTACGTCGCCGGCGGCCCCACCACGGTCATCGACGCGCTGCTGGACGTCGTCGGTCCACAGGGGACGCTGATGGTCACCTGCGGCTGGAACGACGCCCCTCCCTACGAGTTCACCGACTGGCCCCAGCCGTGGCAGGACGCGCTGCGCGCCGAACACCCGCCCTACGACCCGCTGCTGTCGGAAGCCGACCACGCCAACGGCCGGCTGCCCGAAGCGCTGCGCCGCAGGCCCGGCGCGGTGCGCAGCCGCCACCCCGACGCCAGCTTCGCCGCCCTGGGCGCCCGCGCGCACGCGCTGATGGACGACCACCCCTGGGACGACCCCCACGGCCCCGGCACCCCGCTCGCCCGCCTCGCGGAAGCAGGCGGGCGGGTCCTGCTGCTCGGGGCGCCGCTGGACTCGCTGACGATCCTGCACCACGCCGAAGCGCTCGCCGAGGCACCCGGCAAGCGCTACGTGGACTACGAGCAGCCCATCCTCGTCGACGGCCGCCGCACCTGGCGGCGCTTCCACGACATCGACACCGAGGACGCCGCCTTCGACTACAGCGCGGTCGTGCCCGGCGACCAGTGGCCGTTCACCGTCATCGCCCGCGACATGCTCGCCGCCGGGATCGGCACTCGCGGCCACGTCGCCGCCGCCGAAAGCCACCTGTTCGACGCCGCCGCCGTCGTGCGCTTCGGCGTGGACTGGATCCAACGCCGGCTCAACCCACAACCTGGTGCCGGCGACACGGCGGTGGAGAATCTCCCCGACCCGCGCCAGGGCAACGCCCCTGGTCCACACTGATGCGCCACGCCGGGCGGGCGAAGAGCATCGATGCCGTGCGACGACCACAGCGAGTACCGCCCCCGATTGCGGCGGCGTTCTCCGGCAAGCACCGCGGGGGCATGGCTGCCCTGGAACGCCGCCTGGCCGAGACCGGGGTACAGACGATCGCTTCCTCGCCGTATCACCCGCAAACCTGCGGCAAAGACGAACGCAGCCACCAAACCCTACGCAAGTGGCTTGACAAGCGGCCCACACCGGCCAATCTTGACCAGCTGCACCACCTTCTGGAGATATACCGGGAGATGTACAACAATGGCCGGCATCAAGGCATCGGCGGTCAGACCCCGCAGCAACGCTACGACGCAGCCACCAAAGCCGCCCCGGACAGGCCGGTCCGACTCGCCGGCGTCACCCAGCGTCCGGTCACCAAGCACCGGCGTCATCGCCTCTCCGGCTGCTCAATCGTCATCAGCCGCCGCTGGGCCCGCCAGACCGCTACCCTGCACTGGCAAGGCGACCGCGTCAGCATCATGATCGGCGACACGGTCGTGCGGACGCTGACACCGGACCGCAGCGTCCGCTAGCAACGACTCACACCACAACTGTCCACGACGTCATCAGACATTACTGTCCGTGAGGTCCTGAGACAGGACACCTTGACCTGGACACCTCGACCACTCCGCGATTCGCCGGGCTGGCTATGCCCCGGTCGGCCGCCGCGGTGAAGGCGGTCGTGATCGACTTGTCTGACCTGAGCTTCATCAGCTGCAGGCCCAGCAGCGTGACGAATGAGAGCCAAAGGTGAGTGTTCGATTGCCGATCCTCAACCGTGACACTCAGGTGCGGGGTTTGGCTTTGCGGGCGTGGCGGACGGCTTTGAGGGTTTCGGGCAGGAACCGGTGCAGGAGCGCGGTGCGCTTGGTGGTGCGGTCACCGCCGACGACCTGCGCGCGGCCGGCCAGCATCGCCTCGAATCCTTGGCGGGCGACTTCGACCTTGTCGTTCTTGTTCGCCGTGGGGCCGAAGGCGGTGTTGTTCATCCCGGCGCGGGCGTGGAAGTCGCTGTTGGTGGCTCCGGGCATCAGGGTGGTGACGGTGACGCCGGAGTCGCGCAGTTCCTCGCGCAGGCCAAGGGCGAACATGCGGGTGAAAGCGCGCGAGGGGCCGTAGACGGTCTCGTACGGGGTGGGCAGGGTCGCCGACAGCGACGAGGTGATCAAAATCCGGCCGCGGCGCTGCCGGGCCATGGCGGTGGAGACTCGTTTGGCCAGGTGGACCACGGAGGTGATGTTGAGGCTGATGAGGTTCAGCTCGTCGTCGAGGTCGTTGTCGAGGAACGCGCCCCCGATGCTGACGCCGGCGTTGATCGCGGCGGCTTCCAGCGGCCTACCGGTGGCTTCGACCTCCTGCCACACCTTCTCGACTGCGTCATGGGCGCTCAGGTCGGCGCGGACCGCCTCGACATGGGCGCCGAGGCGGGTGAACTCCTCGGCGGCGTCGTGGATCTTCTCGCTGCGGCCTGTGGCCACCAGGTCGAACCCCTTCTTGGCGAACAGGATGGCCAGTTCGTAGCCGATGCCGTTGGAGGCGCCGGTGACCAGGGCGAGGGGCTTGGCGCTGTTCATGGATCACTCTTTCTTGGTGGTGTCACTGTGCTGCGGGAGTCCTGCCGACGGGGCGGGCCCGCGGTCGGGTGGGGTGGCGTTCCAGCTGGTCAGCAGCCGCCAGGCGTCCTGGGAGGTGCGGTCCCGGGCGGGCAGGTAGACGAACAGGGTCTGGTCCTCGTCGCCGGGCATGGTGAACGCCTGGTAGTCGATGGTCAGCGGCCCCACGACGGGATGGTGGAAGCGCTTCTGGCCGAAGTTCCGCTCCAGCACCTTGTGCTCGGCCCACCAGCGGCGGAAGCGCTCGCTCTTCATGGTCAGCTCTCCGACCAGCTCCGCGGTGCGGGTGTCGTCGGGGTGGCGCCCAGCGTCGAAGCGCAGGATGGCGGTCATCTCCGCGGCGATCTTCTCCCAGTCCACGTAGAGCGCATGGGCGGCTTCGTCGAGGACGATCCAGCGGGTCAGGTTCCGCTCCGAGTAGGGCATGGCATCGAAATCGGCCAGCAGCACCCGGCACAAGTGGTTGGTGGCCAGCACATCGGTGCGCCGCCCAAGGACGAACGCCGCATGATCTTGGAACGAGTCCACGAACCGCCGCAGCCCCGCCCGGGCCTTCTGCACAGGCGGCTCCGCGCGGCGAGCCCTGGCCGGTTTGGGGCGAGCCAGGTCGAACAGGTGTACACGCTCGGCCTCGTCCAGACGCAGCGCGGCGGCCACCGCGTCGAGCACGCTGTCGGACGGGCTGATCTGCCGCCCCTGCTCGAGCCGGGTGTAGTAGTCGGTGCTCATCCCGGCCAGCTGGGCCACCTCCTCGCGGCGCAGTCCAGGCACTCGCCGATAGGCCCCTCGCTCCGGTAGCCCCACCGACTCCGGGCTGATGCGCGCCCTCCGGGTGCGCAAGAACTCGCTGAGATCGACGTTGCCGGACATGTCCCCCATGGTGCACGCCAGGTACGCACCCAGCGGCCCGAAAGGTAGGTCGCCGAGTCCTAGGCACCACGTTCCCTCGCAGATCGGAGCCTGCAAGAACCGCTGAATCCCCGCTGCGGGGTGATTGCCTGACATGGCACCCGTTGCGCCGACGATGCGAATCCCGGCGCGGCGGATCGATCGTTTTCCCAGTTCTGGAAGGGACCTTTTTTCGTGAAGACGTGGTTCATCACCGGCTGCTCCACCGGATTCGGACGCGAGTTGACCCAGGCTGTGCTCGACGCCGGAGACCGGGCCGTGGTCACCGCCCGCAACCTCGACCAGGTCGCCGACCTCGTCGACGGGCACGACGACCGCGCCCTGGCACTGGCCGTGGACGTCACCGAGCCCGGTCAAGTGCGCGCGGCCGTCAAGGAGGCCGAGGAGCACTTCGGCGGTATCGACGTACTGGTCAACAACGCCGGCATCGGCTACTTCGCCGCGGTTGAGGAAAGCACCGACGCCGAGATCCGCCGGATCTTCGACATCAACGTCTTCGGCCTCTCAGACGTTATCCGCGCTGTCTTGCCCGGTATGCGCGCCCGTCGCCGCGGGACGATCGTGAACTTCTCCTCCATCGGCGGCCTGCGCGCGTTCCCGGCGGTCGGCTACTACGCCGCCACCAAGTTCGCGGTCGAAGGCTTGACCGACGCCCTGCGCCAGGAGGTCGAACCGCTCGGGATCACCACCTTGCTGGTCGAGCCCGGCCCGTTCCGCACCGACTGGGCCGGTCGCTCGGCCAACGAAACACTGCCGGAACACGAGATCGCGGACTACCGTTCCACCGCCGGTGTCCAGCGCTCCGAGTTCCGGGCCGGTACCGGCAACGAGCCCGGCGACCCCCGACGCGCCGCCCAGGCCATCATCACGGCGTTGTCCGGCGCTGGTCACCCCCAGCGGCTACTACTCGGCACACCCGCGTACGACATGGCCATCGACCAGCTCGAGAGCATGCTCGCCGAAATCCGGTACAACGAGAAGCTCACCAAGTCCGCCGACTACGACGCAGCGGAGGCGTAACCGCCCCCCGGGGGATCTACGTCTTGAGCAGGAACGTCGGCGGACGGCCCGAAAGATCGCTCGAACCGCTGGTCGCGAACGGGAAACGGCGCTCCGGCACTGCCGTGGACCGAACATCGCTGTGGGGCCGTGGTCGCAGGCCACGGCCCCACAGCCGCCGGCGTGTGCGACTACCGCGAGGCCATCAGCTCGTCGAACGTCGGGAACTTCTCGGCGGTGTCGGTGTTGAGGAACTCACCGACCCAGCCGTCGTCGTCGTGGAAGAAGCGGATCGCCACGAAGTCCGGCTCGGTGCCCATGTCGAACCAGTGCGTGGTGTTGGCCGGCACGCTCAGCAGATCGCCCGCCTCGCACAACATCGCATACACCCGGTCACCGATGTGCAGGTAGAACACCCCGGCGCCGCGGGCGAAGAAGCGGTCCTCGTCATCGTCGTGGGTGTGCTCGGACAGGAATTTCTCCCGCGCCGCCTTGGCCTGGGCCGGCCACTGCGGGTCCTGCGACGGCGCCATCACCGCCGCGTCGACCTTGATGTAGCCCTCCCGCTCGATGACCTCGTCCACCTCGGCCCGGTAGGCCTCCAGCACCTCCTCCGAGGACGGTCGCTGCGGCAGCTCCCGCAGCTGCCAGCGGCTGAAGCTCACCCCGAACTGCTTGAGCACGTCGGTGATCTCCCGCGGATCCTCGGTGCGCAACTCCACCGTGCCCGGATCGGTGTCGGGCCACACGGTCAGCAATGACATGCGATCGCCTCCTGCGACGGTTCCTCTGGTGCCTAGCGCTCTTCGGTGGCCAGCTTGAACTGCAGCAGCCACTCCAGGCATTCGGTGCGGTGCCGGGCCTGCTGGAGATCGCGACCCCACACGTACACGCCGTGGCGGGCCACGATCAGCGCCGGCGTGGCCGGGTCGAAACCCGACTCGAACGCATCACCCAGGACCGCCATGTCCTGGCTGTTGGCCACCACCGGCACGGTCATCTCGTCGTCGTGGGCCGAGCGCTGCAGCCCCTTGAGCATCTCCAGGTCGCGCAGCACCACCCCCTCGGGCCAGCGCTGCGCGGCCACCACCGGCGCCAGCATGTGCACGTGCACCACCGCGCCCGCTCCGGCGACCCGCGCGATCCGGGCGTGCAGGCCCGCCTCGGCCGACGGCCGGGCCTGTGGGGTGGGCTGGTCGGCCACGGCGGCGCCGTCGGCGTCGACCACGACCACGTCCTGATCGCCGAGCTCGCCCTTGTCGCGGCCGCTGACGGTCACCGCCAGCCGCAGCGGGTCGTGGGACAGGGTCTGCGACAGGTTGCCGGACGTGCCGCGCATCCAGCCCAGCGCGGCGAAGCGCGCCGACTCCGCCGCCAGCGCCGCACCGGCCTCCTTCAGCGCCACGGTGCTCACGAAATCACCTCGATGTCGATGTCGTCGAAGGCGCCCACCACCGGGTGGGAGCCGAAGTCGGCCTCGGCGTAGGGCTCGCCGGGCCGCGCCAGCCCCACCGTGGCCCAGCCTGCCTCCTCGGCGGCGTCCAGCTCGGCGGGAACGTCGGACAGGAACACGATCTCCGACGGCCGCTGCGCGCCGAGCGCGGTCGCGATCACCTCGTAGGAGCCGCGTTCGCGTTTGGGTCCGGCGTTGACGGTGTCGAAGTGCTGGGCGAACAACCCCCGCAGGTCCCCCGAGGTGGTGTGGGAGAACGAGGCGACCTGCCCGGCCACCGAGCCCGAGGAGAACACCGCCAGCACCAGGCCCCGCTGCCGCCACGCCCGCAGCGCCGGCACCACGTCGGCGAAGTAGTCGGTGGTCAGCTCCCCGCGGGCGTAGCCCTCCTGCCAGATCAGCCCCTGCAGCGTCTTCAGCGGCGCGGCCTTGCGGTCGGCGTCCATCCAGCCGTGCAGCACCGCCACCACCTGCTCGGTCGTGGCCTCGGCAGGCAGGCCCGCGTCGGACTTGACGTCCTCGACGGCCTTGCGCACCACCGGGTCATCGGGGTGGTCGTGGATCCACGGGCCCAGCCGCGGCCGGGCGTAGTCGTAGAGCACCACGTGCACCTGGCTGGTGGGGGTCAGCGTGCCCTCGATGTCGAGCACGACCCACCGGGCGGCAACCGACGCGCTCACCGCTGGGACTCCTTCCAGTAGTCACCGACGCGCTCGGCCGGGAAGGCACCGCGGTCGGTGGCGATGGTGGTGACGAAACGCGGGGGAGTGATGTCGAAGGCCGGGTACAGCCCCCGCACCCGCGTGCTGGCGGTGCGGTGGCCCAGCGTGTGCAGCACCTCCTCGCCGTCGCGGTACTCGATCGGCACGTCCGACCCGGTCGGCGAGTGCGGGTCGGGGGCGTGGCACAGCGCGTGGAACGGCACGCCGAAGGTGTGAGCGGCCACCGCCAGCTGCAGCGTGCCGACCTTGTTGATGACGTGACCGTCCATGCTGACCCGGTCGCTGGCGGTCACCAGCGCGTCGACCTCGCCCCGGCTGAACAGCGAGGCACCCATGCCGTCGGTGATCAGCGTGGTGTCCACGCCCATCTCGCCCAGCGTCTCGGCCGTCAGCCGCGCGCCCTGCAGGTAGGGGCGGGTCTCGGTGCAGAAGAACACCAGCTGCTTGCCCAGGTCCAGGGCCGCCTGGACCATGCCGACCAGGTACAGGTCTCCCCAGCAGTGGGTCAGCACGCGCGCCCGGTCGGGCAGCAACGCCGCGGCCGCCCCGCCCATCTCGGCGCTGCGGCGCCGGTAGTCCGCGTCGCCGGCGCGAGCACCGGCCAGCGCCGCCTCGGCCACATCGGCGTCCGGGTCGGCGTCGACGGCCGCGAGCACCTGGTCCACGGCCTTGCGGGGCTGGTCGTTGGTGGGGCGGGTGGCCACGAAACGCCGCCCGGCCTCGGTCATGCGCTGCCGTGCGGTGGCCGGGTCCTCGGCCACCGCCTCCCGCGCCGCCAGCACCATGCCCCACAGCGTGGCGAAGTAGGGGCCGGAGGACTGGGTGACCATCTGCTCGATCGCCCGGGCCACGTCCTCGGCGGTGCGGGCGTGCACCCACACCCGTTCGAACGGGAACACCCTGCGGTCCAGCAGGTGCACACCGTCGCCGGCCAGCCGCACGCTGTCGGCCAGCACCGGCAACCCGGCGTGCTCGGGGGTCAACGTCATCGGTGTCCTCAATGGAAAGTCACAAGGGGTCGGCCGCCTCCGCCAGGGTAGGCGATCGGCGCCGCGGCGCGGCCGCACCGATCCAGATCGCGGGACGCCCGAGCTGGTGCCCGGCGGCCCGGCCGGAACCGGCCGGCTTGCTACCGTGGACCGTACAAGATCACCAACCGGTGCCCGCCGGCGTGCTCTGGAGGCCCGATGCAGACCGCCAAGCCCATCACCCTGCCCCCCGAGGGTCTCGGCGACGGCGTGATCACCGTGCGCCCGCTGGCCGACCGCGACGCCGAGGCGTTCGCACGCGGCACCGCGGACGAGGCCGTGCGCCGCTTCGGGCACCTGCCGCTGGCCGCCTACACCGCCGACATCGTGCGCGAGCAGATCCGCGGCGTCATCGCCGAGGGCCTGCGCAGCGGGGAGCTGGCGGTGCTGGCCATCGCCGACGCCACCGACGACCGCTTCCTCGGCTCGATCACCCTGTTCGGCATCCACGGCCACAGCGCCGAGGTCGGCTTCTGGCTCGCCCCGGCCGCCCGCGGCCTCGGCGCCACCAGCAGGGCCGTGCAACTGCTGGCGGAGTGGAGCCACGGCCACGGCATCCGCGAGCTGACCGCCCGCACCGAACTGGCCAACCACGCCTCGCAGCGCGTGCTGGAACGCTGCGGATTCGGACTCGACGGCGGGCCCACCGAGCAGCGCGCCCCGGACGGCGCGGTGTTCACCGGCCTGACCTACCGCCGCGCCACCCGCCCCGCCTGAACCACACGGCAGCCGCCGCAACGCCACGCTGGCGCGACCATCGCCGCGGCCCCCGGCCAACTCCCGCCACACGCGTCAGGCGGCTGCTGCGGTGGATCACGCGGTGAGGAGGCGGGCTCGGCGGCCATGCGGCCACCAGATCCGCTCAGGCGACGTGCACGGTGGGTTTCCGTGGTGATGTCGGTCAAACCCTATCGAAGACCGCTGATCAGTCTTTTGCGTCGCGGACGTCCTGTCCCTGCTCGGCGAATGCCTTGAAGTCCTGCATGTGCTGTTGCGACTGCTTGCGGAAGGCGCCGGGCATCAAGAGCCCGACCAGCCGCATCAGCACGCCGCTGAACCGGTACTCGGACTCGCTCTGCCACAGCGTCGACTGCGGACCGGCTTCGGTCAGCCGGTCGCGCACGGCGCTCCACATGCCCTCGCCGACGATCTCGCGGTCGAAATGAACGACGCTGTCCCTCGGGATCCCGTGCAAGTCCACCGGTTCCCGCCGTGTGATGGTCTCGGTGCACTCGATCTCTTGCTTGCCCATCTGCATCACGACTCGCGACGTGGTGCCGGCCTGCCCGTGTGTGCCACTGAGCGGCTCGTGCAGCACCAAGCCCCGCAGCCACTTCGGCAGATGTGCCGGGTCCGCCAGCAACTGGACCACTCTTTCCCGCGGCAGAGCGATCTCGATCGACACGGTGTACTTCATGGCGGCGCTCCAGATTCCCGAATGTACGAGCGCACGTCAGCAGCGCCGGGCGCACACCGATCTCGGCAAATCAGGACGCCGCCGGGCCGACATGCATCACCCTGTGCGGTCGACCATCTCGGCGTGCCAACGTCGGCTCCGCCGCCGGCTCGTCCCTTGAACAGGCGGTGCTCGAACCAGTCGGACTCACGGACGCGCAGCACGTACCCGGCCGCCCGCAGAGCGGGGACGTAGGAGGACGCGTCGGCGGAGTCGGCCACAACCAGCAGCACGTCGATGACCGGTGTCGCGCACAGTCCCGGCACCGAGGTCGAGCCGACGGACATCGCCCGCTCCATCACCAGCAGCCCGCCCGACGACACCACCGCCGGGCACCCGAGGTATCCGGCGGCGGCAACAGCGTCAACGGCGCTTCTTCGGCGGATCCTTGCGCAGCAGGTCAGGACCGATGATCTTGCGCACCACGCGCCGGACCAGGCTGCGCCGCTTGACCGGCACACTCGGCTTGGCCGGCGCGGCCGGGGCCGCCGCCGTCGACGGCGGCTCCGCCGGAGGGGGCGCGCCCGGCGCGGGTGTGGGTGCGAACTCGGGGGCGGGCATGGGCTGGCCGGCAGCCGGTGGCGGGACCACCGCGGGCACCGGATCGGTCACCAGACCCGAGGCGCCCACCGTCGACGGCCGCTCGGGACTGAGCTTCTTGGCGAACTCGGGCTGCTCATCCCGGATCGCCGGGATGTAGGGCTGGGTCACTTCGACCCGGTTCGGCGGCGGAGGCTGCCTCGAAGCCTCGGGGCGTGCCGGCACTCCCGCCTCGTCCAGGGAGAGCTCCCCCACGATGCGAGTGGTCACCGGCCCGGCGTCGGCTCGCGCACCGTCACGGCGCGGATCGCTGGGAACCGCCGGCTGGAACCAGGGTCGTGCGAGGTCGTCTTGAAGTGTCATCCGTATCGACTCTGAGGGAGCAAACGGCCAGGGTCGCCAGTAGGTCGCCCCACCGGCGGGTCAGACCCTACCGGTAACGGACCGGTAAAGCACCACCCCTGTGCCCACAAGATCTTGTAGCGGGCCCTCCGGCGCGCCACCAGCCGCCGCGCGGAACCGCGATGCCGCAGGTGAGAGATCCGTTCCCGGCGCCAGAACCGAAAACCGGTATCGCCGGTCACATCCCGCCGACTACGGTGCCGCGGTGCGCGATCCCGCCCTGCTGCCCAAAGCCCACCTGCACGTCCACCTGGAAAGCACCGTGCGCTGGGACACCCTGCGCGAGATCGGCCGCGCCAACGGTGTCGCCGTCCCCGACCGCCCCGCGGGTTTCACCGGCTTCCGCCAGTTCGCCGACCACAACTCGCTGGTGCGCCACTGCCTGGTCCGGCCGGGCGACTTCACCCGCGTCGCGCGCGAGTTCTGCCACGACGAAGCAGCCCAGGGCACCCGCTACGCCGAGGTCACCTTCACCGCCGCCTCCCACGGCGAACGGCTCGGGGCGCTGGAGATGCCGCTGGAAGCGGTGCTGGAAGGGCTCGCGCTGGGCCAGGCCGAGACCGGGCTGCGCTGCCGGGTGCTGCTCGACCACTCCCGGCGCCGCTCGGTGCGCCGCGCCTGGCACACCCTGCACCTGGCCACCCGCTACGACGAGGTCGCGGCCATCGGGATGGCGGGGGAGGAGTCCTACCCGCTGGAGCCCTTCGCCGCCGTGCTCGACGCGGCCCGCGACGCCGGGGTTCCCCTGGTGCACCACGCCGGCGAAGCCTGCGGCGCCGACAGCGTCCGCGAGGCGATCCGCACCGGCCACGCCCGGCGCATCGGACACGGCATCCGCGTCCTCGACGACGCCGCGCTCACCGCCGAGATCCGCGACCGCGGCATCGCACTGGAGGTCTGCCCGTCCTCCAACGTGCTGCTCGGCTTCGCCGCCTCACCCGCGGCCCACCCCCTGCCGCGCCTGCGTGCCGCAGGGCTGGCCGTCACCGTCAACACCGACATCCCCGCCATCGCCGGCACCACGCTGAGCGCCGAATACGCGCTCGTGCGCGACACCTTCGGCTACGACGACCACGACCTGGCCGCGCTCGCGCACGCCTCGGTGCGAGCCTCCTTCGCCGATGAGAAGACCAAGCGGGAAATGCACCACGGCATCGACACCTGGCTCGCCGCCCCCGAAACCGACACGACAGTCCACAACAGAACGAACATCACGGGGCGGTGAACGGTTCGGCCTGGTAGGCCCGGTGCAGCAGGTCCACGAAGGACGCCGCCTCCGGCAGCGACGCCGAGCCGATCCGGCGCACCGCGACACCCGGCGTCCAGGAGTTCATCACCACGGCCCCGGCCAGCGCGGGAACATCGGCCGGAGTGATCTCCTGCTCGCGCTGGGCAACGCCGAGACGCTCCAGCCGGCGGCGCACGATGCCCATCGTCGTGCCCACCAGCATCCCGGCCGCCGGCCACACCACCGCCGAACCGTTCCAGAACGCCAGGTTCCAGATCGAAGCCTCGCTGAGCCGGCCGTGGCGGTCGATGAACGCGACGTCGTCGAAACCCTCGCGCACGGCCTGGCGCAGCAAGTAGGTCTTGGCCGCCTCGCCGACGTGCTTGACCTCCGGCACGAACCGTTCGTGCTCGACCACCGACAGCGCCAGCGGCCCCCGCGGCCCCGACGCGGGCGGGCCGGTGCGCACCAGCACCTCCGGCTCGGCCTCGGCGACGGCGGTGGTGAACTCGCCCGCCGGCGCGTAGACGGTGGCCCTCAACGACACATCGGCCGGGCCCGCCTCGATCGCGGCCCGCAGGTAGGAACGCACCCGGTCGTCGGGCAACGCCCGGCCGAACAACTCCAGCGACGCCGACCGCAGCCGCCCCAGGTGCAGGTCCAGGCCGCGGACCCGGCCGTCGCGCACCTGCATCGCGGTGAAGTGGGCATAGCCGGCGAACGCCAGCGGCGCCAGCTCCTCGGCGCCGGCCGCCCGGCCGTTGCGCTGCACGGTGAAAGAAGTCATGCCGCGAACCTAGAGTCTGACACCGGTGTGAGACTCAACCCGCGGCGCCGCGGATCACAGACCACACACCGGGCGGCTCAATCCTGGCCGGGGTGGTCCGCGCGCCACTGGGCGACCAGGCGCTCCACGTCGAAGGGCGCCAGGTTCAGCGGCGGGCCCGCCACCGGGTTCTTGATCGCCTCTCGGATCTTGTCGTTGATCTCCGCGACGATCTCGCGCACCTCGGCCTCCGAACCGGCTCGGGCGGCGGCGGTGCGCGCCTCCTGCGCCTGCTTGCGCAACGCCAGCGTCGGCGGCAGCGCCGAGACGTTTTCCTCGCGCAGCTTCTGCTTGACCCACCACAGCTCGTCGTAGGGCATGTGCGCGTTGAGCCCCGGCAGCGGCTTGCCCGCACCCGGCAGGTTGTCGAACTCGCCGCGCTCGGTGGCCTCGCGGATCTGCTTGTCCACCCACGACTCGAAACCGATGTCGGCCGGCTTGCGCTCGCCCATGACCGTCCTCCTCATCGATCGCCCGCCACCGCGGTCGTCTCGCCACCAGGCAGCGCCCGGCCACCGCGGCCACACCCCCAGTATCCCGGCGACGTCCACGAAAGCAGGGCCGCAACCCTGGGTCCGGCTCCCGGACGTGCCCGGACCGCCCTCCGTCGGCCGCCCAGGCGGGTGGGCCGGCAATCCGGCAAGATCGACCACAACGCCTCGGCCGACGGCTGATCCCGCACCCGACCCGACACCGGGAGTTCCCTGCGATGACACGCGTGCTGCTCGTGGCCACCGGCGACACACTCGCCTACCGCAAGTCCGGCCCCAGCATCGCCTCCGGCGCCGAACTGCTGGCCGACCTGCCCGACACGGTGGTCGCCGAAGCCGCCGCCGAGGACGTGATGGCCGAGCCGAGCTGGGACGCCTCACCGTCGACGATGTTCGCCCTCGCCCGCCGGGTGCGGGCCGCGGTGCTGGAGGACGGCTACGACGGCGTCGTGGTCACCCACGGCCTCGACACCCTTGAAGAAACCGCCTTTCTCACCGACCTGACGGCCGGCCCGGCCGCAGGCAGGGGCGCGATCGTGTTCACCGGCGCCGGCTTCGGGTGGGACGAGCCCGAAGGCCACGGCCCGGCCAACCTGACCGCGTCCCTGCGCGCCGCCGCCGACCCGGCGCTGCGCGGTCTGGGCGCGGTGGTCTGCGCCGGCGACCAGCTGCACGCGGCGCGGTGGGCGCGGCTCACCGACCCCTGGCGGGCCGCGTCGTTCACCTCCGGCCCGCACCCGCGGCTCGGGCACGTCGTCGACGGCCGCGTCGAACTGCTCGGCACTGCACCGCAGCGGCCACCGCGCACGCTGGGCCTGCCCGAGACCGACGTCGCGCTGATCAAAACCCATCCCGGCATGACCCCGATGCTGCTGACCGCGGCGGTGGACGCCGGAGCGCGGGGCGTCGTGCTGGAGGGCACCGGCATGGGCAACGTCCCCGTCGAGCTGTTCACCACCATCAGCGAGCTCGTCGAGTGGGACATCCCCGTGGTCGTCGCCACCCACAGTGAGACCCGCGCGCTCGATCTCGGCCAACTGCCCCTGGGCGCCGGCCTGGCGGCCGAGGTCGGCGCGATCGGCGCCCGCGACCTGAGCGCCTCGCATGCCCGCATCGCGCTGATGGCGGCGCTCAGCACCGGGGGAGTCGCGGCCGTCCGCGACTGGTTCAGCCACCTCTGAACGGCGTCCTACCCGCGGCCGGGCAGGACGCCGCAACAGCCGGAACTCGCAGGTCAGCGGACCTCGTTTGAAAAACCCGAGCGATCGCTCTATTAATGGAGGCATGTCCGATCACGCCGGTTCCCGCACCGCCCCCCACCGCCTGCACTGGGGCGGATCGCTCCTGGAACTGACCGCGCGGCGCGCCGGACTGCGCACGCACGTCGTCCTCCTGCGCGACGGGACGCCGATCGGTGACGCCTCCGCCGTGGGTCGGGTGCTGATCCGGCTCCCCGCCGACGGCGAACAGCCCGGCGAGGACGCCGGCGCGCCGAGCGTGCTCGTGCTCAGCGCCCTGCCCGGTGTGATCAGCAAAGCACTCCTGCTGGTCCCCCAACCCCAGGAAGACACCGAATCCGGCGAGACCGCCGAAAACGCGGGGGACACGCCCGCCGGCACGACCAGCGACACTCCGCCCGACGACCCCCTGACCGCGATGCCCAAGGGCGTGGCCGAACTGGCGGGCTTCGCCCGCGCCGAACGCCACCTGTTCGCCCCACCGCCGGGCACCTTCGCCGCGCGGCTGCTGGCCTTCCAGCGCGACCACCCCAAGACCTACGCCGCGCGCCACGTCGTGCTCGCGGTGGCCAAGGTCGCGCTCGGCCTGCTCGGCGTCGCGGTGCTCTTCCAGGTCCTCCTGCGCCACGTTCTGGACTGGATCGGCGCCCACCTTCCGCGCCTCGACCTGCCCGACATCCCCTGGCCCGACATCGACCTGCCACAGATCCCGTGGCCCGACATCGACTGGCCGGACTTCGCGTTGCCGGGCTGGCTGCTGGCGGTGGTCGCGACCGCGAAGTACTGGGTCCCGGTGCTGGTCGCCATCGGACTCGCGGGCCGGGAAGTCCGCCGCCGCAGCAACAAACACGCCAAGTCCGGCCACGACGACCCCGCCACCGGCCACGACGACCCCGCCACCGGCCACACGGGCCAGCTCCGCGAGGACGGCCGCGACAACGCCGGAACGGGGTGAAAAGCAGGAGCGCCGTGGCGACCGCACCCGTAGGTTGCCCACCATGACCCAGCACGACCAGATGCGCCCGCAGCCGGCCGCCGCACGCGTCGCCGCGGACGTGCTCACCGCCCACGGCCAGGACTTCGCCACCGCGATCCGCGCCATCGGGTGGACCAACGCGACCTGGCTCGCCGGCGAGCTCGTCATCCGCGTCGCCCAACGGCCCGGCCCCGCCGACCTGCTCCGCGAGGCACGGCTGGCACGGCTCCTGCCAGCGCAGGTCGGCTACCCCGACGTGGTCGAGCACGGCGTGCTGCACGGCCACCAATGGGTCCTCAGCCGTCGCATCCCGGCCGAGAACCTCGAAGACGTCTGGCCACGGCTGGACCCGCAGCAGCGCGCCGACGCGCTGCGACAGGTGTGGGAACGGGTCGAGCACGTCCACCACCTCGACCCCACCGAAGTCGCCGCGCACGCCCGGTCCCGCTCGCCGTTCTTCCCCGCCACGCCCGGCGAAGCCGCCGCCACGCTGCGCCGTCTCGGCGCGGCCGGACTGCTCGACGAACACCAGTTGTGCGGCCTGGACGAGGCGATGGACCGGTTCTGGGCAGCGCTGCCCGGCGCGCCGGCCTCGCTCAACCACGGCGACCTCGGCCTGTGCAACGTGCTCTGGCGCGACGGCCAGGTCGTCTCGGTCTTCGACTTCGAGTTCGCCGTCATCGCACCGATCGCGGTCGACCTCAACGAGGTCCTCAAGTTCGCCTTCGGCCCACCCGCCGACGACCACGTGGACCCACGGCCCGTGCAGGCAGCGGCCACCGCGATCGCCCACGCCGCACTACCGCGAGCAGGCGGCGTCGACGTCCTGCTCGGCCACTCGATCATGCTCGAAGCCTGGATGACCGAGAACGAGATGGCCACCGCCGCCGATCCCACCACGCTGGAGCCCTACCTGCGGCTCGCAGCCCTGGCCGACGGCAACGGCGGCCACCTCGCTCCGGCACTGACCCCGCACGACCAGCCGGCCGAACCCGCACAGCCCGGCCTCACACGCACTGGCTGCCGGTCAGAAACTCCAGCTCCACCTCGCTGTGGTCAGGAATGAAGTGACCGATGCCGGGCAGCAGACGCACCGTCGCGTGCGGTGCCGCGGCCTCCAGCCGCCGCTTGGACTCCACCGCGTCGACCATGACGTCCAGCCGTCCGAACAGCACGTGCACCGGCATCCTCAGCCGGCGCAGCGCCTCGTCACCGAAAACCGGGAGCGCGCTGGAGCGGTAGCGGTAGTGCTTCGACACCAGACGCACCTGCTCGACGAACGCTTCGGCCGCCGCCGGGTCCATCGTCGACAGCCCCGGACCGAGCGTCCGCGCCACCGCCCTGCGCTGCCCGCGACGACCGAACGCGCTGAGCAGCAGCGCCTCGATCAGGAATCCCTTCCTGCTCCTGCCGAGACCCAGCGGGCACGACAGAGCCAGCCGTCGCACCCGTTCCGGCCGCCGCGTGGCGTAGTCCAGCGCCAGCCACCCGCCGAGGGAAGACCCCATGACCGCCGCGCACCGCACCCCGAGGAAGTCCAGCACGGCATCCAGCCACACCGCGTAGCTGTCGGAGTCCGCGGGCGGCCGGGACCCGGCGCTGAGCCCGCGCTCGCCGATCACGTCGACGGCATACACCCGGAAACGCGCCGCGAGCTCGGCGATCCTGTCCATCCACTGCGCCGAGTTGCCGCCCGAACCGTGCAGCAACACCAGCGGGGAAGCGGTAGCCGGACCGCACGCGACGACGAAGGTCTCGCCCTCGGGCGTGGGCACGCGCAACCGCTCGTTGTCGACCGGCCAGCGCTCCAGCGCCTCCAGGTACTGCTCGCGCAGCAGGCGCGCCCCCGCCTCGGATCGGTAGATGTCGGTCATGGGTCCGGCTCCTCGATGACGAACAACCCCAGCGAGCCGAAGCTACCACATCACTCCCTAACATCCTCTTGAATTGTCCCAATGGGTAATGATGCGTAAGTCTGGTTGGGTGCGTGGAGCTGTGCGAGTGCTCACCGTTGCCGCCCATGACCAGGGCCTGACCGCTTCGACCGATGACGGCAGACCCCGTCACCGCCCATCGCGCTCGGCAGCGTCGTGTCCACGAAGGACCGACGCGCCCGCGGAACCTCAGCTACCGGACCGGCGCGCCACCGCGCGCAGCCGCGCCCGCGCCGGATCCTCCGGCCTGCTGCGCGCGGTGGGGTGGCGCACACCGCCGGGCTCGTCCGGTCGCGTCCGCACCAGCAGCGTCACCGTCACCCCCTCGCTGAAGTGGTTGCGCCGCATCATCCGCTCCGACGCCTGGTTGCCCGCCTCGACATCGGTGATGATCCGCGCCGCCCCGGCCGCGAACAGCGCCTGGCAGCACGCCTCCACCAGCCGGCTCGCGACCCCCTTGCCCTGAGCGGGCGGAGCCAGCGCGATCCACTCCAGATAGCCCCAGTCCTCGCGCTCGTCGAACGACATCGACCCGAGCACGAACCCCACCACGGCACCATCGGACTCGGCCACCCAGCACGCCTCGGGCTGTGCGTCGAAATGCGCGGCCACGCTCGACAACGACCACGAGGTGTAGGGCATCGCGGACACGTCGAAAGCCCGGAAACCCAGGTCCAGGACGCCTTCCAAGTGCGACATGCGCATCGGCACCACGCCGATCGAGCCTTCCGCGACGGCTACAGCGCCGTTCATCGTCCCACTCCCTTTCGCACCCGCCAGTAAACCAGCGACCCCGCACCCACCGCCGCGCCCCGACCTGGCCGGCACGGTTCCCGCGCCACACGACCACCGCAACCGCACGGCCGCCCCGCGCACACCCCGGCGGCTACCCTGATCGCGGGACACCGCAAGCCGATCCGGCGACGACAGGAGCGACGCATGGCGCGAGCCGGCCTGACGACCGAACGGGTGGTGCAGGCGGCCGCGGAACTGGCCGACGAGGTCGGATTCGACAACCTCACCGTCTCCGCGCTCGCCCGCCGCTTCGGCGTCAAGGACGCAAGCCTGTACTCCCACGTCCGCAGCCTGCGCGACCTGCGCACCCAGGTCGCG
The DNA here is from genome assembly GCF_018141105.1 of Saccharopolyspora erythraea. Lineage (NCBI taxonomy): Bacteria > Bacillati > Actinomycetota > Actinomycetes > Pseudonocardiales > Pseudonocardiaceae > Saccharopolyspora > Saccharopolyspora erythraea. The sequence goes on along the minus strand of NZ_CP054839.1, from coordinate 4,624,287 downwards.
GTGCTGGCCGCGCGCGAGAAGACCGACCGCATCGCCGACGCCGTCGCGGGCCGCGCGGGACGCGACGCCCTGGCCGCCTTCGCCCACGCCTACCGCGAATACGCGCTGGAACACCCCGGCCGCTACGCGGCGACCCAGAGCCCGTTGGACCCCGACGCCGTCGCCATTTCCAGCGGTCACCGGCGGGCCGTGGAGATCTCCTACGCCGTGCTGCGCGGCTACGGACTCGCCGAACCCGACGCGACCGACGCGGTGCGGCTGCTGCGCAGCACCCTCCACGGCTACATCAGCCTGGAAACCAACGGCGGCTTCGCCCATGCCCGCGATCCCGCCGCCACGTGGGAACGCGTCATCGACGCCCTGCACAACGCCCTGCAGCACTGGCCTTCCTGACATTCCCGGGCCGGGAAGTCAGTGGCCCCCGCAGGCGCGCCTGGCTAGCCTCACGCCGGTGACTTACGAACACCCGCTGGCCTACCTGCTGGGCCTGGAAGGCATCGCCCTGCTTCGCGCGTTCACCGGGGAGCACGACCGCGGCTTCGTGGACGCCCGGCTCGCCGAGATCCGCCGCCTGCTCGACGATCCGGCACTGGCCCACGCCGGTGTCCAGGTCGAGCACGTCGACACCGTCGAGGGCTACCGGTTGTGGGCGCGCTCCTACGACGATCCGGCCAACGCCGCCTTCGCCCTGGACCAGCCGGTGGTCGAAAACATCATCAGCGCGCTGCCCGCGGGAACGGCTCTGGACGCCGCCTGCGGAACCGGACGCTACGCGCGGCGCCTGGCCGAGCTCGGCCACCACGTCATCGGCGTGGACAGCTCGCCCGACATGCTCGCCCTGGCTCGCAAGCACCTGCCGCACACCGACTTCCGCCACGGCGACCTGCATCGGCTGCCGGTGGACGACGCCGGCACCGACCTGGTCGTGTGCGCGCTTGCCTTGACCCACGTTGCCGACCTCACCACGGTGCTGGCCGAGTTCGCCCGTGTCCTGCGCCCCGGCGGATCCGTGGTGATCGCAGACGTGCACCCCGAAGCGGTCGCCCGCGGCTCCATCCCGGCCCTGCGCACCTGCGGTGGACAACCGGCCCGCCTGGTCACCCACCGCCACCTGGTCGGCGACTACCTGCGCGCCGCCCTGCCGACCGGGCTGCAACCGCGGCGCTGCGAAGAACCCCGCTTCACCAACACCTCACGCTCCCGACCCGACGAGCCCGGCACCCTGGACCCGTGGGAGCTGTGGCCGTGGTCCCTCACCGACCTCGTGCCCGAGGCCGCCGAGGCCGCCAACGCCGGGGTGCCGGCCATGCTCATCTGGCACTTCCAGCTCCCCGCCCGCTGACCATCAGCCGGACGGCGCGCGGCTCAGGTCGACGACGCAGAACACGTTGCCGTCCGGGTCGGCGAGCACGACGAAATCCGGGTTCGGCGGGTAGAGGCCCCAGTCGACCCGGCTCGCCCCGAGCGCCACCAGCCGCTCGACCTCGGCCTCCTGCTCCTCGGTGGTGTCGACCAACAGATCCAGGTGGATGCGCGGACGCGCCTCGGCCGGCGACTCGCTGCGCATCAGCGCCAACGCCCGACCCCGACCCGTCGGCGTGCTCGAGCGTCCGCCAGTTCTCACTGGCCCACTCCTGGCTTGCCACCAGATCCAACGCCGAAGTCCAGAACCGCACAGCGCGGGCGAGGTCGCCCACCCCGACCACCGCGAACCCGAGCCTCACCATCCGCCGAGCGTAGGGACCAACCGCCTCCGTGACTGCGCGCCTGCGGCGGAGTCATCGTTCGACACGCCGAGCCGGCCACCGCAGAACGTCGCGGGCGAGCGCGATCCTGGCGTCGCGAATCGGCTGTATCAGCGGGAACGCAGATGCCCGTACCGCTCGGCCACATCCGCCTGTTCCACACCCGAGTAGGCGGACTCCCAGGGGATGGGGCAGGGGGAGCGGTGTTCCGGATCGGGGCACACGACTCGCGTGAGCGCCTCACGCACGGAGTCCATCTCCGTCTGGGACGCATGGAGACCGACCTGGATCTCGAAGAAGTCGCGCGCACCGGCATCGGCATCGGGGTGCGTGAGCTTCCACTGGTGAGCCAGATCCGCATAGCGTTGCGCCAGCGGCATCCGCTCGTGCTCCGCGTCCTGCTCCCGGCCGACGAGGCGAAGGTCATGCGGCAGCGACCGCTCGTCGAGCAGTCGAGCGCAGCCGCTGAGCAGCCCCGCGACGTCGTCGCCGGTCGCATAGACCCCGAGCTGGATCTCGAACAGATGCGTAGAGGTCACACGTGCTCCAGGTCAGAGGCCGCTGAGCGCCCGCAGACATCAGCGGGCGCCGAAGGCGGCCACGATAGCCGGTCCGCTCAGACCCGATCAGCACATTTTTTCCGTGGTCCCGGATGAGAACGCGCCCACCTATCCGGTCAGCTCGGGACCGGCGCGGCCGTGCATCGCGCTGAGCTTGGCCGCCGCCTCGCTCACCGCCAGGCCGTAGACCTCCTCGGCGTCCCCGGCCAGCCGGCTCATCGGGATGTTCACGCTGAGGCTGGCGACCGGTTTCCCCGGCGCCTCCAGGACCGCGGCCGCGACCGAACCGACGTCGATCCTCCATTCCCCGCGGTTGACCGCGTACCCGCGTTCCCGGACCCGAGCCAGCTCGGCCTGCAGCCGGTCCGGGTCGGTGACGGTGTTGTCGGTGTAGCGCGGCAGTTCGCCTGCGAGCAGGCGGACGAGGACCTCCTGACCGCTGTTGGCCAGGACCGCCTTGCCGTTGGCCGAGGCGTGCAACGGAAGCGCGTGGCCCAGGGCCATGCTGATGCGCACCGGTTTGGAGGTCTCCAGCCGCTCGATCAGCACGACCTTGCCCTCCTCGGGAACCGTGAGGTGGATGGTCTCCTCGGTGCGCTGCCGCAGGTCCTCCATGATCGGCACGGCGGCGTCGCGCAGGCCGAGGTCAGCGCTCGCGCGGCCGCCGACCGCCAACGCCTTGGTCGTCACCACCCACCGCCGGGACTCGCCCGAGGCGGGCCGGATCCACCCTGCGGTGTTGAGCGTGACCAGCGCCCGCTGGACCGAGCTCTTGGGCATCTGCACGGCCCGGGCCAGCTCGCCGACGCCGATCGGCTGCCGTGCGGCGACCTCCTCCAGCACCCGGAGCGTGTTCACAACGTTGCGCACTGCCTTGACTCCTCCACGACCGGTCCTTACCCTCGCTGCGCTTTTATGCGGCACAGCGTGCCATATCACGGCACAGAATGGGGCTGGGTTCAGTGACCGCTCACAGTGGACGGCATTTCCTGCAGATCCCCGGACCGACGAACTTGCCCGACAGGGTGTTGCGGGCCATGGCCCGGCCCACGATCGACCACCGCGGGCCCGACTTCGCCGACATGGCACTGGACCTGCTGCAACGGGTCAGGCCCGTGTTCGCCACCAGCGGTCCCGTCCTCATCTACCCCTCCTCGGGCACCGGAGCCTGGGAGGCGGCACTGGTCAACACCCTCTCGCCCGGCGACCGCGTGCTGGCCTTCGAGACCGGCCACTTCGCGACCCTGTGGCGCGACATGGCAGAAGGACTAGGCCTGGTCGTCGACTTCGTCCCCGGCGACTGGCGCAGGGGTGTGGACCCAGCTCTCGTCGCCGAACGGCTCGCCGCCGACCCCGACCACGACATCGCGGCGGTGATGGTGGTCCACAACGAGACCTCGACCGGAGTCACCAGCCGGATCGCCGAGATCCGGGCGGCCATCGACGAGGCCGCCCACCCCGCACTGCTGCTGGTCGACACGATCTCCTCGCTGGCCTCCATCGACTACCGCCACGACGAGTGGGGCGTGGACGTCACGGTGAGCTGCTCGCAGAAAGGCCTGATGCTGCCCCCGGGCCTGGGCTTCAACGCGGTCAGCGACAAAGCCCTCGCCGCCGCGCAAAAAGCGCGGTTGCCCAAGTCGTACTGGGACTGGACGCCCATCCTGGAAGCCAACCGCCGCGGCTACTTCCCGTACACACCCGCGACGAACCTGCTCTACGGCCTGCGCGAAGCGCTGGACCTGCTCGACGAGGAGGGACTGCCCGCGGTGTTCGCGCGCCACGACCGGCACGCCGCGGCGACCAGGGCCGCCGTGTGCGGATGGGGCCTGGAGGTCCTGTGCGCCGACGAACGCGAGTACTCCAGCTCCCTGACCGCCGTGCTGCTGGGGGAGGGCCACGACGCCGACGAGGTCCGCCGGATCATCCTCGAGCGCTTCGACATGTCGCTGGGCACCGGGCTGGGCAAGCTCGCCGGACACGTGTTCCGGATCGGCCACCTCGGCGACATCAACGACCTCACGCTGGCCGGCACCCTCGCCGGCGTCCAGATGGGACTCGAGCTGGCAGGGGTGCGCGTCGACCCCGCCGGGCTCCAAGCCGCCCTGCAGGTGTTGCGCACCGAGTGAGACGCGGTGCCACGGCATCCGACGACGAGGCCGACGACCCGGCGCCGCCGACGCGCCGGCCGCGGCACGACAACGGCCGGAAGGACTTCCATGACCGCCCCCACCTCCGACGCAGCCCCCACCCACGACACCGTCAGCCCACGCCTGGAACAAGCGCTGCGTAGCGCATTGGACGGCGAGGTCGCCTTCGACGACTACACCCGCCACCTCTTCTCGCGCGATGCCAGCATGTACTCGATCACCCCGCTCGGCGTCGTGTTCCCGCGCCACGCCGGCGACGTCGCCGCGGCGGTGAAGACCGCCGGGCAGCTGGGCGTGCCGATCGTGCCCCGGGGCGCGGGCACGAGCCTGGTCGGCCAGACCGTCGGCCCCGGCCTGGTGCTCGACCTGTCCCGGCACATGAACCAGATCATCGACATCGACCCGGTCGAGCGCACGGCACTGGTGGAGGTCGGCGTCGTGCAGGACCAGCTCAACCAGGCCGCCGCGGCCCACGGGCTGATGTTCGGCCCGGACACCTCCACCAGCAACCGCGCCACGATCGGCGGGATGATCGGCAACAACTCCGCAGGCAGCGGCTCGCTGACCTACGGCATGACCATCGACCACGTGCGGGCCCTGGACGTGGTGCTCTCCGACGGATCACGAGCCCGGCTGGAACCCGTCGACGAGCAAGAACGGCAACGCCGGGCCGCCGCCGACACCCTCGAGGGCCGCATCTACCGGGAGCTTCCGCACCTGGTCACCGGCAACGAGGACACCATCACCTCCCGGATGCCGGCGTTCTGGCGCCGAGCCTGCGGCTACCGGCTCGACCGGCTGGCGGACTCCGGCACACCGTTCGACCTGGCCAAGTTCGTCGTGGGAGCCGAAGGCACGCTGGTCGTCGCCACCCGCGCCCTGGTCGACCTGGTGCCCAAACCCGCGCGCACCGTCTACGCCGTCGGCCACTTCACCGACACCGCGGGCGCCATCTCGGCCACCACCGACGCGTTGAGCTGCCACCCCCACCAGGTCGAGCTCATGGACCGCACCATCCTGGAACTGTCGCGGCAGAAGATCGAGTTCGCCGAGCTCGGCGACGTCCTGGTCGGCGACCCGGGCGCACTGCTGTTCGTGTCCTTCACCGGCGACGACGAAGCGGAGCTGACCGCACAGCTCGACCGGCTCGACGCCCTGTGGCAGAGCAACGGCCACGGATACCACACGCTGCGCGCCGTCACACCCGCCGAACAGGCAGCGCTGCTCAAGGTCCGCAAGTCCAGCCTCGGCCTGCTGATGGCCGCCGGCGAGGGCACCCGCCGCCCGCTGGCCTTCGTCGAGGACACCGCCGTCGACCCGCGGCACCTCGCCGAGTACACCGAGCGGTTCAGCAAGATCCTCGACGAGCACCGGATGGAGGCCGGCTTCTACGGCCACTGCTCGGTCGGCTGCCTGCACATCCGCCCCTTCGTCGACCTCACCGACCCCGACCAGGTCGAGCGGATGCGCGCCGTCGCCGAAGCCGTCAAGGACCTCGTCGCCGAATACGGCGGGGTGAACTCCAGCGAGCACGGCGACGGCCTGGCCCGCAGCGAGTTCAACCGGCAGATCTTCGGCGACGACCTCTACGAGCTGATGCGCGCGGTCAAGCGCCTGTTCGACCCCCGCGACGTCATGAACCCGGGCAAGATCGTCAACGCGCCCCCGATGACCGACAACCTGCGCGACCGCGACGCCCTGCCACCCGCCGCGCCGCTTCGCACGACCCTGGACTTCGAGGTCGTCGGAGGCATGCGCGCCGCCGCCGACCGATGCATGAACATCGGCGCCTGCCGCAAGTCCACCTCGGGCGTGATGTGCCCGTCCTACATCGCGACCAGAAACGAGGAGCACTCCACCCGCGGCCGCGCCAACGCGCTGGTCAAGGCGCTGTCCGAACCGGACCCGCACGCAGCCCTGGGCGACGAGCGGCTGCACGGGATCCTCGACCTGTGCCTGATGTGCAAGGCATGCAAGAGCGAATGCCCGATGAGCGTCGACATGTCCTCGCTCAAAGCCGAAACCCTCGCGCACCACCACCAGATCCACGGCGTGCCGCTGCGCTCACGCCTGTTCGCCTCGATCCGCCTGCTCAACCGGATCGGCTCGGCCACCGCTCCGCTGTCGAACCTGCCCGGACGCACCGGATTCCTGCGCCGGCTCATGCAGCGAGCCCTCGGCATCACCGCCGCCCGCCCGCTGCCGACGTTCCAGCGGGCCAGCCTGCTGCGGTGGTTCCGCCGCCACCAGCGCAACGACGCCCCGGCACCGCTGGGCACGGTCACCTGGCTCGCCGACTCGTTCACCACCTTCACCGAGCCGCACATCGGCCAGGCGGCCATCGAACTGCTGGAGCACTCCGGCTGGCGCGTCGAGCTCGCCGGAGGCGGCTGCTGCGGACGGTCCAGCCTGTCCAAAGGCATGCTGGACGACGCGAAGAAGAAGGCCGCGGCGCTGGTCGGCTCGCTTGCCACCGACACCGGACCGGACTCACCGATCGTCGGCTGCGAACCGTCGTGCGTGTTCATGCTGCGCGACGAGCACGCCGCCCTGCTGCCCGGCACCGAGGCGGCACACGCCGTCGCGGCTCGGGTCAAACAGGTCGAGGAACTGCTCACCGACGCCGTCGACACAGGACGGCTGCCCCTGCGCGCCGACTCCTGGCTCGCCGGGCGGCGCATCGTCTTCCATGGTCACTGCCACCAGAAAGCCGAGGTCGGCACGGCCGCCACGCTCGCCCTGCTGCGCCGGATCCCGGGAGCGCAGGTCGTCGAGATCGACGCGGGCTGCTGCGGGATGGCCGGCTCGTTCGGCTTCGAGGCCGAGCACTACGAGACGTCCATGACCATCGGCCGGGACCGCCTGCTCCCGGCGCTGGCCGCCGAACCGGCGGACACGATCGTGGCCGCGACCGGCGTGTCGTGCCGGCAGCAGATCTTCCACGGCGCGGGACGCACCGCGTGGCACCCCGTGGAGCTGCTGCGCGAAGCGCTGGCCACCCGCAACGCACCGTCGTAACGCCGCCGCACCCAGGAGAACCGATCCCGCAAGCGGTGGACAGCAGCACAAGCCGGATGCCCGGCAGAACCCGCCGCCACCGCCAGACACATCCGGCCAAACCCATCAAGCCCTGCGAGCCAACGTCTGCCTCGAGGAGCCTCGATGTCCACCCAAATCATCTCGATCATCGGCCTGGTTCTCATCTTCCTCTGCGCCACCCTGCGCTCGGTGAACATGGGCGCGGTCGCCTTCCTCGGCACCTTCCTGCTCGGCACGTTCGTGTTCGGCACCTCCGAGGACGACGTGTTCGCAGGCTTCCCCGGTGACCTGTTCGTCGTACTGGTCGGCGTCACCCTGCTGTTCGCCATCGCCAAGTACAACGGCACCGTCGACTGGCTGGTCCACACCGGAGTACGCGCCGTTCGAGGACGCATCGCCCTGATCCCCTGGGTGATGTTCCTGGTCACCGGCCTGCTGACGATGGTGGGCGCGGTGGTGCCCGGCGCGGTGGCGATGATGGCACCGATCGGGCTGAACTTCGCCGCCCGCTACCGCATCAGCCCGATGCTGATGGGACTGCTCATCATCAACGGCGCCAGCGCGGGCGGCTTCTCACCCATCAGCATCTTCGGCAGCATCACCAACGGTGTCGTGGAACGCAGCGGACTGCCCGGAAACCCCGTCCTGCTGTGGATCAGCTCCCTGCTGTTCAACACGCTGCTGAGCATCGTGGTGTTCTTCCTGTTCGGCGGCAGGAAACTGCTCGACCGGCGCGTCACCACCGAAGCGCTGCCGCAGGACGAGCACACCGGCGAACCAGGCGGCACGACCACCACCGCCCGCACCGGCACCGCGGTGCTGACCGAGGTCACCACCCTCAACACGCAGCGGAGCGCGACCCTCGCCGGACTTCTCGTGCTCGCCGTCGGCGCGCTGGTGCTGGAGTTCGACGTGGGCCTGCTGTCGATGAGCATCGCCACCGTCATGATCCTGCTGTGGCCGCAGACCACCAAGAAGTGCGTCGCCGAGGTCGCCTGGCCCACCGTGCTGCTGATCTGCGGCGTGGTCACCTACGTGGGCCTGATGGAAAGCGTGGGCACCATCGACCACCTCGGCAACAGCGTCGCGGGCATCGGCATCCCGCTGCTGGCCGCGTTCGTCATCTGCCTCATCGGCAGCGGGGTCTCCGCCTTCGCCTCCACCACCGGCATCCTCGGCGCCCTCATCCCGCTCGCCGTGCCCTTCCTGCACACCGGCCAGGTCGGCGCGGTCGGCCTGATCATCGCCCTGGCGATCTCCTCCTCGGTGGTCGACTCCTCACCGTTCTCCACCAGCGGCGCGCTCGTCGTGGCCAGCACCCCGGAGGACGACCGCGACGCGACGTTCAAGGGACTCATGGTGTGGGGCATGAGCATGATCCTGGTCGCGCCGGTGCTGTCGTTCACCCTCTTCGTACTACCCGGCTGGCTCTGACCGCGTCCCCGGCAGTGAACCGGCTCCTGGGCCGTTCACTGCCAGTCGTGCCGAGGCGACACGACGCGGTCGGCGCCGCCGCGTTGTGCTCAGGCCACCGGGGTGAACCGCACCGGCACGCTCGCCGGTCCGCGAGTGAACACGCCCTGCTCGACAGGGGTGGCACCCGGCTCCAGGACCGCGTCGGGCATCACGTCCAGCAGGTGGTTCACGCCGACCTCGACCTCGGTCTTGGCCAGCAGCGCGCCGACGCAGAAGTGCCTGCCCAGTGCGAACGCCAGGTGGTCGGCGGCGGCGGAGAACGCGGTCTTGGTGGGCAGATCCGTGCGGAACAGGTCGAAGCTGTCGGGGTTGGCATAGCGCTGCGGGTCGCGGTTGGCCGCCGCGATCAGGCACGTCACGGTGCTGCCCGCGGGCACCGCTCCGCCGGAGAGCTCGACGTCCTCGGCGGGCTGGCGCATGATCATGTGCACCGGCGGGGAGAAGCGCAGGGTCTCGGCGAAGGCCTGCGGGATCAGGTCACGGTCCTTGCGCACGGCGGCCATCTGCTCGGGGTGGTTCAGCAGGTTGAGCATCAGACTGGCGATGGCCTTGTCGGTCGTCTCACCGCCCGCGGCCAGCAGCAGGCTGCAGAAGGCCTTGATGTCCTCGTCGCTCATCGACGTGCCGTCGATCTCGGCCCGGCACAGGGTGGAAAGCAGATCGTCGCCGAGGTTGTTCCGGCGTTCCCGGATCACCGGGATCATGTACTCGGCGAACTCCCGCTGGGTCCGCAGGCCCGCCTCGGTCACCTCCGGGTCCTGGCTCAGGTTCGCCAGGAACGCGATGATCGAGGTGTACCAGCCGCGGAACCGGCCGCGGTCCTGCGCGCGCAGCCCGAGCATGTCGGCGATGACGTTGATCGGGAACCGGGTCGCGTAGTCGGCGACGATGTCCACGCGGCCCTGAGCACGGAAGGTGTCGATGAGCTGACGCGAGTTGCGCTCGATCACCGGCAGGAACTTCTCGTCCAGCTCCCTGCCCCTGAACGCCGGTGCCACCAGTGCGCGGCGCACGGCGTGCTCGCGGCCGTCCATCTGCAGGATCGTGCGGCCGTGCACCGGCTCCAGCTGCCAGTCGTAGTTCCGCGTGGTGAACGCGGGCTCGCGGAACGCGCGCTGAACGTCCTCGTAGCGGGAGACGACGTAGGACTGCATCGGTTCGTGCCACAACAACGGAAACTCATCACGCAGCACGCGGTACGAGGAATAGGGGTCGGCGGCGAACTCCGGTGACAGGATGTCGGGGGCTTCCGGTGCCCTGGCCATGCGGCTCCCTTTAATGGCGCGGTCCGAACCCGGTCAGGCTAGGCAACGGCTCCGAACCCGGTCCACCCGATCACCGTCGCGCCCCCCGGAGAGCCTAATCAACCCCTGTCTTGCCCCGAACGTGCCGGTGGTTGCTGCGCTCGTCGTCCAGCGCAGCGCTTCCACCCCGCTTCTCCACTAGTGCGACGACGTTGTCTCCCGGAGTCTGCGCAGCGCCTGGTGCACGCGGGGGTGCAGACCATCGGTCTCAGCCAGTCGGCCGGCCAGCGCGGTGCGGAGCTCGGCCGCGAGGGCCGGATGGTCGCTGGCGTGGCGGGCCAGCGCGTGGGCTGCGTCGAGTTGTTCCAGGGGATCGGGATCCGACAGCCGGGCCAGATCGGCGGCGAACCTGTCGGTCTCGGCGGAGGTCGGGGTGCCGGCGGCGGTGATGGCATCGGCCACGAGGTCGACAGCGCTGCGGGCGGGGGAGCGGGTGGCGTGGTCGTAGCTGCGCTGGGTGACCTCGGTGCTGGCGTGGGCGACGTCGGCGCTGACCACGTCGATGGGGGCACCGGACTCCAGGGCGGTGGTGACGTAGAAGTGGCGCAGCGCGTGCGGGTGCAGCGCGTCGGCGAGGTCGGCCAGCTCGGGGCCGGCGGTGGCGGCCAGGCGGCGTAGCAACGCCCACACGTCGCGTCGGTCGAGGAAGCCGCCGTCGCGGGTGGCCAGCAGCGGGGTGCGGCCGGCATGGACCTGGCCGGGCCGCGCGGGCAGGGCGTCGCCGGTGTCCCGGTCGCGGGCGGCGAGGTAGTCGGTGAGGGCGTCGGCGGCCAGCGCGGTGAGGTAGACGGTGTGGGCCTTGCCGCCCTTGCCCGTGTAGCGCAGGGCGCGGCGGCCGTGGGTGGTGTGCAGCGCGTCGCGGGTCAGGCCGGTGAGCTCGGAGACACGCATGCCCAGCGTGAACAGGGCGACCAGAGCCCTTGTCCGCAGCGTGTGCAGCGGGCTCTGACCTCGACGACCACGGCCGGCGGCGGCCAGCAGCGCGTGCACCTGCCGCGGAGTGAGCACGAGCGGCTTGCGGGTCTTGTGCTGCAATCCGGACAGGCCCAGCTGCGTGCGCTGGGCGCGGCTCAGCGCGGCGGGGTTGGTCGGCAGCAGCTCGCGGTCGACGAGGAAGCCGTAGAAGCTCTTGGCCGCCTTGAGCCATTTGTCCCGGGTGGCCGCGGTCATCCCGGCGCGGGTGAGCTCGATCTGCCACCGGGTGATGTCGGCGTTGATCACCCGCAACGGGTCGCGCTGCGACGCGCGGCACCAGCGCAGCCAGGCCAGGTGCCGGTAGGCACCCGGCCGTCCGGACGGGCCGCGGTCGCCCGCGGTGGGGGTGCGGTCCAGACCGAGCGCGTCGCCGTAGGCGAGGCGGGTACCGACGTTGCTGTAGGTCGTCTCCAACCAGCCCCGCACCAGCGTCTGCAACCGGTGATCACCGGAGCCGCCAGGGACCACCGCTGCGGTCTCGCACACGAACTCCGCCTCCACAGCGGAGTCGTCCGGAGGGACGGTCAGACGGAAGCGGGGAGAGGGCCGTCCTCGCCGTGGAGCCGGGACCGCATCGGCCTGCTCCGCCCACCCGGCGGCCACCAGCGTACGCAGCAACCGTCGCGCCCAATCGGCACCGACGCCGAGGTGGGCGGCCAGCTCAGCGGGAGTGAAAGCGCGGTCGGCCTGGTCCCGCCCCAGCTCGGCCAAGCGTGCCAGGTGCTCCGGGCGCACCCCGGCGACGGAATCGGACACCGAACCTTGCCTCCTGCGTCACGTGACGAAATTCAGCTGGGCTTCCTGTGCGCCATCGACTCATCTGAAGCCGGGGCGGCAGGGGTCCATGTTTTCACGGGGCGATCATGGCCGTAATTCTGGGGTTGCGGACGGACTGTCTGTTCCGTCAGCAACCCCAGAATACAAAACCCGAAATAATGGGTTTGCGTTCAAACTTGAAACTCGAAGATCGGGTTATGCTAGGATGATCACGTGACTGTTGAGGGAGAAGTTGCTGGTCAGGGCGTGATGCAGCGCGGGTGGCGAGTCTGCGAGGCGCCGGGATGCGACCGGGTCGTGCGCCGCAAAGGCTCCCGTGGGCCGGTGCCGTCCTACTGCGACCCGGCGGAATTCACCTGGCCGGACGGGCAGAGCTGCAAGGCCAAGGCCGCCGCGGACCGCGCGGCACGCCAGGCCGAGGACGACGAGCCCGGCCTGGAAGCCCTCCGCCGCAGCCAGCACGACCTCGACGCGACACTGCAGGAGTGGACCCAGCCGCTGGCCGAACTGACCCAGGCGCTCACCGCCGCTCGTGAGGAGCAGGCCGCGGTGCGTGACGGGCTGCTGGAGCGGGTCGCCGCCGCCGAACGGGACGCCCGGAACGCCCGGGACGAACGAGAGGCGGCTCTGGCAGCGCAGGCCGAGCAGACCCAGCTCGCCGCGGACGCCACCGCCGAGGCCGAACAGGCGCGCCGCGACCGAGACTCGGCGGTGGCCGAGCGCACCGAAGCCCATCGGGAAGCGGCGCGGGACCGCAGCGCTCGGGAACGGATGCAGGGCACGCTCGAGGAGGTCCGGCAGCGCGCCAGCGCCGCCGAGGCCCGCGCCGCGCAGGCCGAGCTCGACGCGGCGCAGCAAGTCGCCAAAGCCGACGCCCGCGCCACCGCCGCCGAGCGCAAGCTCACCGTGCAACGCGCCACGAGTCGCCGGCTGCAACAGCAGGTGGACGAGCTCACCGCGCGCACGGCCGCCGAGCAGCGGCGAACCCGCCGGGACGCCGAGACGACGATCAACGCGATGCGCACCCAGGCCGACCAGGCCGTCGCGGCGGCACGGGAAGAAACCCGGCGAGTGCAAGACGCGGCAGAACAACGGGCCGAACGTCAGCGTGAGCGCGACGCCGAATTCGGCAAGCTCACCGAGCGGCTCGCCGGCACCACCGAACGACTCCAACAGACCGCCCGACAGCTCGAGTCGGAGCAGGAACACAACCGCACGCTGCGGGCCGCGGTGCTTCAAGCACTCCACGGCCTCCGCGAAGGTCGGCACGATGCGGGGCAGGCCATGGCGGGTCTCGAGAAACTGCTGTACTACGCCGACGACGCGGCAACCTGACCCGGGACACCACGGGACTGTCGCGTGGATGCCGGGGCCGGTCCGTGCGGGGACCAAACTGTAGGGGCAGATGCGCTGCTGGCCGGAGCCCACACCCACGACCTGTCTCCGGCCCTGCATCGCGGCTTTCCCGCGACTGAAACCAGCCGTGAGTGCGTACACCGGCACATTTCGACGCGATCACGCACATCCAGTCACTCCGACGATCTTCGTCACGGTGACGAAATGATCAAAGCCTGGGGCGAGCCGTGCACCGCTCCTGCTGGGGGTGGCCGGGGGATCACAGCGCCCCAGCAGGAGCCGAGCCTTTACACCTGCCAGAGATCGGTGCTGAGCGCACCGACGAGGTCACCGATGCGCGCGAGCACCTCCGCCGCAGGCAGGGAATCCAGGCGGCGCCCGTCACGCAGCCGAAGTGCGACCTCGTCCACCGCGGCTTCCCTCGCGCCGATCACCGCCTGGTACGGCACGGTCCGGGCTGCGCGGATGCGCGCTGCGAGGCTTCCTCGCTCGGGACCGGCCACCTCCGCGCGCAGTCCCCGCTCCTGGCAGCGCCGCACGAGTGCGCGGGCCTGCTCGGCTTCGGCTTCCGACACCGGCAGCACCACCAGCTGGGTCGGGGCGAGCCAGGCGGGAAACGCGCCGCCGTGCAGCTCGACGAGGTGCGCCACCACCCGTTCCACGCTGCCGATGATGCTGCGGTGCACCATGATCGGCCGGTGCCGGTCGCCGTCGGCGCCGACGTAGTGCAGGTCGAACCGCTCGGGCTGGTGGAAGTCGACCTGCACGGTCGACAGGGTCGCCTCCCGGCCTGCGCTGTCGGCGACCTGGACGTCGATCTTGGGTCCGTAGAACGCGGCCTCGCCCTCGACGGACTCGTAGATCACGCCACACCGGTCGAGCACTTCGACCAGCAGCGCCGCCGCGCGCTGCCACATCCGCGGGGCGGCGACGTACTTTCCGCCCGCACCGGGCAGGGAAAGCCGGTAGCGGGCGGCCCGGATGCCCAGCGCGTCGTAGGCGCGGCGGATCAGCTCCAGGGCGGCCGCGGCCTCCTCGGCGACCTGCTCCAGGGTGCAGAAGATGTGCGCGTCGTTGAGGTGAATGGCCCGGACCCGGGTCAGCCCGCCGAGCACTCCCGACAGCTCCGAGCGGTACATCCCGCCCAGCTCGGCCATCCGCAGCGGCAGTTCGCGGTAGCTGTGGGAGCGGGAGCGGTAGATCAGCGCGTGGTGCGGGCACAGGCTGGGACGCAGGACGACCTGCTCGGCGCCCAGCCGCATGGGCGGGAACATGTCGTCGCGGTAGTGGTCCCAGTGCCCGGAGATCTCGTAGAGCTCCCGCTTGCCCAGCACGGGTGAGTACACGTGCCGGTAGCCGGCGCGACGCTCGGCGTCGCGGATGTACTCCTCGAGGGTGTGGCGCACGAGCGCGCCATCGGGCAGCCAGTAGGGCAGTCCCGCGCCGATCAGCGGGTCGCTGTCGAACAGTCCGAGCTCGCGGCCGAGCTTGCGGTGGTCGGGCATCGTGGTCTCCTCACAAGGGGCGGGTGACCACAGGCCGAAGCCCCGGGGCACTCGCCCCGGGGCTTCGGATACGAACAGTTCAGCGCGCCGGGACACTCTCCGGCGTCGTCGTCATGCCAGCGCGCTGCATGGCGGCGACAGTAGCGGGACGCCCCGCCATCGTGCACCCGAATTTCCGCCGCACACCCGCTCAGCTGTTGTCCGCGGCGATGCCGTCGAGCGCCGCGTGCACGATGTCGGCGGCGAACTGCTCGTCGTCCTGCGCGGCGGAGCTGAAGAACAGGTCGAGGAACGCACGGTGGAAGCACGCGCCGATGAGCAGCGTCGCCGCCGCGTCCGCGTTGACGTCGGCCGCGACCCGCCCCAGGCGCTGCTCCGCGCGCAGGTAGTCGGCCAGGTGCCGGGTCGGGACCTCGGGGCCGGTGCCCGGCGCGAGCTTGCGCCGGTGGGCGGCCAGCAGCTCCGGGCTGGCGAACAGCGAGGCCGCCATCGGGAACGACTCGCGGTAGAAGCCCACGGCGATCCCGACGACCTCCCGCAGGTGCCCGGCCACGTCCCCGTCGCCGGCGCGACCCGGCAGCTCGGTGACCGCCTGGGCCAGGCGCGGTGCGCGTTCGTGCAGCACCCGCACGAAGATCTCTTCCTTGTCCTGAAAGTGCTTGTACAGCGCCGCTTCCGAGCATCCCGCCGCACGCGCGATCTCCTTGGTCGTGGTGCGCACGATCCCCGCGGTGCTCATCAGCCGGGCGGCCGCGTCGAGGATGCGCGACCGCGTCAGCGCACCGCCGGTCAGCGCGGGCACAGCGGCGTCGTCAGTCATGCCCGCAACCCTACCTTGACAGGTGAGCGAACACTCACCCATAGTGGGTGAGTACTTACTCACCCTTGTGGAGCGACCTCCGATGAAGATCACCGTGCTCGGTGCGACCGGCGGCGTCGGGCAGCACCTGCTCACCCACGCCCTGTCCGACGGTCACCAGGTCACCGCCGCCGTCCGCAACCCCGCCAAGGTGGCCACCCGGCACGCCGGCCTGACCGTGGTGCGCACCGACGCCCTCGACGCCGACTCGGTGAAGTCGGCCATCGCCGGCGCCGACGCCGTGGTCTCCGGCATCGGCGCGGCCGGACGCCGCGACCCGCTCAAACCGGCCTCCACCTCGGCGCGGGCGGTGGTGGAGGCGATGACCGCGACGGAGGTCAGGCGGCTGGTCGTCGTCAGCGCCGCCCCGCTCAACCGATCGGGTGCCGGTCAGACGTGGCTCGCCCGTCGCGTGTTCTCGCCGCTGCTGTGGGCGGTCCTCGACGACCTCTACCGCGACCTGGAACGGATGGAGCAGGTGCTGCGCGACAGCGGCCTGGACTGGACGTCCGTGCGACCGCCGAAGCTGACCGACAACCCCGGCCGCGGCCACTACCGCCACACCGTCGAGACCGGCCCGCCCGGCAACGAGATCGCCCGGGCCGACGTCGCGCGCGCGATGCTGGACTTCCTCGGTGAGCCCGCCACCATCGGCCACGCGGTCGGGGTGAGCGCGTGAGGGTGCCGCGTCTTGCGCTCGGGTGGCATCTGTAGTTGCGTGGGCGGGACGGGCCGACGGCCCTGCCCGCCCACCATCGTCCCGGGGGAACGGAAAAAGCCATGTCCGAGGTCAACGCCGCCACCGAGCCGGAACTGCTCGTCGTCGAACCGGTGACCACCGCCGCGATCCGCGATGTCGTGGCGATGAGCGCGATCCGGGACTTCTTCGACAACTCCTTCAGCACCATCGCCGGTGTGCTGGCCGCCCAGTCCGTGGCTCCGACGGGCGCGGCGTTCGGCCTCTACCACCAGCCTCCGGGCGACATCCTCGACATCGAGGTCGGGTTCCCCACCGACCGCGCCGTGCAGCCCGAGGGCCCGGTCTTCGTCGGCACCCTGCCCGGCGGCCGGGTCGCCCGCACCATCCACGTGGGCGGTTTCGACGGCCTGGGCTCCTCGTGGGAGCGCCTGCGCGACTGGATCCAGCGGCAGGGCCTGACCCCCGGCCCGGTGATGTGGGAGGTCTACCTGGTCGAACCCGCCCCGGACATGGATCCCAGCGCACTGCGCACCGAGCTCAACTGGACGCTGGCCGACCAGTCCTGAGCCCGCCGGGCGCCGGGTGCCGCGCTGATAGCGTGCCGATCATGACCGAGCCGCCAGTGCCCACCGGGGCGACCGAATCCCGTGCGCTGGACCGGCGGATGCGATGACCGGCGCGCTTCTGAGGGCACTGGACCACTTCAACGCCGCACATCCGTGGGACCACAACGCCCACCACCACGCCTGGATCCTGCGGCGGCTGCCCGCGATGTTCTCCCGCGCGCTCGACGTGGGGTGCGGCAGCGGCGATCTCGCCCGGCTGCTCGCCGGGCGTGCCGACGAGGTGCTGGCGGTGGACCGGGACCCCTCGATCGTCGAACACGCCCGCAGCCTGTCCCGCGAATACACCAACATCGACTTCGTCGCCGACGACGTCACCGAGCTCGAACTCCCCGGCGACCAAGACGTGATCACGTGCGTCGCCACCCTGCACCACCTGCCGTTCACCACGACGCTGCGCCGGTTCCGCAACGCACTCGCGCCCGGCGGCACGCTGGTCGTGCTGGGCGTCTACCGCGAGCGGACAGCGGGCGACCGGATGCTGAGCGCGGCAGCGGCTCCGGCGAACCTGGTGGTGGGGTGGCTGAAAACCCGGGCACGGCGGCGTCGCGGCGAGACGGGACGCCCTGCCTCGATGACGGCCCCGACGAAACCGGCGTCGATGACCTTCACCGAGATCACCGAGCAGGCGCGGGCAGAACTGCCCGGGGCAGTGCTGCGCCGGCACCTGTTCTGGCGGTACTCGCTGGTCTACCGGGCGCCCTCGGCCGCGCGGTGACCGGATTCGGGCAGGTAGCGCACATGCACGTTGTCCACGCTGTACATGACATCGGTGCGGCCCTTGAACATGCGGTGGATGCGCGCGAAGTGGTCGGTCATGGCCGTGTCGAAGTCGGCCTCGCCGCTGAGCAGCCAGCTCGCGCCCGCCACCAGCTCGTCGAGGTCGGCCTCGATGCGTTCGGCCGACATGCTCGGTGAACGCGGTCCGTCGTCCTGCACCGGCTCGGGGTCGTTGCCGAGCATGACGTAGCACGGGAAGCGGTCGATGTCGGGAAGCACCGAGTAGAACGGCACTCCCGGGTTGAAGTAGTACTCCGCCCACTTGTTGCCGGCCAGCGCCAGCCACGGCGTCCCGACCGCCATCGCCGCGAACGCGAAACCGGTGTGCGGAGACAGCAGCAGATCGCAGCGTTGCACCGCCGCGAGCTGCTCGGCCAGCGGCACGTCCACGGCCGAACCGGTGGTCGGCACCACCGCGCTCAACTCGTCGAACTCCTCGCGGCTGAACCCCGTGGTGCTGCGCCCGTCGTCGACGAGCTTGCCCACGAAGCAGAACCGCGCCTCGGGGTGGCGCCGGGCCAGGGCCGACAGCATCCGCTTCCACGACTCCAGCGACGGATACATCCACCGCTGGTCGCTGCCGGCGGGCAGGACGGCGATGGTGGGCGAGCCGTGGGGCATCCGTGCGGCCGCGGCCGCACGGGCTTCGGCGGGCAGCTGCAACTCCAGCCGGTTGCCGGGCGTGTACGCGGGCCGGGGTGCGCCGACGACGAGGTGCTCCCGGGCGGCGCGGAAGTGCTGGGCCGCACGGTCGTAGTAGGAGGCCAGACCGGGGAAGAACTCGCGCTGCCAGTCCATGCGACCGCGCGGGTCGTCGAGCACCCAGTCCCAGTCACGCGGTACGTGTGCGAGGACGTCGGGGGACGGCTCGCCGAACACGTCGACGTCGACGGTGTAGACCTCGTCGATGAACGGGCACCACTCGGCCAGATCGACCGCGGTGTCGGCCTTGAGCACCACACCGATTCGGCGCGACGGATCGGCCCGGCGGAACCCGAGGCAGTGCTGCAACGCCTCCACCGCATGCCCGACCGGGTGGCAGTAGACGAAGTTGACCAGGACGGACTCCGCGGCATTCGCATTCATCACCGCGACTTTACGAGGCCGCGCCACCGCTTTTCGCCGATCGTGCGCAGGGAACTGCAAGACTGTGCGCGTCCGACGAGGAAGGGAGTGCCGGGCGTGATGGAGATTCGTGCTTTCGCCGAGTCCGACCGTGCGGAGCTGCGGGAGCTGTTCGGCCGCGCCGGCGAGGGGGCACCGTCGGCGTCGCTGTGGGGACACCAGGAGTCCGAGGCGGCGGTCTACCTCGACCCCTACATGGATCTGGAGCCGGAGTCGCTGCTGGTCGCCACCGCCGACGGGGCGTTGGCCGGCTACCTGGCGGGCTGCCTGGACACCGCGGCCTTTCCCAGCGAGAGCAAGCGCATGGACCAGGCCATCAGGAACCACCGGCTGATGCTGCGCCCCGCGACCGCGGGCTTCTTCGGCCGCGCACTGGTGGACATGGCCTCGGCGGCGATCCGCCGCCGGCCCACCGCAGGCGATTTCCACGACCCGCGGTGGCCTGCGCACCTGCACATCAACGTCGCACCCCTGGCACGGGGGACCGGCGCCGCCGACGGGCTGATGCACCGCTGGTTCGACCGGCTCCGCGAGACCGGCTCGCCCGGTTGCCACCTGCAGACGCTGAGCGAGAACACCCGAGCGGTCCGGTTCTTCGAACGCATGGGCTTCACCCGGCACGGACCGACACCGCTGGTGCCCGGCGTGCGCCACCACGGCGCCCGACTGCACCAGCAGACGATGGTCTGGAACCCCTGAGGGCCCTGCCCGGTCATCGGAGGTGGCTGCCCGGGATGTCAGCGGTGGCGAACTCGAGCCGCGTGCACAAGAAGCCGGAGAACGTCCGCCGCCACGAACCGTGAGAAGTGGACTGGCAGCGAGCGTCGTTGCTGCTCATACCTGGCCCTGGCCGAGTGGACGATCTGTCTGGTTGTCGGGTCGATGGGGTGGGTGTTGTGCTCCTACCCGGGGGCCGGGTGAGCTGCCTACGGTGGGTTCATGGACTCATGGGAGGCGAAGGAGCTGGACAACCCGCTGGGCGTGTTCCTGCGGGCGCGGCGCCAGCAGGTGCGTCCGGAGCAGCAGTGCATCGTGCCGGGCGGAGCCCGGCAGGTGGCGGGGCTGCGGCGCGATGAGGTCGCGATGCTGGCGGGGATCAGCACGGACTACTACGCGCGGATGGAGCAGGGCCGGGAGCGGCACCCTTCGCGCAAGGTGGTGGACGCGCTGTCGGCGGCTTTGCTGCTGGACCGCGCCTCGTCGCGGTTTCTGCGCGAACTCGCCGCGGGCGACGACGACGCCGCGGTAGGTGATCCTCTTGCAGCGGGGCGGCTGGATGCGGTCCGGCCGTTGCTCGGCTCGTTGACCGTCCCCGCGATCCTGGTGGACCGCTGGCTCAACATCGTGGCCGCCAACGCGTTGGGCGAGGTGCTTCACGAGGGACTGGAGCACCGGGAGAACTACGCCCGGATGGTGTTCCTGTCGCCGGGGGCCCAGGAGTTCTTCGCCGACTGGTCGGAGCTGGCCCGCTGCATGGTGGCGGCGTTGCGCGCCGGCGCCGGTTCCGCGGCGGGTTCGGCCCGGTTGGAGCGGCTGGTGGGGGAGCTCGCCGTGGCCAGCGAGGTGTTCAGCACCGCCTGGGCGCAGCACGACGTGTACGAGAAGGCCGTCGACCGCAAGCGGTTCCGGCACCCGCTGGTCGGCGCGCTGGTGTTCAACCAGCACGTGCTGGAACTCCCCGACAGCGACGGTCACCAGATCTGGGCTTACCACCCCACCGACGACGCCACGGAAGAAGCGCTGGTGCGTCTCGGGTCGCTTGCCACGTTGTCGGCTTCCACGTTCACCACCCGAGAAGTACGCACATCATGACGCCTCGGCGAACCGCCCTTTGGCGCACGGCACCTGGGCTCGCTGGTGGTATCGGAATAGAACTTCGCGAACAGCAAGCGGAACGTGCGGCAACTCGTCCGGGCTCGCCGCACGTCACGGAGCGACACCTTGCGCAGCTCGCGCTCGCCTGGATCTCCCATCAGGGCGATCACGTCGTCTCTCCCCGGCACCAAACGGCGTGCCTACTCGCAGGACACCCTCGCAGCCATCGGAATCAGTCTTTCCCCGGACGATCTCGCCGAGATCTCTGCAATAGCCGCACCTGATGCGGGAAACCGCTACTGACACAGGAAGAATCATGTACGTCATCACCGGAGCCAGCGGCCGCACCGGCCGCGCGGCGGCATCGCACCTGCTGGAAAACGGCCACAACGTGCGAGCAGTCGGCCGCAATCCGCGCAACCTCGCGCACCTCGCCGACCACGGAGTCCAGATCCACCAGGCCGACCAATCCGACCCCACCGCGATGACCAGCGCTCTCCGCGGAGCAGATGCCGCCTACTTGGTCATCCAACCCAACTACATCCCCGACCACCCCGACTTCGCCGCCTTCCAGGACCACGCGGCAGCCGCCCTCACCGACGCTGTCACCCAATCCGGGGTGCCCCGTGTCGTAGCGCTGAGCAGCTGGGGAGCACAACACACCAGCGGAACCGGCCCCGTTGCAGGCTTGCACCGCTTCGAGAACCGTCTTTCGAGCATTCCCGGAGTGGACATCACGTGGCTGCGCGCGGGCTACTACATGGAAAACCTCCTCGACCACCTCGACTCCGTGCGTACCCGACGTCGGATCATCGCGCCGTTCGACCCCGACGTGCCACTGCCGCTGATCACCACGACCGACGTCGGCATCGCCGCGGCCGAGGAACTGACACGACCACAGACCGGGACACTAATCCGGGAACTGCACGGTGAACGAGACGTGAGCATGAACGAGGTCGCACGGGCGATCGCAACAGCGATCGACGCACCCGTGACCTACGAACGCTGCACTGTGGAGACTTTCCACGAGCAACTGCGCGAAGCCGGTGTGTCGGACAACGTCGCCGCGATGATGGCGGAAGTCCCGCACGCTGTGAACACCGGTCACCTGCGCATGACCCAGCCGCGAACCCCGGAGACAGCCACCCCGACATCGCTGGAGACATTCATCAAGACCGAATTCGTGCCTGCACTCAACGCCTTCTGAACAGCCCTGCGAAGACGGCAGCGCCGTGCCCGGTCACAGCAGGCTCAGCTGGGTCGCGCGAGTGCGACGGCGGGCGGGCGCGGCGATGCGCTCGACGATGTCCTCGCCCAGGCCCGCCAGGAACGGCGAGGGGCGGCTGTCGCGTTCGGTGCCGTGCCGGGTGCGGCGGGCCGCGCGGGTGAGGTAGAGGTGGTCCTGGGCGCGGGTCATCCCGACGAAGAACAGCCGGCGTTCCTCGGCGATGTCGTCGTCCCCTGGTGTGGAGCCCGGCCAGTGCAGCGGCAGCAGACCGTCCTCGCAGCCCACGACGAACACCACCGGGAACTCCAATCCCTTGGCCGCGTGCAGGGTGAGCAGCGAGATGGCGTCGGCGCGCGGGTCCAGCGCGTCGACCTCGGCGCCGAGCATCAGTTCGCGGCGGAAGCGCTGCACGTCGTCGCCGCAGCGCTGCGCCAGCGGTGTGAGCAGTTCGGCGGCCGCGTGGATTTCGGCGGTCTGCTCCTGGCCGGCATCGGGCATCGCGGTCAGCACCGCCTCGGCGGCCCACCGCACCCGCTCGGGCACCGAGCCCTCCCGCGCCGGCATCAGTGCGAGCTCACGCATGAGGTGGTCGACGCCGGGGCGGGCCGAGAGCGGGTCGTGCGAGCGCTTCTGCACCGGCAGGCCGCAGCGCACCAGTTCGTCGAGCACGGCCCGCGACTGCGAGTCCGTGCGGTAGAGGACCGCGATGTCGGCGAAGCCGATGCCGCCGGGCCCGTCGCCGTCGACGCGGCCGCTGTCGAGGGAGTGGAACGAGGCGCCGCCGAGCAGCCGGTCGATGCTGCGGGCCACGAACGCGGCTTCGGCGTGCTCGTCGGCGGCCTCGTGCACGGTGATGCGCTGCGCCGGCCGGTCACCGGCGGGCAGCAGGACGCGGTCGGGCACCAGCGTGCTGGGTCGGATGGCCCGCACCGCGCCGTCGAGGATGTGTCGTCCGCTGCGGTAGTTGCGGGTCAGCTGCACCACCGGAGCCTGCGGCCAGTCCTTTTGGAAACGCAGGAAGAACCCGACGTCGGCACCGCGGAAGGAGTAGATCGCCTGGTCGGGGTCGCCGATGGCGGTCAGGTTCGCCGCGGCGGGGGCGAGTTGGCGCAGCAGCCGGTACTGCATCTCGTCGACGTCCTGGTACTCGTCGACGGTGATCCAGCGGAACCGGTCGCGGTAGGCCGCACGCAGATCGCCGTCGGACTCCAGCAGCCGCACCGGCAGCACGATCAGGTCGTCGAAGTCGATCAGGTTCCGCTCGCGCAGTGCGGTGGTGTAGCGGTGCAGGGCGGACGCGGTGTCCTCATCGGTGTCGCCGCCTCGGCGGGCGCGCGACAGCTCAGAGCGCAGCGCCCGCGCGGCGCGCTCGTCACCGGCGACCTCGGTGAGGACCTCGTGCTGCACGCTCGCGTCGGCCAGTCCGAAGTCGGCGCTGAGCCCTGCCTTGTCGTGGTGGTCGCGCAGGAGCTGGAGGCCGAAGGAGTGGAAGGTGGCCACGGTCAGCTCTGCGGCGGTGGGACCGGCCAGCGCGTGCAGCCGCTCGGTCATCTCCTCCGCGGCGCGCCGGGTGAAGGTGATGGCCAGGCACTCCCGCGCCGGGACCTGCCTTTCCAGCACCAGGTGCGCGATGCGGTGGGTCACGGTGCGGGTCTTGCCGGTTCCGGGGCCGGCGACGATCAGCAGCGGTCCGGACTCGACCGAGGCCGCGGCGCGCTGGTCGGGGTCGAGCCCGGCGAGCACACCGTCGGCGGCGTCCGGCCGGGCCGCGGGTGTTTGCGGCTCGTCGGCGGGTTCCGGTGGGTTCGGCTCGACCGTTGCGGGCCGGGTCGGCGCGGGTCGGGCCGGGGTGAACAGCGCGTCGTCGAAGAGGGCTGAGGCGTGGCCGCTGCGAAGCCGATGGAGCTCGCCCGGCTCGAACAGCCGGATCACGCCGTACTCGCCGTCGTAGCCGGACTCGCGGATGACCTGGCCGCGCCGCAACCGGTCGACCGCCTCGGCCAGCGGCTCCGAGCTGCGGCGCAGCTCGTCGAGCGGCACCTGTTCCAGGATGGACAGTTCCGGTCCGTGCGCCGCGGTGAGCCGGTCGATCTCGCTGCGGACCTTCTTGCTCTTCGGGCCCACGCCCAGGATCTCGCCGACGATCTCCGGCAGCGGGATGAGGTTGCGGTATCCGGCGGCGCCGTCCGGGCGGACCCCCGCGGGCCGGTCGGCCAGCGCGTCGACGCGGTGCAGCACCCCGACGGTCAGCGGCTTGCCGCAGCTCGGGCACCGCCCGCCGTGGGCGCGGGTGTCGCCGGGTTCCATCCGCACGTCGCACTTGCGGTGCCCGTCGAGGTGGTACTTGCCCTCCTCGGGGAAGAACTCCACGGTGCCCTCGTAGCCGGCACCGGTGCGCAGCGCGTCGCGCACGGCGAAGTAGTCGAGGTCGGTGTCGAAGACGCTGGCCTCGCGCCCCAGCATCGGCGGGGAGTGCGCGTCGGAGTGGCTGACCAGCGTGTAGCGGTCCAGCATCGACACCCGCCAGTTCATCTCCGGGTCGCTGGACAGGCCGGTCTCCAGGGCGAAGATGTACTCGGAGAGGTCGCGGTAGCACTCCTCGATGCTGTTGAACCCGGCCTTGGAGCCCAGCACCGCGAACCACGGCGTCCAGATGTGGGCGGGCACCAGGTAGGCGCCGTCGCCGCTTTCCAGCGTGATCTCCAGCAGGTCGCGGGAGTCCAGGCCCAGGATCGGCCTGCCGTCGGAACCGAGGTTGCCGATGCGCCCCAGCCGCTGGTTGAACTTCTCGGCCGCGGCGAAGTCCGGCATGTAGCACAGGTGGTGGACCTTGCGGGTGAAGTCGCCGTACTTGTAGATGGTGGAGATCTCGACCGAGAGCATGAACCGGACGTCGCCGGAGCAGGTCGGCGGCATGGTGCGGGAGAACTCGCGGTCGTGTTCCGGGCGCAGCCGGAACACCCCGGGCTCGGCGGGTTCCAGCACC
Organism: Saccharopolyspora erythraea; assembly: GCF_018141105.1. Classification (NCBI taxonomy): domain Bacteria; kingdom Bacillati; phylum Actinomycetota; class Actinomycetes; order Pseudonocardiales; family Pseudonocardiaceae; genus Saccharopolyspora; species Saccharopolyspora erythraea. Next base: position 4,599,284 of record NZ_CP054839.1, on the reverse strand, counting down.
TCGCGCAGGTGCGCGAACCACGCCGGGTGGGTGAAGTCGCCGGTGCCCACCAGGCTGATCCCCTTGCGCCGCGCCCACCACGTCAGGTGCTCGATGTCGCAGTCCTTGCTGCACGCGCGGGAGTACTTCGAGTGGATGTGCAGATCGGCGTAATAGCGCACCGGGCGATCCTGCCAGGAGATCACCGGAACCAGAGATCCAGGGGCGGCGCCAGGATCCGCTGCGGGTCGGCGTTGTCGACGTCCCACACCCGGACCGGTCGCGCTGCCGCGCCGAGCGGACGCCAGCCCGGGTCACCGGTCGCGGCGAAGTCCGCCCACGCCCGCATCATGCGCTGCGACAGCGCGCGGTCGGCGTCGTCGGGCGGGCCGCCGATGAGGAACTCCGCCTCGGGTGCCTCGATGTTGCCGAAGCAGAAAGGCACGTCCGCGCAATGCCACGGGTGCACCGCAGATCCGTCCGGGCGGCGGCGTTGCCGCGCGAAGCGCGCCAGGTAGGTCTGCCCGCCCGCCTCGGCGTGGCGCAACGCCAGCCGCGTGCTGTGGGCGCCGAAGATCCGGTCGCCGAACAGCGCGAGGTAGAGCTCGCGCACGGTCGCCCCGGGCATCGCATCGCGGTAGCCGGCCAGCACGGACGCGGGAATGTCGAGCGCACGGGCGAAGTCGGCGAGCGCGTCGTCGTCCTGCACGCGGGCGAGGCCGCCGACCTCGTCGAACAACCAGTACTCCCGCGTGGTGTGGCAGACCAGCAGCTCCACGGCCGGGTCGGGGCGCGGGTCGTGGTCCAGGACCGGGCCGTAGAGCACCGGGTCGTAGCCGCGACGGCCCGGCGCGGTGCCGAGCGAGGCCGCCGCGACCCGGTCGGAGGCGGCCACGAGCTGCCTCGGCGAAGTCAGGGCCGGTGCGACACCGGCCTGCGCCGCCACCTCCTGCGCGATCGTGGCGGCGAAGTCCGAGGAGAAGCAGGCGTCCGGGACGCTGTGAAGGATCGCGCGCTGGAACAGCCCCGGCGCGAGATCCATCGCGTGGTCCATCAGGCAGACGATCGAACCCGCTCCCGAGGACTGCCCGCAGACGGTGACCGCGGCAGGATCACCGCCGAAGCCCGCGATGTTGTCGCGGACCCAGCGCAGCGCAGCGGCCTGGTCGAGCAGCCCGCGGTTGTCCGGGAAGTCTTCCAGGCGCCCGAAACCATCGAAGCCGAGCCGGAAGTTGCACGTCACCACGACGAGCCCGGCTCGCGCGAGCGCGGCGCCGTCGAAGTCCGGCTGCGCTGAGGACCCGAAGCTGTAAGCGCCACCGTGGATCCACACCAGCACCGGCAGTCGCTCGGCTGGCTGCGGCGTCCACACGTTGAGGGTGAGCACGTCCTCGTCCCGCGGCGACCACACCGGTGCACCGGGAAGCCGCGCCGACTGCGGTGCGACCGGCCCGAAGCGGTGGCAGTCGCGTACCCCGGACCACGGCCGCGCGGGCCGTGGGGGCAGGAAGCGGCGAGGGCCGAACGGTGGCGTGGCGTAGGGGATGCCGAGGAACGCGGTCACGCCGGCGACCGGCCTGCCCCGCACGCGCCCTGACTCGGTGATCGTCTCCAGGTCCACTGGCGTAGCACTCTGCGCCGGGAGTGCCTGCGGCGCAAGCGGATTGCGGCACCGGACATCGGTGTCCTGGCCAGTGAGTCGAGTACCAGCCGAGGTCGAGGTGAGGACGGCCGGTGACGGGTCTGCGTCCATGCAGAACATCGCGACCGCAGTGCACTGGGAAGCAGACGCGGAGACCGAGCTTCACCGCGGCACGCGCTGGTTGTGGTCGCCGCCGCTGTCCAGTTCGGCGAGACGGGCGTGGGCGGCGGCCAGGTCGCGTTCCAGCTCGGCGATCCGGCACGCCGCGGACAGCACGGTGTGGCCCGCGTCGAGCAGCTCCCGCACCCGGGCGGCCAGGGTCAGCTCGGTGCGGCTGTAGCGGCGGTGCCCGCCGTCGGAGCGCTCGGGGGCCAGCAGCCCCGCTGCGTCCAGGCTGCGCAGGAAGTCGGGGGTGACACCGAGCATCTCGGCGGCGCGGCCCATCGTGTAGGCGGGGTAGTCGGCGTCGTCGAACGCCCTGGATGCCCGGCTGGTCGTGCGGTTTTCGGTCATACCCCGTCCTGCCTGTCGCGAACGAATGAGCGCGGGCCCAGGACCGGGAGGGAGAACGGTCCTCGGGCCCGCGCGGGATGGTCAGCCGCTGGAGCCTTCGATCACCCTGCGGCCGCCACCGTGGCCGACCTCGATCCGCCGGGGCTTGGCGCGCTCGGCCACCGGCAGGGTCACCGTCAGCACGCCGTCGGTGTAGTCGGCGCTGATGTGCTCCAGGTCGAGACCCGTGCCCAGCGACAGCTGCCGGGAGAACGCACCCCGGGGACGTTCGGTCATCAGATAGCTGACCTCGCCCTCACCGGCGGGGCGGGCGCGCCGCTCGGCCCGCACGGTCAGGGTGTTGTTCTCGGCGTCGACCTGCAGCGAGTCCGGGTCGATGCCGGGCAGGTCGAACTCCACCACGTAGTTCTCCCCGTCCCGGTAGGCGTCCATGGCCATCGCCTGCGGCGCGCGGGAGCTGCCGAGCACCTCGGTGGCCAGCCGGTTGAGATCGCGGAAGAACGGGTCGAACGCCAGCGTCATCACCCACCACTTCCTTCCAGGTGTTCGCGGACGACCAACGTGGTCGGCGCGGGCTCATCCGATGCCCGGACGCCCGCGCACCGTGTCGCGGCACTGCTGTCGACAGCCACCCCACCTCCCTGTTGTTGCTGGTAGAAGACTTGGCAGCAGGTCGGACACCACTTATTCTGTGACTGCCACCACAGATTTTCAAGCGTGGTCCGCCATGCAAATGTCACCCGTCGGTGGCGGAAGTCTTCGTCGGTGAGAGGTGGTGCCGAAGATGGCAGCGCGGCACGTGGTGTACCGGTGCGAACTGGACCGGCGGCCCCGGTGGTCGGGCTATGCGCCCGGCTGTGAAGACCTGTCCGTCCGCGCCGACACGCTCGGACGGGCCCAGCAGCTCATGGCGTCGGCGATCCCGTGCTCGCACCGGTGCGAGCACACCGAGCACTCCACCTGGGAAGGGTTGTGGGTTCGCGAGGCGCTCGATGACCGAGCCCTGGAGCGCGAGCACACCACCCGGGTGCTGCTGGAGGCCCTGGCCGATGCCCGGCTGCGTGCCCGGCTCGCGGCCCTGCCCGCTTGCCCGGCGGGCGGCGTGCCGGTGGTCGTCGGCGTACCCGGCGACAGCGTGGACTGGATCGTGAGCCAGCACGGCGGATGCGGAGCGCTGGTCGTGGCCGCGGCGCTGACCAACCACCGGCTGTGGTGGAACGCCCTGCTGCCGGCTGACCGCGCGGCCGGCACCGGACTGCGGGTCCGCGGCGACCTGGCCGGGCTCGGCCTGGACACCGCCGAAGCCACCCTCGACGACTGGATGGCCGCAAGCGACTGCGGGAACGCGACACTGCTGCTGGAACAACCCGCCGTCACCACGCCGGCAGCGATGACCGGCCCCGGCCGCCCCGTCGCTGAGCCGGCTCAGCGGCACCACGCAGGCCGCTAGTGGCCTACGGCGATCGCCTCGACCTCCACGAGCTGGTCGTCGTAGCCCAGCACGCTCACGCCGAGCAGCGTGTTCGGCGGTTCGTGCGCACCGAAGGCCTCGCGCACCACTTCCCACACCGCGACCAGGTCTTCCTGGCGCTGGGAGACCACGTACACGGTGCACTTGACGACATCGTCCAGTTCCGCGCCCGCGTCGCGCAGCGCCACCCGCAGGTTGGCCATCACCTGCCGGGCCTGGCCGACGTGGTCGCCGACGGCGACGGTGGCGCCCTCGGTGTCCAGCGGGCAGGCGCCCGCAGCGAAAACCAGGCGCGCGGTGGGGTCGACCCGCGCGGCGTAGGCGTACTCGGCTACATCGGACAGTTCGCGGCTGCGGACGAGGCTGAAGGAATCGGACACCTCCTCGACGCTACACAAGATCGACGTGCGGTGTCGGAAAGGAAATCCGCTTGATGAGCCCGGATAGCCTCGATGCGGCGAGCGGCGCTGATGGATGGCAGTCGCACGCCCCGTCGTGGACAGGGGGACGATGCAACCGCGAGGAACCGTGGAACCGCGCTTCGACCGCGTGCGCGAGGTGTTCGCCGAACTGCTGGACTCCGGCCAGGAAACCGGCGCCGGACTGTCGGTGTGGTTCGAGGGCAGGCGGGTCGTGGACCTGCACGGCGGATGGGCCGACACTGCGCGGACACGTCCGTGGCAGTCCGACACGCTCGTGCACACCTTCTCGGTGAGCAAACCGTTCGCCGCGCTGGCGACGCTGGTGGTCCTGGCCCGCAACGGCATCGCCCTGGATACTCCGGTCGCCGACCTGTGGCCGGACTACGCCGCCGCGGGCAAGGCCGCCACGACCCTGCGGCAGGTGCTCAGCCACCAGGCCGGCCAGCCCACCTTCCCCGCCACGACTGCGGGGCTGTTCGACGACGAAGAACTGCGCGCGGCGCTGGCGGCGGCCCCGCCGGAGTGGGAGCCCGGCACGGCCATCGCCGAGCACGCCCTCACCTACGGGCACCTGCTCGACGGTGTCGTGCGGGCGGTCACCGGCCGGTCCCTCGGCGCGGTCTGGCGCGACGACGTCGCCGGACCGCTGCGGATGGACGCCCACTTCGGCGTCCCGGAATCCGGCCTCGCGCGCGTCGCGGACCTCGAACCGGCCGACCCGGAGAGCTGGCGTTTCGGCAGTGACGGCAACCCCGTCGACCGCGCGCTGTCGGTGCCGCCGGACGCGCGGGAGGTGTGGGTGCTCAACAGCGAGCGGTGGCGGCGCGCGGAGTTCCCCGCGATCGGCCTGCACGCCCGCGCCGACGCGCTCGCGCGGTTCTTCGCCGACCTGCCGAGCCCGGACGGCCCGGTGGCCGCCCTGCTGGGCCGCGAACTGCACGAGGAGTTCCTGGCACCGCAGGTCAGCGGGCGCGACCTCTTCCTCGGCTACGACCTCACCTGGACGCTGGGCCTGCAACGCAGCGACACCGAGATCGCCATGGGCGGCCTCGGCGGCTGCGTGGCGTGGGTGTCGCTGCGGCACGGCTACTCGTGCGCCTACCTCACCCGCTACCTCAGCGGCCCGCACCGCATGATGGCGCTGGAGGAAGCCATCGAGTCGGCGTTCTGAGTCGTTGCGGGCCCGGCAACACGTCGTGCCTTGGGGTGGTCGGGTGCGAAATCCGGTGACGGAGGTGGATTCGGCGGCTCGGAGGCCGGGAACATGGCGGCTCCGACTCACCGCGGGAGCACCATGTCCGAACCAGACCCCACCGTCCGAGGCCAGGAACTGGGGGAAGAACTGCGCGGGCTGCGCGAGGCGAGCGGCCTGAGCCTGGCCGATGCCGCCAAGCGGATCGACGCCTCGGCCAGCAAGCTCAGCCGCCTGGAAACCGGGCGCCGCGCCATCGCGGTGGAGGACGTCGCCGCGCTGCTGGCCATCTACGGCGTCAACGGCACGCAGCGCCGGGAACTGCTGGCGCTGGCCCGCGAAGCACAGCGACGCGGGTGGTGGCAGCGCGACCGCCCGGGCTTCGCCGAACGCCAGCGCACCCTGGTCTCGCTGGAAGCCAAAGCCGACCGCATCGTCAACTTCGAGGGCATGGTCATCCCCGGCCTGCTCCAGACCGGCGAGTACACCCGGGCACTGCTGGCGGCTCGCGGGGAACTGGGCGATGAGGAGATCGAACGGCGAATGGTGGTGCGGCTTCAGCGGCACGCTGTGTTGCGCGGCGAGTTCGCGCCCCGGCTGTTGGCGGTTGTCGACGAACTCGCGCTGCACCGGATCGTCGGTGGGCGCGACGTTCTGCGCCGACAGCTGGAACACTTGGTGGAGAGCACACTGCGGCCCAACATCTCCGTGCGCGTGGTGCCGAACATCGGCACACCCGCCGCTTCGGCGAAGGCTTTCCAGATCCTGGAGCGGGCCGGCGCGCCGACCGTGGTGTTCCTGGAGAACCTGGGCTCCAGCCTGTTCCTCGAGGAGCGGCACGAGATCGAGATGTACGGCTCGCTTCTGCGCGGACTGTTGGACGTCGCCCTGGATGAGCCAGAATCGGTGACGTTCATCGCCGAGTTGGCGCGAGGTCTGGGCAGGGAAGCGAGCACCGCATGAACCGCGAGAAGCCGGAGTCTCTGAGCTGGCGCAAGAGTTCCTGGAGCACGGAGGAGAACTGCGTCGAGGTGGCGTTCGCCTCGGACCGGGTGGCGCTGCGCGATTCCAAGGACCCGCACGGTCCGGTGCTGACGGTGCAGGCAGCGGTGTTCGCCCGCTTCGTCCGCGGCCTTCGCTGAGCGCGAGACCGACCGCGGGTCAGCCCGCCGTGCGGTGTTCCTCGACGAGACCGGCCAGGTCGTCGGCCGCTGTGGTGACGTCGGGCAGGGCGAGCATGGCGCGTTGGGCGTGCCGGACGGTCGCCTGGATCTTGTCGTCTGCGAGGAGTTGTTCGCAGGCCGCGGTGATGTCGTCGGCGTCGGGTTCGCAGCGGCGGCCCAGGCCGAGGTCGGTGACGCGGTCGGCGTTGTGGGGCTGGTCGCCGAACTGGGGCAGGACCGCCATGGGGACTCCGGCGCGCACGGCTTCGCGGATGCCGTTGTAGCCGCCGTGGGTGAGGAACAGGTCGGTGGATTGCAGCAGGAGCGGTTGCGGGACGCGGTCGGTGACGTGGATGTGCGGCGGGGCGGTGACCGGTCCGGGGTCGATGCCGCCGGTGACGACGATGGCCTCGCAGCTCACCCGGGACAGCGCGGTGATGATCGTGCGTAGGAGTGTGGCGGGGTCGCTGAGGTGGTCGGGCAGTTCGACGCCGTGGTGGCGCAGTTCGGTGAGCATGGGCAGTGCGGTGCCCAGGGCCGCCAGCACCAGTGGCCGGTCGGCGGGCAGCTCGGTGACCCAGGCGGGCAGTAGCTCGTCGCGGCTGACGAGGTCGGGTTGCCGGTAGCGGCGTGCGTCGGGCATGCCGGGTTCGGTGAAGGAGTAGGCGGCGGGGATGCAGTCCAGGCGCCCGTAGCGGTAGATGGCTTCGGGTTCGACGGGGGTGGCCAGGGCGGCTTCGGCGCGTCGCCGGTCCACTGCCGGGGCCAGGCGTTCGGGGGTGAGCAGGTTGGCGTTGCCGGAGGGCACCGGCAGGTGCGGGATACCGCGGTCCTCGGCGACGAGGAAGCCGCCGAGTTCGGCGCCGTCGCGCAGCACGAGGTCCGGGGCGAAGTCCTCGGCCAGCGGCAGCAGGGCTCGTGCGGCTCCGGTGGCGTGCGGGCCGGCGGCCAGGGCGATGAGCAGTTCGGTGTGCGCGGTACGCGGGTCGGCGGAGCCCTCTTGCACCAAGTGCATCAGTTCGCGTGCTGTGGCCGCCATGTCGGGCAGCACCGCGGTGGTGCGCAGCGGTTCGCCGTCGAAGACGTGGGTCAGGTGGGCAGGGGTGGCCACCAGGACGTGGTGTCCTCGGGTGGCGAGCGCGCGGGCGAAGGGCAGCACGGCTCGGGCGTGCGAGGGCGATCCCATCGCGGTGCACAGAACGCGCACGGGGACTCCTGTCAGGACGGTGGGGACCGCGGGGTCCCGCAGGTTGCTCGTCGGAGGCCGACGCTAGCGTCCCTCGACCGGACTCGGTCGGGTGATCACCGGCGGGGAGGCTGTTTCAGGTGAGTGCGTCGGGGTTTCTGCGCTCCCACACGACCTCGACGCCGCTTTGGGAGGGGCGTTCGGGGTCTTTGGTCCGGTGCTCGGTCTCGGTGAAGCCCAGGCGCCGGGGGATACCGCTGCTGGCGGTGTTGGCGCGGTCGTGGCGGATCTGCAGGTGGTCCACGTAAGGCAGCGCGAACGCCTCGTCGACGAGTGCGGCGACCGCGCGGGTGATGATGCCCTGGCCGGTGTGGTCGGGGTGCAGCCAGTAGCCGATCTCCACGCCGCCGGGGCCGATGCGGCGCATCAGTCCGACGCCGCCGACGATGGCGCCGTCGATGGTGACGGCGTAGTCGAACTCCTCGCCGCTTTTCCAGCCGGCTTCGGCGTGGGCGAGGAACTGCTCGGCGGCGTCGAGGTCGTAGCCGTTGGCGACCCAGGGCAGCCAGGGGCGCAGGGTGTGGATGGCTTCGTTGACCGCGCGGTGCAGCCGGTCGCGGTCATCGGCGCGCCAGCGGCGCAGCGTCACCGGGCCGGTGGCCAGTTCCTCCCTCGGATGCTCCACCGGGCCATGCTCCCGCGCGGAAACGACGAGCGGCAACCGAGTTCCGTTCGGTCCACCAGGACGGATTGGGGCTTGAGCCTGGCACCCATGACATCTGTCATGCCTGACCCGTGCGGGGCACGGGGAAAACCCATGATCGGTGACACTCTGTCACGAACCCGCTCCGCCTTAGGTTCGGAGCATGAACCCCAACTACGACCGTTTCCCTTCGTCTCCGACCTCGCGATCGGCCGACGCGTTCCGCACGGCCCCGGACGTGGGAGCGGTGCGGACATCTCCGCACGCACCGGCCGATCCGGCCGTGCCGCACCCGCGCCGTCGCGGTCCGCGGCCGCTCCCGCCGGGTGTGGAGTACCACCGCGTGCTCGCCGGTGAGAAGCGCCGCATAGGGCGCGGCATCCTCGCGATCGTGCTCCTGGTGGCCGGGATGTTCGTCTTCAGCTTCATCATCGCCCAGGCGGCCGCTTCCATCGACACGCGGATGGGCAGGACCAATCCGACCCTGGGCGGCACCGACTTCACACCCCTGTACCAAGGCGCGGGTCTGTTCTCGGTCGCCCTGCTCATTCCGTGGAGCATGCTCATCCAGCGGTGGCTCTACGGCGTGCGGGGCGCCTCGATGCACTCCGTGGTATCGCGCTTCCGGTTGGACGTGTTCGGCCGGGCGCTTTTGTTCATCGGCCCCGTCTGGCTGGTCAATTCGGTCTTCCTGGCCGTCGCCATGCCCGGCAAGCAGACCTACTGGTCGTTCGCCGACCTGGTCGGCATGGTCGCCGTCACCCTCCTGCTGACGCCCGTGCAGGCGGCCGGCGAGGAGTACGGCTTTCGCGGACTCGTCTTCCGGGTCGCCGGGAGCTGGGGCCGCGGGCCGCGCACGGCGCTGATCATCGGCGTCCTCACCTCGAGCCTGGTGTTCATGGCCGTTCACCTCTCGACCGACCCGTGGCTCAACCTCTGGTACTTCACCCTCGGTGCCGGTCCGGCCGTCATCACCTGGCGCACCGGCGGCATCGAGACCGGGGTCGTCGTCCACGCGCTGAACAACACGCTCAGCCTCCTTCTCGCCACCGCCGTGCACGTCGACCTCGTCGCCCCTCTTCTGGACCGGTCGGCGGGTGCCGGGTCGCCCGCCCTGCTCATCCCCTGCCTCACCCTCGTCTCGATCACGGCGGTGGTGTGGCTGCGCACACGCACGACGGGACCCGCCCTGACCCCCGTGGACCCACGGTCCGTGCGGGTGTGACGGGACAATGACGGCCATGAGTGATTCGCCGCTGGTGGGCGCGCGCAAGTTCGAGGCATACGTGCGCTGGTCGACTTACAGCGCCGTCACGTTCCCGGTCACCACCCTCCTCGGCGCCGCGCTGATGGCCGGGCGCAGCACCGGAGCGCACGCCGCGGCACCGGCGGCGGCGCTCGGGCTCGTCCTCGCCCTGACAGCCGGGAACATCGTCGTCGTCAACTGGAGCATCGACCATATCGTCGGCCGCGCACGGCGGTTTCCCGTCGGGACGGTCGCCGTGTGGGCGCTCACGCTGGCGGCGTTCGTCGTCGTGGCCCCGCGAATCCCCCTGCCCGCGATGGGCCTGGCGGTCGCAGCGGCGATCGCCTCGGCCGCCGCGAGCTTCGTACCCGCACTCGACGCACGCCGGGCGCTCCTGCTCAACGCGGCGATTCTGGTGACGGTCGCGCTGCTCACGGGGGGCTCCGAGGTTCCGGCACTGGTGACCGGCGCGATCGTGATCAGCGCCGTCCTGTGGGCCTGCTGGTCGAGCGCGTGGATGCTACGGGTGCTACGCGAACTGCAGGCGGCGCACGAGATGCGTGCCGAGCTCGCGCTCGCGAACGAACGCCTGCGCATCTCACGCGACCTCCACGACGTGTTCGGGCGGACCCTGGCGACGATCGCGGTCAAGAGCTCATTGGCGTCGGAACTCGTCCGCCGCCGCCACGATGAACGGGCCGCGGCCGAGATCACCGCGGTGCGGCAGCTCGCCGAGGAGGCGGGCACCGAGGTCCGCCACATCGTGCGCGGCGAGCTGCGCACGACCTGGGACGGCGAGGTGTCGGGCGCGCGATCGCTGCTGGAGTCCGCCGGCATCCGCTGCACGGTGACCGGCGACCCCGTCCCCCAGGAGTGCGCGGAGGCTCTCGCGTGGGTCGTGCGCGAGGGCGTCACGAACCTGCTGCGCCACTCCGCGGCGAACCAGGTCACCCTCGCGACCGCGAACCAGGACGGGGAGGTACTCCTCACGATCGCCAACGACGGGGCCCGTCCCGCAGGCTCCGCGCAGACCAGCGAGGCCGGCGGGCCCGTTGCCGCCGACATCGGCGAGGGAATGGGGCTGCGCTCGATGTCCGAGCGGATCCGCGCGCTCGGCGGGCACGTCACCGCGCGCCGCGACGGCACCTGGTTCCTGCTCGAGGCCACGATCCCGCTTGCGAAGGAAGAGCCCGCATGACCCGCATCCTCGTCGCCGACGACGAACACCTCATCCGAAACGCCATCGCCGGGCTGCTCGAGCTCGAGGACGGCTTCGAGGTCGTCGGCCAGGCCGCGTCCGGTGACGAGGCGCTGGCCACGGCCCTGCGGGTCCGTCCCGACGTGGCCCTGCTCGACCTGCAGCTGCCCGGGCCCGACGGCATCGAGGTCGCCCGGCGGCTCGCGGCGCAGCTGCCGGAGTGCCGGAGCATCATCGTGACCTCGCACGGCCGGCCCGGGTATCTGAAGTCGGCACTCGCGGCGGGCGCGCGAGGCTTCCTGCCCAAGACCGTGTCCCCTCGGACCCTCGCGCAGGTCGTCCGCACGGTCGTGGGCGGCGGCCGCCACGTCGACCCCGAGCTCGCGGCGGAGGCGATCAGCGCGGGCGACTCCCCGCTCAGCCCGCGCGAGGCCGACGTGCTCGCCCTGGCGCGCGACGGCGCGCCCGTCGAAGAGATCGCCCGGCGCGTCTCGCTCTCCCGGGGGACCGTGCGCAACCACCTCGCGGCCGCCATCGCCAAGCTCGACGCCGCGAACCGGCACGAGGCCGCGCGCATCGCCGCCGGGCACGGCTGGATCTGAGTGAAGCCGTCCCATGGTCCAAGGATGCTCGCGGGCCGACCAGGGGCGTGGTGGTTCCGGTCGCCTCCGGCCTCGATCAGGATGCGGGGCCAGTGTCGGGGAGTCCGGTGGGAACCCGTCGGTAGTCGTCGCGGTCATCGCCAGCTCGCCGCGATGGGAGCACTGACGTTGTCGGTGCAAGGCGCTTGGCCGCTGCTCGTCTGTCGGAGTAGTGCGAGAGCCGCCTCGGAGGGGGAGTCGGCGGGGGTCGTGCACACGATCAGCACTTGTTCCGGTGAGCGGGCGATCGACAGTGTCTGCTGTGTCACGGTCACCGGGCCGACGACGGGGTGGTGCAGTTCGTAGGACGCGGCGTCGCAGGGTGCCACGCGGTGGTCGCCCCAGAGTGCGACGAACTCCGGGCTCTTCATCGTCAGTTCGCCGATCAGCTCCGCGAGCGGTGGGTCCTGCGGGTGCCTGCCGACGGTGATCCGCAGGTTGCCGACCACCGCGCGGGCCTTGCGCTTCCAGTCCGTGTACAGCTCCCGGCAGTGTGGGTCCAGGAACAGCATCCGGCTCATGTTCGGCCGCTCCGCCAGGTTGTCCGGGCTGTGGAAGTCCAGGTGGCCGGCCAGCAGGGCGTGCCCGAGGGTGTTCCACGCCAGCACGTCCGTACGCCGGCCGAGCACCAGCGCCGGGACGCCGTCCACGGCGCGCAGGAGGTCCCGCGTCTCGTCGGCGAGCTTCTCGGGCCGGGGGCGGCGGGCGCGGGGCGTGCGGCGGGCGGCCTCGGCGAGCCGGTTGAGGTGCTCGCGCTCGTGGTCGTCGAGCAGCAGGGCGCGGCCGATCGCCTCGAGCACCTCGGCCGAGGCCCCGCGGGACAAGCCCTGTTCCAACCTCGTGTAGTACGAAACGCTGACGCCCGCCAGCTGGGCCAGTTCCTCGCGCCGGAGCCCGGCCACCCGCCTGCGGGGTCCGAGGTCGCGCAGACCGACGTCTTGCGGTCGCAGCAACGCCCGTCTGGCCTGCAGGAAATCGCCGAGTGGGCCAGGTCCGTCCATGTCCTCAGTATCCGGGCCACGGCCCGGTCCCAGCCACACCCTGCGAGGGGTAGGACAACGCGGGAGTGGTTCGTGCGCGCCCGCGTGTCCAGGCTCGGTCTCATTCGGACACGTGCCTCGAACCCAAGGACGGACCACATGGAGCAGAACCCCGAGCAGATCACCCTGGGCGATGTCACCGTCACCCGCATCAAGGAGTTCTACGGCTCGGTCGAGATGACTCCGGGTGAGTTCTTCCCGGACAGTCCTGACGGCTCGTGGGACGAGCACCGTGGCTGGCTGGCGCCCGACTTCTGGAATCCTGAGGCGGACGAGTGCCATTCGGCGATCCAGTCCTGGCTGCTGCGCAGCGAGGGGCGCACGATCCTCGTCGACACCGGCGTGGGCAACCACAAGGACCGGCCGTACTCGCCGGTGTGGAGCCGTCTGGACACGAGCTACCTCGACACCCTCGCCGCCGCCGGGGTGCGGCCCGAGGATGTCGACATCGTGGTCAACACGCACCTGCACGTCGACCACGTCGGCTGGAACACCCGGCTCGACGGCCGTAGCTGGGTGCCGACCTTCCCGAACGCCACGTACCTGATGACGCGGCGGGACTTCGAGTTCTGGGACCCGTCCAACGAGAACAAGTCCGTGCTGGGCCGCGGGAACCAGAACGTCTTCGAGGACAGCGTCGCGCCGGTCCACCGGGCCGGTCTGACCCGGCTGTGGGAGGGGTCGTACCGGATCGACAAGAACCTGCGGCTCGATCTCGCTCCCGGGCATACCCCCGGCTCGTCCGTGCTCGCCCTGGAGTCCGGCGGCGACCGGGCCCTGTTCGTCGGGGACCTGGTGCACACCGCGCTGCAGATCGCGGAGCCGGAGACCAACTCCTGCTTCTGCGAGGCCCCGGCCGAGTCCCGGGCCACCCGGCACAAGCTGCTCGGCCACGCCGCCGAGAACAACGCGCTCGTGTTCCCCGCGCACTTCGGCGGCCATGGCGCCGCGGAGGTCGAGCGCAACGGGTCGAGGTTCGCGATCAAGCAGTGGGCGGCCTTCTCCCGCCTGTCCTGATACTCCCGGAAAGGAAGCGTCTCCCGTGATCCAGCATGCAGACCCGGTCGTCGAAACCTCGGCGGGCGCCGTGCGCGGCATCCTCGACGACTCCGGCGAGTTCTACCGTGCCATCCCCTACGCGGCAGCGCCGGTCGGCGCCCGCCGTTTCGCCCCGCCCGCGCCGCACCCGGGCTGGTCCGGCGTCCGCGACGGCACGCGACCCTCGCCGACAGCTCCCCAACCGGTCCGCGACTTCGGCAGGCTCGACATGGTCCCCTACTTCGGGCCGGGCTGGGTGCGGGGCGAGGAGTATCTGACCGTCGACGTCCGCACGCCTGCCACCGACGGCGGCAAGCGCCCCGTCATGGTCTTCGTGCACGGCGGCGGATTCGTCACCGGCTCAACCCGCGCCGCGCTCTATGACGGCAGCGCGTTCGCCCGCGACGGCATCGTCCTGGTGACGGTGAACTACCGCCTCGGCATCCCCGGTTTCCTCGACCTGCAGGGCGCTCCGGCCAACCGCGGGCTGCTCGACGTGCTCGCCGCGCTCGGCTGGGTGCGCGCCACAGTCGCGGCGTTCGGTGGTGATCCGGACAACGTCACGATCTTCGGCCAGTCCGCGGGCGCCACACTCGTCGGAGCGCTACTCGCGACGCCGGAGGCCAAAGGCCTGTTCCGGCGGGCGATCATCCAGAGCGGCAGCGGCACCGGCGCCTTCACCCCGGAACAGGCGCAGCGGGTCACCGCCAGGGCGGCCGCGACGCTGGGCGTCGAACCGACCGACGAAGCATTCGCCGCGATCCCGGACGAGCGCTTCCTGGAGATCCTGCCCGCACTGGCCGGACTCGACCTGCGCACCAGCACCGCCACGGACCCGCTGGCCGGCCTCAGCCCGTTCAGCCTGGTCCTCGCGGTCCAGCCCGCCGACGGTCTCGCCGATGGCCCGGCCTGCGACGTCGACCTGCTGATCGGGACCAACACCGAAGAGGGGCACCTCTATCTCGTGCCGCAGGGCAACCTGGAGTCCTCCACGACGGCAGACGTGCTCGCCATCGCCGCCAAGGTGTACGCGGACCCGGAGACCCAGGTCGCCGCGCACCGCGTGGCCCTGTCGAACGCGACACCGGGCGAACTGCGCTCTGCGGTGCTCGGGGAGGCCCTGTTCGGGGCCGGTACGGCCCGCATGGCCCAAGCCCACGCACAGATCTCGGGCGGCCGCACACACGTCTACTCGTTCGGGTATCGCTCGACGGCCCTGAACGGACGACTCGGCGCCACCCACACCGTGGAGCTTCCATTCGTCTTCGACATCGCCGACGAGCCGTGGCTGCACGGTGACACAGGCCTGCTCGGCCCCGACCCCGCCCCGGGCGGCCTCGCGGGCCGGATGCACACCGCCTGGGTCGCGTTCGCCGGCACCGGAGACCCGGGCTGGGCCGCCTACGACCCGCGACAGCCCGTGGCGGAGATCCTCGGAAGCTGAGCCTCCCCACCGGATACTCGTCCTCGGGCAGCGCGTGCGGGTGATCACCGGCTAATCGCCCCGACAGCGGGAATTCGCCCACGCACTCAGCATTTCCGAGCACTGGTCGGAAATGTCGACGGTTGTTCAGTGCAGTGCGATGAACCGACGCAGCTTTCCGGTCGCCTCGTGGCGTGCGAGGTGGTCGACCGTGCGGATGCGGACCTGCGGGTCGGGCAGTCCGTGGTGGCGCAGTGCGGCTTCGACCGAGGAGGTCAGCGCGGTCGCGTCGGGTGAGCCGACGGCGAGGATCTCGGCTCCGGCCGGGGTCTGGTGGACCTGGTACTCGGCGATGTGCGGGTCGGTGCCGAGGACGTGGCGGAACACGCTCGCGGGCACTGTGCACGCCGGGTAGTGGAAGTCGTCGTCGCGTCGTCCGGCGATGTCGGCCAGGCGTGCGAACCGGCTGCCGCACGGGCAGTCGCCGGGCAGGGGCGTGACCTCGTCGCCGAGGTCGTAGCGGATGAACGGGAACGTCCGGTTGGCCAGTCCGGTGGCCAGCGTCCGCGCTGCGGGTTCGTCGGGGGCGACCGGCGTGCCGGCTTCGTCGACCCGTTCGAGCACGACTTCGTCCTCGCACACGTGCAGTCCCTCGCCGTGTCCGCACCCGACGGCCTGGACGCCGATCTCGGTGGAGCCCCAGAGGTTGTGGACCGGCACGTTCCAGGCGTCGTGGATCGCCTGCCGGTCTTCCTCGAAGAGGGGCTCGGAGTTGGTGCTGACGCGGACCGGCTGGATGTCCAGTGCTCCTGCCGAGGCTGCGCGGGCGAGCCGTCCGATCACCGTGGCGTAGCCGACGAGGTGGGTGGGTCGGGCGGCGGCGACCGCCGCGAGGACGTCGTCGAAGGGCTCGCCGGCCGGTATCACGACGGTGTGCATGCCCGCCGCACTGGCTACGTCGAACAACGGTGTGCTGGCATGCGGTGGCTCGCCGGCTTCCAGCACGGCGAGCAGGGCCGGGCGCTGCCCACCGGCGCGGCGTTCTTCTCGTGCCTGCGTGCGCCAGGCGAGGCAGGCCAGGGACACGAACAGGTCCCAGTCCCACACGTAGACACCGCGCACGCCGGTCGATCCGCCGGAGCTGAAGATCTGCTGGCCGCCTGGGGTGTAGGAGAACCAGGGTTGTTCGGCCAGGGTGCGCTCGGCCTGGTCCCGGTCGAGGCCGGGAACGGTGACGATGGCGTCCCACTGCTCCTGGGCGTCCTGCTTGGTCATCACCGGAAGCCGAGCGAGGTCTGCGGTCGTGGCCGTGGACAGGTCCAGGCCGCGGGTTCGTGCCGCGTGGAACGGGGAGCGCTGCTGGGCGTAGGTGAGCAGGGCGCGCAGGCGCTGGTCGCGGTAGTGCTCGATCTGTTCCCGTGTCCAGTCCAGGCGCGCGGTGTGGTCTTCGAGTGCGGCGTGCACCGCGCTGAGGTGGCCGGTGCGCAGTCGCTCGTAGTCCGCTTTCGCGGTGCTGGCCTGGTCAGTGCCGCCGATGTGCTCAGACATTGCCGTCCTCCGAGCGTGAGAGGGGCGTTGTCGGGCTGGTGCGGTTCCGAGTCTTGCACGACCGGGCGGATCGGCCACTCGCGTCGGCACCGGCCGTGCACAGCACTGCGGGCCGCACCCGGTTCGGGTGCGGCCCGCAGGTCAGTGGGTTCAGAGCAGGCCGAGCTTGCGGACCGCGTCGCGCTCTTCGCTGAGCTCGTTGACCGAGGCGTCGATGCGCTGGCGGGAGAACTCGTCGATCTCCAGGCCCTGCACGATCTCGTACCGGCCGTCGCGGGCGACGACCGGGAAGGAGGAGATCAGGCCCTCGGGCACGCCGTAGGAGCCGTCGGAGACGACCGCGGCCGAGGTCCAGTCGCCCTCCGGGGTGCCGTTGACCCAGGTGTGGATGTGGTCGATGGCGGCGTTGGCGGCCGAGGCGGCCGAGGACGCGCCGCGGGCCTCGATGATGGCCGCGCCGCGCTTGGCCACGGTGGGGATGAAGGTGTCGGCCAGCCAGGCCTGGTCGACCTGCTCGGCGGCGATCTTGCCGTTGACCTCGGCGTGGAACAGGTCGGGGTACTGGGTGGCCGAGTGGTTGCCCCAGATCGTGAGCTTCTTGATGTCGTTGACCGACACGCTGAGCTTCTGCGCGAGCTGGGTCAGGGCGCGGTTGTGGTCCAGGCGCGTCATCGCGGTGAACCGCTCGGCGGGGACGTCGGGGGCGTGGGCCTGGGCGATCAGGGCGTTGGTGTTGGCGGGGTTGCCGACCACCAGCACGCGGACGTCGTCGGCGGCACCGGCGTTGATGGCCTCGCCCTGGGGCTTGAAGATGCCGCCGTTGGCCTCCAGCAGGTCACCGCGCTCCATGCCCTTGGTGCGGGGGCGCGCACCGACCAGCAGCGCGACGTTGGTGCCGTCGAAGGCCGTGCGGGCGTCGTCGGTGACCTCGATGCTCTGCAGCAGCGGGAACGCGCAGTCGTCGAGCTCCATGGCGGTGCCCTCGGCCGCCTTGACCGCCTGCGGGATCTCCAGCAGCCGCAGCCTGACCGGGGTGTCGGGCCCGATGAGCTGGCCGGAGGCGATCCGGAACAGCAGGGCGTAGCCGATCTGGCCTGCCGCGCCGGTGACGGTCACGGTGACGGGCGCTTGGGTCATCTGAATTTACTTCCTGCTCGCCGGGTGGTTGCCCTGGCGATGCTATCGGCCGTGGGCCGGTTGCCGCGCGTGCCCGCCACGGATCACAGTGGACGTGGTGCCGGACCGATTCAGCTCGAGAGCCGGGCCACACGACGGTGGCGGATTTCCGCCGCAGGGCTGCCCGGCGGGGGCCCGGGGCGCCATGATGTCGATCATGACGGTTCTGCGCTTGGGCGACCACGGAGACCTCCCGGCGATCCTGGGGATGTTCGACGAGGCCGTGGAGTGGCTGACCGGGCTGGGCAGGCAGGCCCAGTGGGGCAGCGTGCCGTGGTCGGGTGTGCCCGACCGGGTGCAGGGGGTGCGCTCGACCCTCGACAGCGGTGACCTGTGGATCGCCGAGGTCGACGGGGAGGTGGCGGGGGCGCTGGTGCTGGGCGAGCAGCCGCCGCCCTACGCGCCGGCCGCGACCGAGCCCGAGCTCTACGTGCGGCTGCTGCTGACCTCGCGGCGCTTGCGCGGGCGCGGTATCGGCACGGCGCTGCTGGAGCACGCGCGGGGGCAGGCGTCGCGGCGCCGGATCGGGCTGCTGCGGGTGGACTGCTGGGCGGGTGGTGACGGCAGGCTGGTGCGCTACTACGTCGATGCCGGGTTCAGGCCGACCGAGCGGTTCGACCGCGACGGCTGGCCGGGTCAGGTCCTCGAACAGCGCTTGGTCTGAGCCTGCGGGAGCGCGAAGAATCGCCTACGCGGGCCCATGATGTCGGATTTCTGCTAGACCGCGGTGCGCCGGCGGTGGATGCTTCTGGTGTGCATGATGATGTTGAGCGGTGCGTGCGGGCGGTGCGTTCCCGGGACGCGCGCTTCGACGGGTGGTTCTTCACCGCGGTGCTGACCACCGGGATCTACTGCAGGCCGAGCTGTCCGGTGGTGCCGCCCAAGGCGGAGAACATGCGGTTCTTCCCGACCTCGGCCGCGGCGCAGCAGGCCGGTTTCCGGGCGTGCAAGCGCTGCCGTCCCGACGCCAGCCCGGGCTCGCCGGAGTGGAACCAGCGCGCGGATCTCGTCGGGCGGGCCATGCGGTTGATCGCCGACGGCGTGGTGGACCGGGAGGGCGTGCCGGGGCTGGCCGCGCGGCTCGGCTACAGCGACCGGCAGGTCGAGCGGCAGTTGCTGGCCGAGGTCGGGGCGGGGCCGCTGGCGCTGGCCCGCGCGCAGCGGGCGCAGACCGCCCGGGTGCTGGTGGAGACGACCGCGCTGCCGATGGCCGAGGTGGCGCTGGCGGCGGGCTTCGGCAGCATCCGCGCGTTCAACGACACGGTGCGCGAGGTGTTCGCCGTGGCGCCGAGCGAGCTGCGGCGCTGTTCGCCGGGGGCGCCGGCGCCGTCGGGTCCGCTGTCGCTGCGGTTGCCCTTCCGCGCCCCGTTGTGCCCCGACAACCTCTTCGGGCACCTGGCGGCCACGGCGGTGCCGGGGGTGGAGGAGTGGCGCGACGGGTCCTACCGGCGCACGCTGCGCCTGCCGCACGGGCACGGTGTGGTCGCCCTGCGTCCGATGCCCGACCACGTCGGCTGCCGGCTTTCGCTGAGCGATCTGCGGGACCTGCCGGTGGCGATCAACCGCTGCCGCAGGCTGCTGGACCTCGACGCCGATCCGGTGGCCGTCGACGAGTTGCTGCGCTCGGATGCGCTGCTGCGGGAGCTGGTCGACAAGAATCCCGGCCGGCGGGTGCCGCGCACGGTGGACTCCGCCGAGTTCGCGGTGCGCACGGTGCTGGGCCAGCAGGTCTCCACCGCCGCGGCGCGCACGCTGGCCGCC